>SVMP01000072.1 GCA_015067385.1 Oscillospiraceae bacterium | reverse complement strand
GGTGCAGGCGATACGATGACCCCGATGTGGATATCTCTTATCACAACGGTCGCTATCCGTGTTCCCATTGCATACGGTATCTCTTTCCTTACAAGATCCGAAGAACTTCCGTTCGGTATTCCTCAGTGTATCCAGATATCTCTTCTCTGTTCTTGGGTAATAGGCGCATTGCTTACAGTTGTCTTCTATGCAAGAGGTAAATGGAAAACAAAAGCTATAAAATAAATCGATCAATTATTTTTTTTAACAGCACAGCCGCCCGCTGTGCTGTTTTTATGTTTTCAAATAATTATACAAATACCTTTTGTTTAAAACTATATCCTATGTTAAATTTATATTCATACTTGACAAATAATATATGTTTTGCTATACTGAAAAAAATAAATTAAATTTACTGTTAAGATCTACATTACGATACAGTCTTAGAATAGGAGTGAAGACATGGCTGAATTAATCAAGTTTTCCGAAAACGGAATATATGTTGTAATGAAAATTACCGATGATGGAAAAGTCCGTCTTTTATATATGGGCTCGAAAGAGGTTGACGATAACCATCTTCCCGCAGGTCACGGATACAGTCTTGTTCAGGTCAAAACCGCTGATTACGGTTATGAGGATCATCACGGCGCTAAACATATCACCGCAGGCTTAAGTGAGAGGCTTCGTTACGTTTCTCACACGGATACTCTTTCTGACGACGGAAAACAGCGTATTTTCGCCGTTACTCAGCAGGCGGATGATGTTTATGTAACATCGTACTATGTGTTTTATTCGGGTATTTCTGTTGTCAGATCATACACGAAAGTAGAAAACCGTTCTGGAAATACGGTAACTTTTGAATTTATTTCTTCATTCAATCTGTTTGGAATTTCTGCCGGTGGAGAGGAACCTTGGGATAAAAAGTGTAATATTTCCATTGCGCATAATACCTGGCTCGGTGAAGCTCAATGGTATAAACATTCCGTTGCGGAACTCGGTCTTTCTAAGGTAGGCGGTTTTTCTATAAAACCGCTGATCAAGTCCAGCACGGGTACATTTGCGACCGATGAATTTCTTGCCGGAGGATATTTTGAAAACGAAGCATACGGAACTGCGCTTATGTGGCAGATCGAAAATAACGGTTCATGGATGTGGGAAGTAGGAGACGAAGCGAACGATCTCTATCTTCTTTTGTCAGGTCCTTGCCAGGATACTGCAGGTTGGTGGAAAAAACTTAAACCCGGCGATTCGTTCGAGAGTGTTGCGGCGGCAGTTGTTTTCTCAAATGACGGTTTTGACGGTACTTTGGCTGAAATGACAAAATACCGCAGAGCGATACGCCGTCCGAATATTGATAACGATAATCTTCCTGTTATTTTCAATGATTACATGAACTGCCTCGGCGGCGATCCTACAACGGCAAAACTTATCCCCCTCATAGATGCGGCGGCAAAAGCAGGCTGTGAATATTTCTGTATTGACTGCGGTTGGTACTCAGACGGTGGCTGGTGGACAGGCGTCGGCGAATGGCTTCCTTCAACGGCACGTTTCCCCGGAGGTATTCGTGAACCCCTTAATTATATCAGATCAAAAGGCCTGATCCCGGGGCTTTGGCTTGAAATCGAAGTAATGGGTATTCATTGTCCGTTAGCCGATAAACTTCCTGATGACTGGTTCTTTATCCGTCACGGTAAGCGTGTTATCGATCACGGTCGTTATCAGTTTGATTTCTCAAATCCCGATGTAAGAGCATATGCAACCGCCGTTATTGACCGTCTTGTTTGTGAATACGGTGTAGGCTACATTAAAATGGACTATAATATTGAAGCCGGAATAGGTACCGAATGCGGCAGTGACAGCTTCGGTGACGGCTTGCTTCGTCATAACCGTGCATATATTGCATGGCTTGATGAGATATTTGCAAAATACCCTGATCTTACGATAGAATGCTGCTCCAGCGGCGCTATGCGTGCAAACTATGCTCTGCTTTCCCGTCACAGTATACAGTCGAGCAGTGACCAGACAGACTATCTGAAAAATGCGGTCGTTGCGGCGGCTTCCTCTGCAGGCATCTGTCCCGAACAGTGTGCGGTCTGGGCATATCCGCTTAAAGATGCCGATGTAGAAAACGTTGCAATGAACATGGTCAACGCTATTCTTCTCCGAATTCATCAAAGCGGCCATCTTGCTGAAATTTCTCCCGAAGGCTTTGATATGGTTTCGGAAGGTATTTCTGTCTATAAACAGATTCGCGGTGATATCAAAACAGCGCTTCCTTTTTATCCCACAGGTATGCCTCATTTTTCTGACGGATGGTTCTCTTTTGCTCTCGATTGCGGTGATAAGATATATCTTGCAGTCTGGAGAATTGACGGAGAAGACGATACTTTCGAGATTCCCCTTAAAGATATAGCTATTAAAAATGCGAAATGTATATATCCCGTTTCTCTTGAGTCAACGTATTCTTTTAACAAGAATGTTCTCGCTGTCAGTCTGAAAAAACGTACCGCAAGGCTTTTTGAGATAACAAAATAATTTTTTTTGCAAGATACAAAGGATGAGATGATTATGACAGATAGAGAAAATTTTATTTCCATAGCCAAAAGAAAAGGCTATGAACGAATGCCTGTTTCGTTCAATATGTGTCCGTCTCTTGCGGAAAAATATAATGCCTATATAAAAGAGCATCCTATAGATGTCCCTTGGGATGTCGATTATATCCCCGGAATTTCTGCAAAATGGACCGACGGCAATGTTTTTCGCGAAAAATATTATAAAGATAAATCGTTCAAAGAAGGCACTTCGATAAACGGTTGGGGCGTTGCCCATGAGCCCGGCTCGGAATATGCGTATCATATGACTAAGATGTATCATCCGATGGAGAATTTCGATTCCGTCGAGCAGATACTCGAGTATCCGTTCCCCGTTTATGATAAATCAACGCTTGAACAGAGAAAACAGGATGTTGAACAGCTTCACCTTAAAGACCGACCTGTTATGGGTGCTATGCAGACTACAATCTGGGAAAAAGCATGGTATATGCGCGGCATGGAAAATCTGATGTGTGATATGCTTTCCGAGGACAATATGGCAACAGTTCTTCTTGATAAGGTGACTGATCTTGCCATAATGCAGGCTGAATTCTATGCCGAAGCAGGTGTTGACGCATTGTTCCTCGGCGATGACGTCGGTATGCAGCACACGATAATGATGAGCATTGAACTTTACGAAGAATGGCTCATGCCTCGTCTTAAACGTGTTATCGATGCCGCAAAAGCGATAAATCCCGAGGTCGTTGTTTTCTACCATTCCTGCGGTCGTGTAACGGAGCTTATTCCGTCGCTCATAAAGGCAGGTATCGACGTTCTCGACCCCGTTCAGCCCGAAACTATGGATTTCAGAGATCTTCATGATAAGTACGGCGATCGTCTTTCTTTCCACGGCACGCTCGGCACTCAGTCCGTTATGCCGTTCGGTACTCCCGAGGATGTCAGACGTACCGTCTTTGAAAACCTTGATATCGCAGGCGAAAAAGGCGGACTTTTCGTTTGCCCCACACATCTGCTCGAACCCGAAGTCCCCGTCGAAAACGTCATCGCATATATCAAAGCGTGCGCGGATTATATGAAATAAAAAATGTCCCTCGGATAATGCTTCGGGCTCTTAAGGACAGATTTTACAATAATTCAACAGAAAGAGAAACGGTTATATCTAGGGGCTCCCTTTGCACAAGGGAGGCTTTGGGTTTACCTGCAAGTGCGCACTTACTCACCACCATTGTGGTGGTGAGATCCAATAAATACAACAAGCCCCCGACAAGAATTCGTTCTCATCGGAGGCTCTTTTGTTTACACATTTATTTGATAATTTTTGTTTTCAATATATCCAGTTGTTAAGTTTTACCTATAGAATAGTTAGAGATTTCGCCTCAGATAAAATAGCAGACCAACGTTCTTCAGTTCGTACACTATTAAACCATTCCCATCCTTTTTCTGCCTGCATAATGCTCGCAAGGTTTGCTATGCTGTTCTTGAATCCTTGAAGAAGGGGCAACTTTTCGCCGTTTGGCAATTGAATAAGCCAATCGTTTTTTATTAGTTTGGTTTCTCCAAAGAATAGCGGATTTCCTAAATCCAGCAATGCATTCTCGGGGAATTCCTGCCATCGCTTGCATAATTCAAGAGCCTTTTCTAAATGTGAATATCCACTCTCCTTATCCCCCAAACCAAAATACGCTGCAGACAATCGAATATATTGCATAGTATATTCAGGAATCCAACCATCAGGAATTGAATTTTGAGTAATTCCGGTAAGAATATTGAGATACATTGTATTCCACTCTACCGAATCTTCCGGCTTGCCAATATAACTTTTATGCTCGCGCATTCTCCCGATCATCGCGGATGTCCGCAGAAAGTTCCCGGCATTTCTGATCATCCAATATTTTTCTTCCTCGCCAGATAATTTATAGCGTTTTTCATAAATTTCAGGTCTGCCTTCATACCAAAAGGTTGTGTCTCTATTCAACCATGATTGAATCTCTTCCTCATCACATACCATACACATTGCAGTAACCGCACTTCTACGCATAGTACTATCAGTACAATCTTTCAAGATTCTCTCGCCGATGTTTACAAGCAATTTTCTATACTCGTCTTCGTTGTTACCGCGATAGCGAGTGATTCTGTGCATAAGCGAGGTTGCGATATGCCAATTTCGAGGATACTTTTTATTATATTGTATCGCTAATTCCAATTGATCATTGGGAGAAAGAGTATTTATAACATTAAAAAAGTTTTTTTGCACATCTTCTTTGGCGCTTATTTCGTCATTGCCTATCAGTTCATCTATAGTCACCTCAAAAAAATTAGCAATTGCAGGAAGAAGTGTAATATCAGGATATCCGTCGCCACATTCCCACTTGGAGACCGATTGCGGTGATACTGATAACGCTTGTGCTAAAGCATCTTGGGTCATTTCTTTATCTTTACGATATTTTTTTATTCTTTCACTAATTAATAAATCCATAACATACTCCTTTCTATAATTGGTTATGATTTCATCTGCATAACGGGCCCTGTCAGCATAATAATTTTACCACAATGATTTATATAAATCAATAACCGCATTTTTGCAAGCTTAACCACGATTAGTTGTTTTTTGCTCGTTTGAGTGGATAACTATACAATAGTAAAAAACGAGCCAACAAAAGTCAGCTCGTTTTTGATAACTTATGGGGTATTAAAACTGTCCTTCACGCTTAACGCCAAAATTCCGAGGGATTCGTTTTCTTTATTTCTTCTTAGGCTTTATTTCGTTTACAGTCTGTTTCCAGATGTTTTTTGCGTTTTCGGAGACAGTGGGTGCAGTGTCCGTGTATTCTGCAATGCAGGGAATAAGATTATTGCCTGCCGCAACGCATCTGAGAGCTTTTACGGTATCTTCCTTGTTTGTTATAAACATCTCGCCGTTGCAAACCGTAATATTAACGGCTGTATCGAGAGGTTCATCTTTAGTTTCTACTGCAGCCTTGATCTCTTCTTCGGAGATTTCGTGGGTCGGAATGAGACGACCGCCGTACATATAGATCTTTACGGTATCTTTGCCGTCCAGGTAATTTTTATATGATTCGCTGATGATTTCCGCCGCAGCTTCGGCAGGGGAGGCTGTGGTGTCAACAACAAGGTCGTAGTTGCCCATAAAACTGCAGTCTGCACCGTAAAGCGTTTTATATCTGAGATTTTCGCTCTGTTTTCTTGCTCTGATCTTAACAACCGCTTCTTCAACACTTTCGAATTTTTCTGAGGAACGGTTCGGGTCGTTGTATATTCTTTTTGCAGATTCTTCTATGGATGTTGCAAGATAAACGCGGAATGTTCCTTCCGTAAAGAACCATGCCATTCTTGAATCAATTATCAGGTTGCCGGGTTCGTTTGATAAAAGCTTGAGACGGTCGTCCATTTCATGATCGATCTTCGGGTCAGACTCCATCAGCTTGTTCAGTTCACCAACAGAGATGCCTCTATCTGCAGCGATCTGGCGAACGATAGGGCCTGTCGAATAAATCTTTGCTTCATATTTTTCGGAGAGTATCTTGCCGACAGTGCTTTTGCCGCTGCCCAGATCTCCTGTAAGTGATATTCTGAAATTCATGGTTTTACTCTCTTTCTTTACCTGTTGAAATGATACAACTTGACAGTTTTCATAAATAGGGGTATAATTATAGTAGTTAAATCAAAATACAAAGAAAAAATTTGTCGAAAATTTTCGGTAATAATCGATAATTTTCGGAATCATGTTGAGGGGGAACTAAACTGTGCGGAAATATTTATCTTTGGGAGATGAAATTATATCTCTCGGTAACGCACATATTATAAAAAAGAAAAAGGAAGATATTTTTTATCTTGTTATTCCTTTCGGGGCTTCAGAAATTAAAAGTGTCGCTAAAAACCTTTTTAATTTTCTGCCGAAAAAGGAGGAGAGGCACGTCAGGACATATATCGTTTCCGAACAGACAGTTTCGGATTTTCTTATCGATATAGGTATCCCTGAAAACGTAAGAGGTTTTTATTATCTTCGCACTGCTGTTATGACTGCGGTTAATGAAAAAGACAGAGAGCATGTTACCGGGCATATATATTCTGTTTTAACATCGGAATATAATACCTCTGTGTCTAAGATAGAGCGTAGTATACGGTACGCTGTGTCTGTTGCGTTTGACAGAGGCGATCCGTTTATCCTTTCCGAAATATTCGGTTCTTCATACAGCTCGGATACAGGGCGTCCGTCAAATCTTGACGCAGTCTATTCAATATGCAATGCTTTAAGAAAAAAGCAGGGACTTTGATTATTTGAGCATTTCAAGGATCGCTTCTTTTGAACGTGCGCCGACTGCTTTATTGGCGATCTCGCCGTTTTTGAAAACGATAAGAGTGGGTATGCTCTGGATTCCGAAACTTGATGTGAGCTCCGGCTGATCGTCAACATCGACTTTGCATACTTTGATGTCTTCATTTTCGTCTGCGATCTGTTCAACGATAGGAGCGATCATTCTGCAAGGGCCGCACCATGTCGCCCAAAAGTCAACAAGAACAGGCTTGTCCGACTTGATAACTTCTTCTTCGAAATTTTCGGATGTCAATACTACGTATGCCATTTTGCACCTCTTATTTTTATAGAAAAAAATTTTTAATTATGGTAAAATCAATTAAGTATACCATGAACTTTCTGTTTTGTCAATAAAATTTTTGTTTCAAAATAGAAAATCATGGGAGTTTCGGCATAATCTTTCAGTACTTTTTTAATTGACGAACAGCATAGAAAATCGAATGGAAAATTCTTCGTGTTTAGTGAAGAGTCTCACAACTCTTACCCGAAAAGTCAGTTTTTTATTTGTAATGAAACTTAAAAAAATTATAAGAAATTAACGTAAACTGTTGATATTAAAGTTATAATATGTTATAATGAAAAAAACTCTTTATTGGGATCGTTATAATGAAAAAAACACTGAAAGTTATTTTAAGAATACTTATCGTCTGCCTCACAGCAGGCGTTTTCGGTGTTTCTTTCATGTTCGGAGTTTTAAAAAGAATTCATTACGGTCCGTCCGCTGCGGCAAGAAATATTTTTGTTTCAACCGTAATGGAAACTTATAACGGAAGATTTCTCGCTCAATGGTTTCTTTCGGATGAAGAAATAAGAGCAATTACACAAGGCGTAGGACGTGTAGACTTTACACCGGATGAAATCATTTCAGAGAATATACCGCCTGTTTCGGAAGTTGTGACGGAAATTCCGGAAGAAAAGAAACCTGAAATTGAGCTTATAAATATATATGGATCAACTTATAACGGAAAAATGTTGTTGATTGCCGATCCTTCAAGAGTTTCTGTTGTAACCTCTCAACCGTTTCAGGAAAACGGAAAAGGAATGAAATTAAAAGAACTTGCGGAATCGAGCAATTCCGTTGCGGCAATAAACGGTGGCGCGTATGCCGATAATGGCGGAGATATGCCAATGGGCGTGGCTATAAGCAATGGAGAAATTCTTTTTTGCGGCGATGAAACAAGAGCGTATACCATTGTTGGATTTAATTCTGAAAATAAGCTTATAGTGGATAAAATGACAGCCGACGATGCAATCTCTATGGGATTGAGAGATGCGATTTCATTTTCTCCGATATTGATAAAGGACGGACAACCAACGAATGTCAGCGGTTTCAGCCTTGGTCTGAATCCTCGGACTGCGATAGGCCAGCGTGCTGACGGAACAGTTCTTCTTCTTGTTATTGACGGAAGACAGCCTCAGAGTTTAGGAGCGACTTATCAGGATCTTATTGATATTATGGTCAAATACGGTGCGGTAAATGCCTGTAATCTTGACGGCGGATCATCTTCGTTGATGGTCTATGAAGGGGAAATAGTCACCAAATGCTGTTCCCTCTATGGCCCGGGTAGGATCCCAACATGTTTTGCTGTTGCGGAGGTCCCGGATGTTGAATAGAAAAAAAACGGAAATCAGTGTTTTTTGGATATTTTACCTTGGCTTTATAATGATTCTTTGCGTGATCTGCATTTCCGGACTGCTGTTTACAAACGATGTTCTTAAAGATTTCGAATCAAGTCAACCGTATAAAGTTGTTGAAAAATATCTGAAAAAAATTGAAAACGGAGAATACAGCTATCCTTTTGTGTATTCAAAGTTTGTTCAGACAGACTTTGCGGGTTCGGAAGAATGTATTTCAGTCCTGCGTCAGCGTTACGAAAATAAGGAGCTTTCATTCCTTGAAAGTTCTTCTCATTCGGGTGTGGATACTGTCAGATATAATATCTACGGAAACGGGGAACGTATCGGATATGTAATACTTTCAATTTCCGATACAAAAACAAAATACGGATTTAAAACATGGAAGATAGAAAATTGCGAACCGTTTGAATTTTTGGAAAAATATACCGTGACAGTACCGAAAGGATATATTCTTTATGCAGACGGGTCTATTATCGCAGATAAATACATTTCAAATACAGAAAAAGTTGACGATTATCCTGAAATAAACGGAATAGAGTCACCTGGATATGTCACATATGAGCTTTATGGTTTTATAAAGGAACCTGTTTTTACGGTTGATCCCATATACGGTGAAGCATATACTCAAACAGTTTCGGAAGATTTCAACAATATTATTTTTGAACGAAAAGAAGTTAATTACAATAATATTTACAACTTTATCCGTTCTGCCATGGAAGAATATATTAGTGTGATCTCTCTCGAGAAAGAAATGGAAAACTATCTGCAGTATGTTCTTGACGGATCAGAATATTCAAAAGTTGTTGAAAATTTTAACAGTTCCTGGACCATGTATAACCCTGAAATTTTGAGTTCGGGACTGGAAAATTTTGAAATTCTGCGTTACGAGGAGTATACGGAAACACAGATCCTTGCGGAAATAACTTTTGATTATGTCGTTGAACTGAAGTATTCCACGGAGGAGTATCATTCAAATTACAAAATAATACTGATAAAAACCGAAAACGGCTGGAAGATAGCCAATATGGAAAATATCTAGCGTAAAAGCAAAACAGTTATTAATAATACGTCCATAAAACCATAAGAGCTGATCATTTGATCAGCTCTTATTTTTACATTTTATTAAAAACGTCTTTTATATTGTCAACCTGAATAAGTTCTATGTCTGATTCAAAATCGATCCTGTTTCTTGACGGTACTACCGCTCTTTTAAATCCGAGAGCTTTCGCTTCTGATATACGTTTTTCAAGCGCTGTGACGGCTCTTATTTCGCCTGCAAGACCGACCTCGCCGATGAGTATGGTGTCTTCGGGAATAATAAAGTCTTTAAGTCCTGAAGCTAATGCAACGGCTACCGAGAGATCTGCAGCGGGTTCATCTATTCGAAGACCGCCTATAACATTTATGTAAACGTCCGATGTTCCGAAAAACATCTTACACCGTTTTTCAAGGACTGCTATAAGAAGATTAAATCTGCCGTAATCAAAGCCTACAGACACTCTTCGCGGAGTGGGAAACGGGGTAGGGGCGACAAGCGCCTGAACCTCAGCTATTATCGGTCGTGTACCTTCAAGCACGCATACTGTTGCAATACCCGAAATATTTGAGGGCTTGC
>SVMP01000071.1 GCA_015067385.1 Oscillospiraceae bacterium | reverse complement strand
TATCGGTTACAGACACAGCCTTTGTCATGGCTGGTCTTCAGGTCCCGTTCCGTTCCTTGCCGAAGAAGTTCTCGGCATAAAAATACTTGAGATCGGATGTAAAAAAATCAGCATAAAGGCAAATCTCGGCGATCTTAAATGGGCAAAAGGAACGTATCCGACTCCTTACGGTATTATTTCCGTTTCTCACAAAGTCCTTGATGACGGTTCTGTTGAAACAACTGTCGATGCTCCGAAAGAGATAGAAGTTATTGTTGAAAAATAAGGAAAATAAACTATGAAAATTTACGATATATCGCAAGAAGTCTTTTCCTGCGAAGTCTTTCCCGGAGATCCCGAACCGAAGAAAAACACCGTCTGTTCAATAGACGGCGGTGCGGTATGCAATCTCACGGAGTTCAGTATGTGCGCACATAACGGTACGCATATCGATGCACCGTATCATTTTCTTAATGACGGAAAGACTGTCGAACAGATACCGCATGAAAAATTTATCGGCTTTGCGTATGTTGCGGAGCATGACGGCCTTGTTTCTGCCGAGGATGCCGAAAAAATTATCAAAAAGGCACGTTCTTTTTCCGATGAAGCAGCAAAACGTATTATCATAAAAGGCAAAGCCACTCTTTCGTATTCAGCGGCAGAGGTTCTCGTTAACGAAAATATCGTTCTTTTTGGAAATGAATCGCAGACCGTAGGCCCCGAAGATGCTCCGATGGCTGTTCACAAGCTTATGCTCGGTGCCGAGATCGTTTTGCTTGAAGGTATACGCCTTTCTGAAGTTCCCGAGGGAGCCTATCTTCTCAATTCTATCCCTCTCTGCCTTGCCGGTGCGGACGGTGCTCCCTGCCGCGCTGTGCTTATTGATCTTGAAAAATAAATCAAAAAATAATAATTTAAAGCCGAATTACATCAGTAACTCGGCTTTAATTCTATTTATTGCTTACTATTATATACGCAAACTCTGTCTCGAAAATATTTTTAACAGTCATATCCGATTCGCTTATAAGTGAAATTATATTGTTCGGTGTGTCAGGATATACCATTATCTTTCGTGTCTGCATATCTATATATTCACTTTGATCTTTGTCGATAGACAGGCAGAAGATCCCTTCCTTGTTCAATAATCTATCGACTTTTGAAATAACCTGCTTTTTATCTTCAAAGTGCATCATTGTAAGAGACGAATAAATGACATCGAATGTTTCCTCAAATACGTATCTGTTGAAATCATCGCAGACAAACGAAATGTTGGGGTAGTCTTTCAGGTTCTCTTGTGCTCGTTCGACGGTTTTTGGCGAAATGTCTATTCCTGTCAGTTTCAAACAGTACGGTGCGACCTTTCTTGCTATACGTCCCGTTCCGATACCGATTTCAAGAACATTCTTTTTCTTGTCGAGTTTCAGCGCGTCCAAAAATAATTGCCCATCCCATTTGTTCATATATTCCTGAATTTCGGGAGGGTCACGAAACGAATCGTTGTTTTCGTCTATGAGCATATCATAATGTGTTATAACATTCATAATATTTTAACCTTTTTAACGCACGAATTCTTTAAATCCGATTTCGATTTTTGATTTCAACATCTCTTTGTTTTCATTTGTTGTAAAAGCCGCATCCGCAGAATTCAGCATAAGTTTTTTTACTTCTTCATCTGTCAGGGAAAAAGCCGCAATAATATTTTTAAATTCGTCTTTTAACGATGTTGCGGAAACAGTCGTGTTATCGGTGTTTACCGTAACTATAACGCCCGAATCGATAAGCTTTTTGATCGAATGGTCAGCTGTTTTGTCAAAAACAGATGTGTCGATATTGCTTTTGACGCAGACCTCAAGCGGAATTCTTTTTATTGCCAGTTCTTTTAACAGTTCTTCGTCTTCTGCCGCGCGCACTCCGTGTCCGATGCGTTTCACACCGAATCCGATCGCTTTTTTTATGCTTTTCGGTCCGTCGGCTTCGCCTGCATGGATAGTGCAGGGGATTGATAATTCTTTTGCCAATGCGAAAACATCCTCGAAATTTTCTGTTGCAAAAAGCGCTTCCGCACCTGCAAGATCGACTGCGCAAACTCCCTTGTTCTCAAACTCTTTTGCGAGGCGGACAGTCTCGATATTCTGTTCTCGGTTGTCGTTTCCTCTCATACAGCAAAGTATTATCCCTGCCGAAAAACCGCTTTTACCGATTCCGTCCAGAACAGCCTCGACCGATTCTTTTTGCGTCATTCCTTTTTCGGTGTGTTTCTGCGGCGCAAAGCGTATCTCAGCATAGATCAACCCCTGTTCTTTCAATTCGGTACACAGCGAGTATGCCGCTTCACAGAGCGCTTGTGGTGTTTGAAGAAGCGAACAGGCAAAGTCGAATTTTTCCAGATATTCGTTCAGATCTTTACAGTCGGACGATATCTGTATCATTTTTATAAGTTCGGAATCGCTTTCGGGAATATCCGTTCCGTTCATTTTCGCAAGTTTTCTTACAGTTTTAACGGAAAGCGATCCGTCAAGATGTAAATGAAGATCTATCATCGGAAGTTCCTTTCATTATATCAATATTCCGTTACAATGGTCGATCTCGTGTTGTATTATCTGTGCGGTAAAACCGGTAAAGTTTTTAATTCTTGTCTGCATTTGCGGCGTCTGATATTGTACTTTTACAGTCTTGTATCTCTTCGTCTTTCTCGGACCGCCCAAAAGGGAAAGACAGCTCTCTTCCGTTTCATATGCGTCAGCCTTTTTTATTATTTCGGGGTTGAACATCACGGTGTAACACGGCTTTTTACCGCTTTCATCGTAAAAGGCTATTATTCTTTTTTTAATGCCTATCATGTTTGCCGCCATGCCTACGCATGTTTCATTATGCGCCATCAGCGTTTCAAGAAGATCATTTGCCGTTTCGATATCCGCCTCCGTTGCGGGTTCCGATATCATTGCAAGGAAAATAGGGTCATGAATGAGTTCTTTTATCATAAATTAACCTCGATAAAAAATTTGTGACTTTGTCACTGAAAAAAGATGAAAAATAGGGTATACTATGATCACAAAATAAAAGAAAGGAAGTATTGATCATGTCGGTACTTAATGTAAATAAAAATAATTTCAACGAAATAAAAAACAGCGATAAACCCGTTCTTCTTGACTTTTACGCAGATTGGTGCGGTCCCTGCAGAATGGTATCTCCTCTCGTTGATGAGATCGCAAACGAAAACCCGCAGTATGTTGTCGGCAAGGTAAATGTTGATAATGAGCCTGAACTCGCAGAAGCGTTCGGAGTTTCAAGTATTCCGATGCTCGCAGTTCTCAAGAACGGTGCGCTTGTAAACAAGGCAGTCGGCGCTCGTCCCAAGGATCAGATCTTGAAACTTTTAGAGGGTTAATTCTCTCAGACGTTTTCGGTCAAGTATTTTAACGCCTTTCCTTGATACTTCAACAATTCCTTCGTTAGAAAAATATTTTAACATACGAGAAACGACCTCACGGGCAGATCCCATATATTTGGCGATCTGCTCGTGCGTTAGTGTTAATAAGTCACTCCCGATTCTGGTAGACTCGTCAAATAAGAATATTGCCAGTCGTTTATCCATGCTCATAAAAAGGATCTGCTGCATTACCCACATTACATCCGAAAATCTTGTGACGGCAAGTTCGAGTGCAAATATTTTTATCTTATGATTTCGTTCGGATATCGATGCGAATGCGGGTCCGCTTATAACATAACATTCGCTGTTTTCTTCCGAATCGACAAGCACATCGAATGTTATCGTCTGGAGAACGCATGATGCCGCAAGCATACACATATCGCCTTCGTGAAGACGGTACAGAGTTATGTCCTTTCCATCCTCCGACATTATGTAAACTCTTAAACAGCCTTTTTTTACAATAAATACTCCCGAACACTCATTCCCGTCATGGATAGTCGTGCCTTTGGGGTATGAAAGAGCATAAGAATTGTCACATATATATTTTTTATCTTCATCGGTTATTTCTGCCCAAAACGGAAAAAGATCGGTGAAGATCTGTTCAAACATCTCTTTTGACATATTAACTCCTTTATAAATTAATAATTTGTCCGCTTGAAATATAAGAAAGTCTGTTCATTCGTTCTTTCATAAATTCGAATTGTTCTTTGCCTGTACAATGGCATGTGTAGAAATCCGTATCGTGCTTACTTAATATGTCGGCATATTCTGAAAGCTTTTCATCAAGCGATAGCTTTGAAAAATGAAATCCGCCTATAAGAATGTTCGGCTCAAACCAGTCTGCAATATCCATTATTCCTTTGTGAGAACAGCCGCTGAAAACGGTCCTTTTTTTATCTTCTTCAATTAACAGGTACTGTTCGTGCCGAAAACTGTCGGGGATAAACTCCGATTCTCTTTTTTCTGTTAAACCGAACGAACCGAGATCGTGTTTTCGTTCGGCATCATTGCAAGAATAAAGTGTAAGTCCTTTATCTATTTCAAATATACCGTCGGTAAATATCAGCCTGTCGCTGTCTTTTAACGTAATATCAAGCCCGATATATTTTTCGGTACCGTTGTAATGCGGCTCAAAAGCATATTTACTTATATAAACGGGTGCTTTGTTGTTTATTTTCAAAAATTCCGAAAGACCGCCGCCGTGATCGTAATGACCGTGTGAAAGAATTGCAATATCAACTTCTGAAAGATCTATTCCGAGCTTTTTCGCATTTTCGGCAAAAAGATCACTTTGCCCCATGTCGAAAAGAATATTATGATTCTTTGTTTTTATGTGAAAGGACAGTCCGTGCTCCGAATGAAAGCTGTCGTTTATTTCGGTGTTCTCAATTAAACAAGTTACTGTCATTGTGCGTTTCTCCGTTTTTGTTATACTTATATACAGTATATCATTATCATTATGTTCTGTCAATATTTAATAATAAAATCATCTGATGTAATTGACAAATTTTTATTACTGTGTTAAAATTAGTATACTTGACAGTCTTGAAAGGATTAATAAAATGAACAGAAGAGCTCTTAATTATTCCGGTGTTATAACAAATTATGTTTGTACAGCTTCGTGCCGTCATTGCATGTTCGGCTCATCTCCGACACGTCCGAAAAATTTTATTACAGCTGAAATGTCCGATAAGGTCGCAAAGATTTTAAAAAATGCCGGAACATATTCTGTCCATATAGGCGGGGGCGAGCCTTTTATGAATTTTGAGGCTCTTTGTACTCTCATAAAGGCACTCAATAAATACGGAATAGGCGTTGATTATATTGAAACAAACGCCTTTTGGTGCAAAGACGATGCGTTTGTCCTCGATAGGCTGAATGCTTTAAAAGAACTCGGTGTAACATCCGTCATGGTTTCGGTCGATCCTTTTCATATTGAATTTGTCCCTCTCGAACGTGCGGTACGCCTTTGCGTTCTTCTTGATAAATGCGACTTTGAGTATTTTGTTTGGAAAGAACAGTATCTGCGTAAATTCATATCGATCGGATTGGACAGATCAAAAACATACTCCAAAGACGAACTGTGTTCCGTTCTCGGCGAAAATTATATAATCGAAACTGCTTCCGAATACGGTCTTGGTATGAACGGAAAAGCCCTCAATATTGCAAAGGATCTTTATGAGTACAGACCTGCGGATGAATGGCTTTCAAAAGCTCCGTGCCGTTCCGTGTCAAGTGTTTCACATTGTCACATCGATCTTTGCGGTAATATCGTTCCCCCCGGATGTCCCGGAATCAGTGCTGATGCGGAAGACTTTATCTGCATGAGTTTCCCCGAAGAAAAATATCCCGTCCTTTCTCGTCTTGTTAACGGTGGGATTGACTCTCTTTATTCTTACGCTTGCGAGAACGGATTCGTTGCCGATAAAAAAGGTTATCCGAGCCGTTGTTCTCTTTGCTTTGCGATGAGAGCATATCTTAACAATGTTCGTCCGTCCGCCGATATTTCCCCGAAATGTTTTTATGAAAGTATGAGAGAATAGCGTGAAAAATACTTTTTTACATAGGTTTTGTTTAGCAAAACCAGCCCAAATTCCCTGATATAAGGAAGCTTTCGCTGCAACGAAAGCTATGGATTATAATTATGACCGAATTTGTTTCACTGTCGACCGATTTTGAAAACGACCTTAAAAACATCGAAATCCCTTTCCCCGATTACCCTCGTCCGCAACTAAAAAGAGATTCGTATCTTTGTCTTAACGGCGAATGGAATTTCAGGATAGAAAATAGGGGAGTTACTGTTTTTAACGGCAGTATAACTGTGCCTTTCGTTCCCGAAAGCAGAATATCCGGTGTTATGCGTGAAATAAAAGAAGATGATCTTCTTATATATGAGTGTAAAGTTACTTTGCTTGACAGCTTTATAAAAGATCGGATCTTGCTTCATATCGGCGCATGCGACCAGTATGCAGATGTTTATGTCAACGGAAAGCCCGTCGGCAGAAATGTCGGCGGCTATTTATCTTTCGGTTTTGATATTACGGATGTCGCCGTGATCGGCGAGAATATTATCAAAATAGTGGCTTGCGATCCGCTTTGCCTCGATCTTCCGTACGGTAAACAAACCAATAAACGCGGCGGAATGTGGTACACTAAAATAAGCGGGATCTGGCAGACAGTATGGCTGGAAAGCGTCTGTGAAAATTATATCGAAAATATAAAAATAACGCCCGATCTTTGCGGCGTCGATATCTGTGTTACAGGCGGTAAGGAAGAGAAAACTCTTCGACTGCATGGCAAGGAATATCACTTTACAGGCGAAAATTTCAGACTTGATATCGAAGAGCCTCATCTTTGGTCTCCCGAAGATCCTTATCTTTACGAATTCGAACTTGTTTCGGGACAAGATATTGTAAGATCTTATTTCGGTCTGCGTACCGTGGAGATAAAAACCGTAAATGAAACGCCTCTTATTTGTCTTAACGGTAAACCGCTTTTCTTTAACGGTCTTCTCGATCAGGGATATTTTTCCGACGGTATTTTTCTCCCGGCATCGTCGAGAGGATTTGAAGAAGATATTCTGAAAATGAAAAAATGCGGCTTTAACATGCTTCGCAAACATATCAAACTCGAACCCGATATCTTCTATTATTTTTGCGACAAATACGGTATGCTCGTTTTTCAGGATATGATAAACAGCGGCAAGTACAGTTTTATTTTAGACACTGCTTTGCCTACCGTTTTTCTTAAAAAAGGCATCTCCCACCGAGCAAACAAAACAAGAAGGCTCGCTTTTGAAAACACTTGCAAAGGCATTATCGATAATCTTTACAATCATCCGTCCGTTGTTTATTACACTATTTTTAATGAGGGCTGGGGACAGTTCGATGCCGATAAGTATTACGATGTTTTCAGATCTATCGACAAAACAAGAGTCTGGGACACGACTTCCGGTTGGTTCAAAACGAAAAAGAGCGATGTTGAAAGCGAGCATATTTATTTTAAGCCAATAAAACTGAGAAAGTCCGAAAGACCGCTCGTTCTTTCCGAGTTCGGCGGGTATTCGTGCAAGATAAAAGAGCATTCGTTTAACCTCGATAAAACTTACGGTTACCGATATTTTGACGATGTACGGAAATTTGAGGATGCACTTGTATCTCTTTATGAAAATGAGATACAGCCTTCATTAAAAAACGGTCTTTGTGCCGCTGTTTTAACACAGCTAAGCGATGTTGAAGACGAAACGAACGGACTTTTGACATACGACCGAAAAGTCATTAAAGTAAACACAGAAAGAATAAAAAAGATGTCCGAGCAACTTTACTCGGAATTTGACAGTCTATATAAATCTGCAAAGGAATAACAATGAAAAAAACATATATTACCACTATGCCGAACCATATCGGTGCATTTCTGAAAGCGAGCGAGTGCTTTGCCTCTCTCGGAATCAACATAACAAGAGTAAGCTATAACAAAGCCATCGACTCTCACACTCTCTTCCTCGATGCCGAAGGCTCTCCCGAAAAACTTGCCGAGGCTGATAAATATCTTACCGATATCGGCTATCTTCAAGGCGCAAAAAACGATAAAAGCATCGTTCTTCTCGAATTCAAAATAAAAGATGCTCCGGGTAGCGTTACATCTATCCTCTCTTTGATAAATGAGTTCAATTTTAATATTTCATATATCAGTTCACAGGAAAACGGAACGGATTATCAGCTCTTTAAAATGGGTCTTTTTGTCGATGAACCTGAGAAAGTAAAGGAGTTTATTGCACGTGCGGAGCAGATGTGTTCGGTTCGTGTCATCAATTATAACCATTCCGAAAAAGTTTACGATAACAGTATTTTCTATAATTCGTTCGTTTCGGGCCTCGTTCAGACTTTGGGGCTTTCCGATGAGTATAAAAACGATCTTCTCGTCAACGCAAACCTTGCAATGCATCTTCTCGACGAAAAGGGGCTTTCTCCGTATAAAACATTTGACAGTATCCACCGTTTTGCAAATCTTCTGGCGGCTTGTAGAGGTAAATCCTTTTCCCCGAGAATTACACACCATACCGTTACCGAAAATACCGAGATCGTTCTCATAGAGCCGCCCTGCGGAAGTAATACCACTATAATTATCAGCAACGGCGAGGCTTTATTTGTTGACACGGGTTATACTCTCTACCACGAAGAAATGACTGCGATATTCCGTAAGTTGTTCCCCGATTACGATACTATGACAAAGAAAGCGTTCGTTACTCACGCAGACCTCGACCATTGCGGTATGCTTACTTTCTTTGATGAGATATATGCCGTTCAGAAGACTGCAGACTGTCTTACTCTCGAATATAACGAAAACGGCGGTTTCCGAGAGGAAAATCCGCTGCACCGTCCGTATATCAATATGTGTAAGATACTTACGGGTCATACTTTGCCCGACCCGTCAAAGATAAACGTTATCTGCGGAACGTCCGAACCCATGACGGAGCCTCTCAGCCAGATCGGCTTCTTTGATTTCGGAGAGCTTCATTTTGAGGTGTATGAGGGTAAAGGCGCTCATGTTTCTGGCGAAACCGTCCTTATCGATTACGCTCACCATATCGCTTTTACAGGTGATATTTATATCAATCTCAAGGGTTTAACATCCGAGCAGGCAGAGTATAATCAGTATGCTCCGATACTCATGACTTCTGTTGATACAGACCCGAAATCTTGCGCAATGGAGCGGACAGCGATACTTCAGCGACTCGGTGCAGGCAACTGGCAGATATTCGGCGGCCACGGCTTCAAAAAAGAATATTTTGTTAATCTCGAATTATAATAACGGTGTCTTTCATGGGAATACTCTTTAAAAAGGAGGTTTTCTTATGATAGAACAAGATACCGTTAAGCTTCTGAGAGAATGCGATGCAGGGATCAAAATGGGCGTTTCATCTATTGACGATGTCCTCGGACACGTTAAGTCTGACAACCTGAAAGCCCGTCTTGACGATTGCAAGAACGAACACGATAAGCTTCAGTCAGAAGTTCGTAATCTTTTGGACAGATACGAAGACGACGGCAAAAATCCCAACCCTATGGCAAAAAGTATGTCATGGATAAAAACAAATATGATGCTCGCCGCAGATATGTCCGACAGCACCGTTGCCGACCTTATAACCGACGGTTGCAATATGGGCGTCAAATCCCTCAACCGTTATCTCAATCAGTATGAAGCGGCCGACGAAGTATCAAAAGATATAACAAAGCGACTTATCAATCTCGAAGAACAGCTTGCGATCGATATCCGTGATTTTCTGTAAATAACAAAAAACGACTTTCCCATAAATTAGGAAAGTCGTTTTACTTTTATTCTTCACCTAAAAGCGTATGAAAATAATAAACCGGCATTGCGCTCCAGCCGTGGCAGAGGCTTCCCGCATTACCGAAATCGGACTGACCGACGGTCGTTTCCCAGACAGTCGTTGAACCCTCATCAAGCATCTTTTTATAGATCTCTTCTATTGCGCCGAGAACATAGTCCTTATATTTTTCCCTGTCGGCTTTCAACAGCGCATCGTATTTAAAGCACGCCATGCTGAGCGATATCCCGACAAGACTGCTGTCTTTATCCGCAAGCTTTTCTGCGATATTTTCGGCTTTTTCTTTATCCGCAGCACCGCAAAGGATCGCAAGACTGTTTCCGAGCTCAGTAATGTGCGGACCGTCTGTTCTCATGATATAAAC
>SVMP01000070.1 GCA_015067385.1 Oscillospiraceae bacterium | reverse complement strand
GGTTTCCTGTCGGTTCGTCCGCAAGGATTATCGGTGGGTCTGAAACAAATGCTCTTGCTATCGCCACTCGCTGTTGCTGACCGCCGCTCATTTGGGTCGGCTTGTGTTTGAGTCTTTCTCCGAGGCCTACGGATAAAAGCATCTGTTTTGCTTTTTTTTCTCTTACCGATTGTTTTTTTCCGCTGAACATCAACGGCATCGCAACATTTTCCTGCGCAGTCATCGTCTGCAACAGATTGTATGACTGAAAAACAAAACCGAGATTCTTTTGCCTGAAAAAAGCAAGCTTTCGTTCGCTCATCTTTTCTATGTGTGTTCCGTTGAGTATTACTGTTCCGGAGGTGGGCTTTTCCAAACCTGCGATCATGTTTAGAAGAGTGGATTTTCCCGAACCCGATGTACCTACAAGGAAACATATCTCGCCCTTGTTTATTTCCAACGAAACTCCGCCGAGCGCCGTAACGGATTCTGTTCCGAGGCGGTATATTTTCTTCAGATTTTCAATCTTAATTACGGGTTGAATTTTTGTCAGCCCCTTTCGTGTTTGGTGTTATATTAAATAATACAGGTAAACCGATACCTGTATTATTTAGACTGTAAAAAAGTTGTAAATGTTCCGTAAAATGGTATAATAAATTGGGTTTTTGAATTATTTTATGTGTTTTATTATCTCATCAAGAGAGTTTGCGATTATTGCCGCTTTTTTAACTGTTTCGGTCGGCGGTTGAAGATCCGGAATACATATCGGCGTCATTCCTGCCGTGGCAGCAGCGATAATTCCGTTTTCGGAATCCTCGAAAACAACGCAGTTTTCTGGTTTAACATCTGCCTTTCTTGCCGCAGTTTCAAAAAGTTCGGGGTCGGGCTTTCCGAGCTTTACCTCGTCTCCGCATGTCAAAGCATCAAAATAATGAAGAATGTCGGCTCTTTTCAGAAATTTTTCCGCCCTTGATCTTACCGATGATGTCGCAACAACACACGGTATGCCGTTTTCTTTAAAAAATTCCAAAAGCTCTTTTACGCCCTTTTTAACGGGTATTCCGTACTCCTCCGCATATTCGCCGATAAGCTTCATTCTCACCGAACGGAATTCTTCTGCAGGGCAGTCGTTGCCGTAAAGCTTGTAAAGATATTGTTTTTCGGATTCTTCATTTGTACCCAACAGCCCGAACCACTGCTCGTATGTCATTTCATAGCCGAGCAGTTTCGCTGTTTCGATCCATTTTTCTCGGTTGATCTTCTCTGAGTCCAGAAGAAGGCCGTCCATATCAAAAACGGCAAGCTTTATTTCTTTATTATTCAACAGCATAGGCGATCGTTGTCATAAGCGCAAGGGCTTCCTGCGCAGTATCGAGTCTTGAATACTGTACAACAACAGGTACATCGCTTTCAACAAGAATGGCATACGGTGTATCTGTCGGCACGGATCTTCCGTCAACGCTCTTTATTTTGTCCATTCTTATATGATGCGTTCTTCTTGCGCCGCATTTTGCCTCAAAACCTCCCATTTCTTCTCTGTCTTCAAAGAAAAGGGTCATTTTTATGGTTGCGTCCTTTTCTGTCGTGTTAAGAACGCAAACTGCATCATGTGATACCTGTTTTACAAACTGGGAATCATAATATCCGTCGGGAATAAGCCATGTTTTTTTACCGTATTCAGCCATTTTTTTGCCTCCTGATCTGTTATTTGTAAATTATTTCTACTTTGTTTTCGCCACCGTGGAATGTGAAGAATATTGTATTCTTTTCTTTTGTATAGACCTTTCTTTCTCCGTTTACAAAAACATCTGCATCGTTTTTCAGCCAGATCCTGCAGACGCAAGTCATATCACTCGGAGATTTCGCTGAAAATGAAAACATCTTTTCGTCGGAAATAAGCTCTTCCGTATGCGCACTGCATGCAATTATTTCGGTATTTTTCAAATCAGCGGCGTCAAGGTCATAAAGAAAATGATATGAATTAGGCTCTGCAACGATAAACGTTTCATATTCGAGATTTTCACTCAAAATATCTATAAAATTACCGTTTATCGGAAGATTTTCATTGAACTCCTCGTTGAGTGTTGCGATAATTTTATAAGGACCCCTGTTTAACATAAAGTAGCCTTTTTGTTCGATCTCAACACCGCATTTTTCTGCTGATGATGTCATAATCTTGATGAGCATCTTTGAAAAAGCTTTATCTTGGGCG
This sequence comes from Oscillospiraceae bacterium, assembly GCA_015067385.1. Lineage (GTDB taxonomy): Bacteria > Bacillota > Clostridia > Oscillospirales > UBA644 > HGM12619. Next base: position 8,090 of record SVMP01000070.1, on the reverse strand, counting down.
CATTTGGCGGGATTCGTATCAAATACCGAGACAACGCCTTTGCCTACTTCGAAAATACCGTAGTTCGGAGATCTCGAAAGGGCAGAGTTTTTCTTTCGCATCGCTTTTATCTTCGGTGAAATACCGAGAACATCAAAAAGATGTCCGGACGGAGAACGGAATGTGCATTCACAGTCCTGCCACCATTCGTTTGTTTTGTTGAAAGAGTCATTGTCCTCTCCGACGTAAATAAGTATGCCGCCGTTTCTTACCCATGAGGCAAGAACATAGTGGTAAGCAGGGGAGAGGGGTTTCATAAACTCGTAACTCAAAACCGCTATTTTATAATCGTTAAGATATTCGTGACCGTTTGTGAGGTTCTCGAGTATGATCGGTCTTATCGGAAGACCTCTTAACATAAGCGGCAGACAAAGACCGTAAAAACAGGAAAATTCCGCTATTGATTCCGCATATGCGAAACTGTAGCCGCTTTCATCGGGATACTCTCGCTGAAACATTGCGGTGTCGGACATGAATATGCCGATCGATGCTTCATCGCTCTCACTTGATGTCTCAACTTTTTTTATTTTCTTTAATGTGTTTGCAACCGATAACAGTGTCGTTTTAAATGAGTTCGGAACAGGCTTTACGCCGATGATCTGATCTTTTTTTCTGAATATCTGTTCCGGAGACTGACAAATATCAAATTTGGATATTTGCGGCTGGAGAAGAGATGCTATGAGTATTTTTTCGTAATTACTTTTGTTTTCCGCCCAGTTTTGAGTCGGCTTATTCTCTGTCGGATTATGAATAAAGATCATTTCCTTGCCTGTATTTTTAACAAGTTCCTGCATTATTCCGTATTCAAGATATGCTGTTTCGAATACTCGTTCTTTTCTTTCGCCGTTATATATTTTAGGGATTTTGGTCGTTTCGGGACGTACTTGTACTGCGAATCCGTCAATTTGCGGACGTGCCGCAAGATCTCGTGCAGGGGTAATGATGTTTCTTTGTGAGTAGTTTATAAAACTGTTTAAAACAGAGTATATCTTTACCTGACAGTTGTATTTAACTTTTGCATAATATTTGAGCCTTGTGCTGATGTTGACAATGCAGCGGCGGAGTAAAAATGCCTTGAGCTTCGATGCTTTGAACTGTGCATCCTCGGAAGATGCGGGCGCCTGCCACGGAGAACCGTAATATATCTCCCATTCTGTCTTAAAAGCTTTGCTGTAGCCGCTTTTTGTGAAAAACACAGGCTCTTCGAGAAAAATAACTTTGACACCCATGTCTACGACTTTTGTCAGCTTTTCCGCAAGATAATCGGTAAATTCCAATGTCGGAACCATGTAGGGAGATGAAAGACCGTGTAAAACATATGTTCCGTCTTCGGTCGTCTGTACCTCGTCCCAATGCTTCTTCCCGTCATGTTTTCCGTTTAAATAATCAGCATAATTGCCCCATGAAAGGCTCGTCATAAAATGAGTTGTATATCCGTGTTTTTCCCAATCTTTGAGTCGGTCCGCAGTCGTTTCGTTAAGTCCGCAGACTGTAACGGCATCTGTACCGAGATCTGCATCGGAAGAGTAAAAAGAATCTACTCGCAGATACGTTCTTTCCGGATCGGTATTCAAATATCTCATGGCTTGCCCTCCTGTCAAAAATTGTATAGTAAAAGTATATCATTTCATTTGTGACTTTTCAACATCATAATATATTGTTCATAAATTATTCACGATGATATGTAAAGTTTAATACTTTTACATATAATAAAGATGTTGACAAATTCTTATTTTGGGAGTATAATGTTTTTGCCTGTGAACATCGGGTAAAATATGTTAAAATAAAGGAAAAACCAATGAAAGCCGTTATTTTTGATCTTGACGGAACGCTCCTCAATACCGTTCCCGATCTCCTTTTTTCTATGAATTATTCGCTCGAACAGCTCGGCAGACCGACTGTTTCGGCTGTACAGTTAAAAGCCTTTATAGGCAACGGAGCCCGCAACCTTGTAATTCGCTGTCTTGGCGGAAACGCAGATGAAGATACTGTTTCAAAGCTCTATGATCTTTACGGACAGACGTACTTGCAGAATCTTACCGTCCGCACCGAATATTACAACGGAATTTCGGACGTGCTTCTTTCTCTTGTTAATAAAGGCATAAAAATTTCCGTCCTTTCAAACAAGCCCGATGAGCAAACAAGAAAGATCATTGCGCATTATTTCCCGAATATTCCTTTTACTTGTGTTATGGGTAAAATGGACGGTATGCCACTTAAACCCGATCCGACAACAGCCCTTATGATCGCAGAAAAAATGGGAGCTTCACCCGAGGAAACTGTGTTCGTGGGCGACTCTCCCGAAGATTTCAAGACCGCACAGAACGGCGGTATGAAATGCATCTCCGTCCTGTGGGGCTATAGAAGCAAAGAGGCTTACAGCGACCTTCTGCAGAACAATTTTGCCGAAAACACCGCTGAGCTTCTTTCTTTACTTGAAAATATTTAATTTTCAACCTTCAAAACATTCTGCATAGGCAGAATCTGCTTTTATACGTTCCTTAAATTCTTCAGGAAGCACTTCTATTCGGTCCTTCCAAAAAGTCGAGGGTTCTGACGGGAAATTTTCGCTTGGGAAAGTAACGTTTGAAACAAGTGCTGCAGTATACTTATATTCTCCCGTGTTGCGGATCGACTCATATATTTTTTTATGCTCAAAAGCTTTTTGGAAATACTCAAAGGCTTTATCTGTACTCTCACCAAACCGAGATTCAAAGTTCGATGCAGTTAAATATATGTCACAGAGATATTTGTGGAATATTCCGCAGTTGCCGTCCTCAAATACTTTTTCTATGAATTTTGCATATTCTGTTAATAATGTTATTCCCGGCTTGGATTTGTAAAATGAAATATTATTTCCTATTGATCCGGCAATAATGTTTGTTAATTCTGTTAACAGTGCAATGATTGCCTCTCCCTGATATTTTTTACTTTCTTCTCCGTTAGTTGCTTTGGGTAAAAGCATTTCACGGCTCATTATAATGGAATTTTGCTTCATTGCAAGATTTACAGCTTTGTCTGTATAGCCCATCTGATTATATGTTATTGTTAATAACATAATTATTGCATCATAATCTTCAGACGAAATATCCATTTTAAGTACTTTTTCAAATACCTGGATTTCTTCTTGCCAATAGATGTTTTTTTCGTTATATTCTATATCCCAATGAGTTCCGTTATTATTTACGTTAACTTTCGTTCCGAATTCCTGCCAACCAAGCATACTTAATGCATAACCGAGATTTATAAGTATTTTAGGTTCTGACGGAAATTCTTCTGCCGCAGCTCGAAGCCTCTCGACACACTCTACCAGATTTTCTTGTTCATTTATTGCTTTTTCTGCTTTGTCAAGTATGTTTTTTAGCTTGTCTTGCCTGTCTTTGCTGTAGCTGAAAAGCTCGTCGATAGTTATGTTAAAATAGTTTGCAATAATCGGTAATAATCCTATATCCGGATATCCTCCGTTTGCTTCCCAGCGTGAAACAGCTTGAGGACTTACGCCGAGTGCTTTTGCCAGGTCTTCCTGTTTTCTGCCGTCGCGACTCCGGAGTTGTTTTATCTTTTCGCCTATTTTAATGTTCATAGTTTGGTCCTCCTGTTTTGATCGTTATAATATCACCGGTGTGTTTATATTTTAACACAAAATCGGAAGATCGTCAATTATCAATTTGTTGTTTCCTAATCAAGCTTGGGTTGAGTGAAATATGTAACGCATCCTCTGAGGATGCGTTTTTTAATACATTGAATTTGCCTGCATATAGTCGTAGATCATTTTGCCGTGTTCCTGCTCTTCCTTCTGAATGTGATTGAGCGTGTTTCTTAAACATTCGTCCTTGAATTCGAAAATACAGGTGTCGTAAAGACCCGATACATGCTTTTCTCCTGAAAGAACATCAGAGCAAAGATAGCAATCGTCCTGCTTTTCGGGAGTTTGGGCTACAGCATATGTCGCAGTAAATGTGGGCGTTTGTTTTTGAGAAGAACCGTCTACTGACGGACACGCTCCGTTTTCGATCTGCGTGATCGTTTCAAGATGCTCTCTTTCGGTCTGCGCTATCTGATTGAAAAGATTTTTGAGCTGGCCGTCGTTTGCACAGTAAGCGTGTTTTGTGTATTTATCAATACAAAGCTGTTCCTGATCTTTGAGATCTTTAAGAAGATCTTTTTCTTTTTGAGTTAACTGCATATTACCGTTCCTTTCTGTTGTTTAACAAAAATATAATTCCCGTAAAATAAGAAGTTATTCGATGTATGAAAGCAAGGTTTTTGTGTTATTTTGATTTTTCACGGAGATATTTTGCGATATTTTTCAAAAAACACAAAAATATTTCTATACAAAATCATTTTTTTCAAATATAATAAATGAAAGAAAATATTTCTCTATACAGAACGGAGATTTTTATTATGAATATGAAAAAATGGGTCGAAGACCTCAGAACTGCAGATGTTAAAAAAACAATGCCCATCCTTTCTTTCCCGAGTGTAAGTCTTATGGGTATTACGGTTAAAGAACTTATCAATGATCCCGATCTTCAGGCTAAAGGCATGAAAGCTGTTGCCGATGAGGTCGATTCTGCGGCATCTGTAAGCATGATGGACCTTTCTATCGAAGCGGAAGCGTTCGGCGCAAAGATTCAGATGTCCGAAGATGAAGTTCCCACTATTCTCGGCGCTCTCATCTCAACCGAAGAAGAGGCAGAAGCTCTTAAAGTTCCCGAAGTCGGAGCAGCAAGAACAGGTCTTTGCATTGAAGCTATTAAAAAAGTTTGCACAATGATTACCGACCGTCCTGTTTTTGCAGGTGTTATCGGTCCGTTCTCTCTTGCAGGCAGACTTATGAGCGTTACTGAAGCTCTCGTTAACTGTCTCGATGAACCCGATATGGTTCATATCATCATGGAAAAATGTACCGAATTTCTTATTAAGTACATGAACGCATACAAATCTACAGGTGCACACGGTATTGTAATGGCTGAACCCCTTACAGGTCTTCTCTCTCCCGATCTTGCGGAAGAATTCTCCGAGCCTTATGTTAAGAGAATTATCGACGAGGTTCAGACCGATGAATTTATCGTTATTTATCACAACTGCGGTGATAACATCATTAAGATGATCGATTCTATTCTCCGTGTCGGCGCTGCTGCTTACCACTTCGGTAATGCTATAGAAATGGCTGACATGATGCCTCATATTCCCGAAGATATCGTTGCGATGGGTAACATTGACCCTGCTTCTCAGTTCAATTCTGGCACACCCGAATCAATAAGAAAAGCTACGCTTGACCTCATGAACGATCTTTGTCCGAAATACAAGAACTTTGTTATTTCTTCCGGTTGCGATATTCCTCCCACAGCAAAATGGGAAAATATTCACGCTTATTTCGATGCTGTTAACGAATATTATTCCAAATAAATTTTTAATATAATAAAACTGCGCCGCATTCTTTAGGTATTCTTACCGAACGAAGCGGCGCTGAATATGTTTAAAGAAGAAGATTTAAAATGAGTATTTTAACAAAAGACAGATCATTCTATAAAACCCTGCTCGTTATCGCGCTTCCTGTCGCTCTTCAACAGCTCATCTCGCTCGCGGTCGTAATGCTCGACAACGTCATGGTAGGCTCTCTCGGTGACGTTTCGCTTTCAGCGGTATCTCAGGCAAATCAGGTAACTGTATTTTTTACGTTTTTTGTCCGAGGCATATCGGGCGGTGCGGCGCTGTTGATCTCACAATATTGGGGTAAAAAAGATACAGGCAGAATAAAACAGATCTTTTCAATGACATTTATCACAACTGTTGCTTTGGCGGGTACAGTAACTTTGTTTGTGTTCTTTTTCCCTTCGCTTGTTGTTAAATTCTTTTCAAACAACTCGGATATTCTTTCCGAAGCTACCGATTACATAAAGATAGCTTGTTTTTCGTATATTCTTTTTGCTGTTTCCGATACGTTTATTGCTATGCTCAGATGTGTTGAGATAGTAAAAATAACATTTGTTATATCAATAATTTCTTTCTTTACAAACCTCGGCGGAAACTATATCCTTATTTTCGGTAAATTCGGTTTCCCTGCTATGGGAGTTCAGGGGGCTGCTCTTGCAACGGTTATCTCAAGATTTATTGAACTTTCAATAGTCATGGTATTCTTCTTTATGATACAGAAGAAGATAGATGTTAAGCCTAAAGACCTTTTCTTTGCAGAGAAGATCATGTGGAAAGACTTTTTCAAGTACGGTATTCCCGTTATTATAGGGGACGTACAGTGGGGGCTTGTCGGTGTTGTAAAAGCAGTTGTTATCGGCAGACTCGGTCTTGAAATGATGTCGGCGGTGTCTATTACCGACGTTGTTATGCAATCAGGCCTTATTTTTGCGAACGGACTTGCGGCAGGAGCATGCGTAATAATCGGTAAGACGGTCGGTGTCAACGATTTCAAAAAGACGAAAGAGTATTCGAGAAGCATCGAGATAATCTTCGCAGTTGTAGGCATAGCGATGGGACTTCTTGTATTTTTCGCAAGATCATTCCCCGTTTCTCTTTACACTGAAATTTCCGATGAGACACGTGCGCTTGCAATGCAACTTCTGGCGATCGGTGCGATCTCATTGATGGGAACAAGCTATCACATGGCTTGTTTTACAGGTATCAACAGAGGCGCAGGCGACAGCCGATTTGTCTTCAAGGTCGATATGGTCTGCGGTTGGCTCGTTGTTATTCCGCTTACGGTTCTTACTGCGGTCGGATATCTCAATTCATGGGCGCCGTTCTTCACGCTTCCGCTTGTATTTCTTTGTACACGTATAGACCAGTGCTTCAAATGGATAATTGCTTGCATCCGTTTGAGAGGCAATAGTTGGATAAGAAATGTAACAAGGGAATAATTGTATAAAGATTTTTTGCCGCGGATAAATTGAGTTTACTGCTATTGACATTATCTTCAATTTCTGCTATAATAAATGTATAAATCGTAATATTTAAGGAGGTGGACAAAATGAAAAACTTAATTCTTGATAAAATCACAGTCATTTTGTCCGCTATCTGATTCATATAGTTACTTCATGATTAAATGCTCTTGATTTTATCAAGAGCATTTATTTTTGAAAAGAGGTAACCGAATGAACGAAATCTGCACAATTCAAATCAGTAAATTCTTAACACATGAGCTGACAAAACAAATTGCCCTGAAACAATGGAAATCATCTGAACAGACTTGGACAAACAGATCACGACAGTATATTTTCGACGAACTTATAAACGGAAACGACTGTTTTGGGGTAATTGCTACCGCATCAAATAATGAAATAATCGGCCGAATTCATTGTGTTAAAAACAAAACCAATCCTTACCTTTGGTATTACGGTGAACTTTTTGTAATTCCCGAATACAGAAAAATGGGAATTGCAAAACAAATGATTTCTGCGACAATAAACCATTTATCCGAAATAGGCGCTAAAACACTTCGTTGCTATGTTGAGCCTGAAAATATACCAAGCAGAAATCTCCAGATATCGATGGGTTTTAGTGAAAAGGATTATGAAACATTTAACAATTTTATAAATGAAGGAGAAATCATGTATGAAATCGGAATACCAAACTGTTTGACAGTTATTCCGGCAACAGCAAATGAATCATATTTTGTCAGAGTATTGTTTGGACAAAATAGAAGTGAATTAAATACGGATTATATAGACGAATGGGAAGATATTCTTTCTGCCATTGACCCGGACGAAGAACATTTTTTAATATGCAAAGGGGCAATGCCCGTTGCGTATATGAAAATTAATGGATTGCAAAACAAAAATGAGGCTTGGATCTCTATGCTTTTTGTTGCAAAAGAATTTCAGCGGCAAGGTATTGGTACATTTGCAATACATTATGCAGAACAATATGTTAAAGAAAAAAACTTTGATTCTATTGCTATTCAAACGGATACAAATAACTTGGCCGCTAAAAATTGTTATTTGAAATGCGGATATCAAATCTATGAAAGCAGTTCGAAGATCAAATTTCGTAAAACATTATAATTCTTAATTGTTAATATTAAATCTTTGCTC
>SVMP01000069.1 GCA_015067385.1 Oscillospiraceae bacterium | reverse complement strand
TAAGATTAACTCTTCCGGGAGAAGAGAAAATTCTAACATCGGATGCATCTCCTCCGTATATTTCGATAAACTTCGCGATAAGTCCGTTTTTGTCTAACATATGGTGCCACGCCTTTCACGTTATAATAACGACATTTGATTATTTTTGTTCTGTATACATTATATTTTTTTCATATTGTACATTATACTACAAAAATAAAAAAAAATCAATGACTAAACAATGAAAACTCCGTATATTTACATTAAATTTCGAATATCCGGTATCATAGACTCATATATATCGCGAATTTTAACTTTTATATTCTCAAGATTTCGGAGAACATCCTCTGTTTCAAAATATTCATTCTGTTTTTTTAAGAATAAATTTGTATTGTAAATAATATTACGAATCTCGTCTACGGCTTTATCATGAATAAAAACGGACAGCATATTCTCGCTTTCAAAAAAATCTTTTTGAAAAGATTCGAATAACAAAACAGCATTTTGATAATCTTCGTTTGTCAAATGCTCTATAATATTATTCAGCTGATCGGAAAAAATATCGGAGGTATTTTTCAGATATACGATCTCGTAAACAATAACACATACAGCCAACACCATGAGACTGACAGCCAAAACAATACGGAATCTCATTTTCAGATCTCCTTATCTTTTAATATCCATTCAAAGTTTCCCGAATTACGTATACACAAAAACACATCATCAAAATCTTCGGCATTTTGTTTATGAGCTTCGGAAAGAAGCTGTTCTTCAGTTATATTTGCCTTCAAAAGATTTTCATACAGTATTTTACCGTCAACAATAAGAGGATACGGTATTGAATTCTGTACGGTATCTTTTTTTAACAGGACACTCATCTTACCGCTTGTTTCAAGTATGCAAAATTTAACATCATTGATATCCATTGCACCGTTCTGACGGATCTCCTCATAAAGTTCGCTTACGGTAAGCTGTGTTTTTTTCATTTCTTTTTGGTTTATAACACCGTTTTCTACAATTACATTATACCGTCCGGCAAGAACGCTTTCGGCAGTTCTGCTTTTAAGAGAGATCGTTGACGAAAAGATCTCAAGCGATATAAGAGAGATAATTGCGATAATAATATTAAGGATCGGATATTCTCTGTCCTGCATAGGTATGGTTGCAAGTTCGGAAATAATTATTGTTATTACAAGTTCGGCAGGTTCAAGCTCCCCTATCTGCCGTTTACCCATAAGTCGGATAGCGAGAATGGTCAAAATGTAAAATATGACTGTTCGTAAAAGAATAATTGACAAATTTTCTTTTTCCCTCTTGATTTTTCAGTAAAAGTATTATATAATTCAATTAATGAATTTATTACTACTCTATTATGGAGGTTTTTTTATGAAATATTCTATAGGCATAGACTTTGGCACACTTTCCGGAAGGGCGGCTCTTTTCGAGGTCGGCTCCTCAAAAGAAATCTGCTGTTCTGTTCTCAATTATCCTCATGCGGTAATGGATCCCGGATCTGAATATGCCGAAAAAATCTTCGGAGGACTTCCTCAGGATTTTGCGCTCCAGCATCCTCAGGATTATCTTGACGTTTTAAGTACGACAATTCCCGATATTATCAAGCAGAGCGGTGTAGACCCCAAAGACATAATAGGTATAGGCATCGACTTTACGGCATGCACGATGCTTCCCGTAAAAAACGACGGAACACCTATCTGCTTTATCGACAAGTATAAAAACAATCCTTATGCTTATATTAAACTTTGGAAACATCACGCTGCTCAGGATAAGGCAAATAAACTTAACGAGATAGCCGCAGCAAGAGGAGAAAAATGGCTTGAAACCTACGGTGGAAAGATCTCCTCAGAATGGATGTTCCCGAAGATCTGGGAAACATTGGACAAAGCACCCGAAATCTACGAAGAAGCCGACTGTTTTGTTGAAGCAGCAGACTGGGTAATATGGCAGCTTTGCGGAAAACAGACAAAAAATTCCTGTACCGCAGGATACAAGGCTATGTGGAATAAAAAAGAAGGATACCCCTCCCCTGAATTCTTTGCCGCTTTAGATAAGAGGCTTGAAAATGTTATTGAAGAAAAATTTTCCTGCCCCGTTTCTCCGCTCGGACAGAAAGCAGGCGAAGTTACCGCAAAAGCCGCTGAACTTACGGGACTTTGCGAGGGTACAGCCGTTGCGGTTGCAAACGTTGACGCTCATGTTACAGTTCCTGCGCTCGGCATGAAAGAAACAGGTAAAATGTTAATGATAATGGGAACATCCACCTGTCACATGCTTCTTTCCGATGAAGATAAATATGTTCCCGGTATTTGCGGATCTGTCGAAGACGGTATTTTACCCGGCATGATCGGCTATGAAGCAGGTCAGAGTTGTGTTGGCGATCATTTTGCATGGTTCACCGAAAATCTCTTAAACGCAGAACTCAAAGCTGAAGCCGAAGAAAGAAACATAGCACCGCAACAGCTTCTTGCAGAAAAAGCAGCGTCCATCCCTGCAGGAAAGAGCGGTCTTCTTGCTCTCGACTGGTGGAACGGCAACCGTTCTATTCTTGTTGACGTTGACCTTACGGGCATGATACTCGGTATGACATTGTCTACAAAACCCGAAGAAATATACAAAGCGCTTGTTGAAGCAACCGCATACGGCACCAGAATGATAATTGAAAACTATACAGAGCATGGCGTACCCGTAACGGGTCTTTACGCAGCAGGCGGTATCGCTGTAAAGAGTCCTGAAACGATGCAGATATATGCAGATGTTACCGGTCTTGAAATAAAAATCGCAGGCTCATCTCAGGCGCCCGCTCTCGGTTCTGCTATTTTCGGTGCAGTAGCGGCAGGCAAAGAAAACGGCGGATACGACTCAGTTTACGATGCGGCAGCAGAAATGGGAAGCGTAAGCGATAAAGTATATGTTCCCAACGCAAAAGAAAAAGAAGTTTACGATAAACTTTTTGCAGAATATAAGAAGCTCCACGACTATTTCGGACGAGGAGAAAACGATGTCATGAAAAACCTTAAAAAGCTCAAAGATTAATTAAAAAGGAGACTTCGTACTATGAAAACAATGAATAGGATAACAGTAAAAGACTATAAGCCCGACGGTTTTGTAAAAAAATATCAAGAGCTTGTCAGCAAAGAAATGATACCCTATCAGTACAGAGTCCTTTCAAATCAAGAGCCCAATGTTGAAAAAAGTAATGTTATAGCAAATTTCGAAAATGCCGGTAAAGCAATCCGCGGTGAAGAACACGAGGATTTTTACGGAATGGTATTTCAGGACAGCGATGCAGGTAAATTTATAGAAGCTGCCGCATATTCTCTTGCAACATTTCCAAACAAAGAGCTGGAAGCAAAGATCGATGAATTTATCGATCTTATTGAAGCCGCACAGGAAGAAGACGGTTATCTTAACACAAGATTTATAATAAAGGACAAGGACCGCCGCTGGAAAAATCTTCTTGAGGCACACGAACTTTATTCCGCAGGTCATATGATGGAAGGCGCATGTGCGTACTTTGAGGCGACAGGTAAACGCAAGTTCCTTAATGTTATGGAAAAGAATGCGGAACATATTTACAACAAGTTCATAATCGAAAAGGCTGAAGGCTATCCCGGACATCCCGAAATAGAGCTTGCCCTTATGAAGATGTACCGTTTGACTAACAATAAACATTGTCTTGAGCTTGCACAGCATTTCATTGATGTCAGAGGTGTTGACCCTCATTTCTATGAAAAAGAAAGAAGATCAAGAGATTGGCATATATGGGGAAACAATCCTTCGAACTATGCATATCAGCAAAGCCATATGGCAGTAAGAGAAATGAGTGATGCCGTTGGTCACTCCGTCAGAGCCGCATATCTTTACACAGGCATGGCAGATGTTGCATCCGAAACAGACGATAAAGATCTTTTAGATGCCTGCAAGAGACTTTGGGACAGCATAATAAACAAACGCATGTATATCACGGGCGGTATCGGTTCATCGCATCACGGAGAAGCGTTTACCACAGACTACGATCTCCCGAACGATACAGCATATGCCGAAACATGTGCATCAATAGCGCTTATATTTTTCGCATCGAGAATGTTGGAAAATGAAATTGACGGCAAGTATGCCGATATTATGGATCTCGCTTTCTATAATACCGTTCTTTCAGGTATCCAGATAGACGGTAAAAGATTTTTCTATGCAAACCCGCTTGAAGCGATCCCCGGTATTTCGGGAAGGATTCCTACTCACGGTCATGCCAGAATAACAAGACCCGGTTGGTACGGTTGTGCTTGTTGTCCTCCGAACGCAGCAAGACTTATTGCTTCGATCGGACAGTATTCTTACAGCGAAAATGATGACACCGTATTCTGTCATATGTATTCAGCGGGCGATGTGGAATTCCAAAACGGCGTAAAACTCACATGCAAAACGGAATACCCCTACGGAGACACCGTTAATTACACAATCAAAGGAAACGGTAAGATCGCAATAAGGATCCCTGCCTGGAGCGAAAAATACTCGATTGTTAAGAACGGACAGGCGGTATGTGCGGAAAACATTAACGGATATGTTTATATCCCGGTTTGCGATAAGGATAAGATTGAGCTTACATTGGATATGACACCGAGATTTGTCTATGCTTCGGAAAAGGTTGCGGATCTTACAGGCAAGGTTGCTGTATGCGTTGGACCTATGACATACTGCTTTGAAGGCGTTGACAATGACGGAGATGTTTTCTCTCTTTATATCGACACAAACAAGACACCCATCGTTGAAGAATATGACGCCGACACGCTGGGCGGAACACGAAAGATCAGGGTAAAAGGCTTCAAAAAAGAGTCTCAGACCGAACTGTATTCTTCAAAGCCGCCTAAATATACTGAAACCGACATCATAGGCATCCCCTACAGCCTTTGGGCAAACCGCGGCGAAAATCAGATGAGAGTTTGGATGGAGAAAAAATAAATAACCCAAAAGCTCCGCATATTTGTGTTATGCGGAGCTTTTTTGCGTTTATTTACTGTGTATTGTTTATGTGGGCAGCTGATCGGCAATTCGCCAGCCGTTTTCGGTAAGGTTAAGAAGATATCTGAAGGTCTGATATGTTTCTTCTTCGCCAACTGTGGGGCTGTTTTCTTTATAGGTAATATCTATGACGACCTCGGAGTTATTGTTTTCAACGATATTATACGTATACTCCTCGGAAAGATACCATCCCATGCCGCCTTGCATGCAGTAAGTATAACCGTCAACATTGATGTAAAGATCGTTATTCTTTGTGTTCGTAAGATAGTTACCGCAGAACACGCTTGAAACAAAAGCGGTCCATTCATCCCAGGTATCGTATTTTTCATCGATGACCTTATTATACAGACCGCTTTCATCTGTAACGGAAGAATCGACTTTCATAGAAGCGGAAGAATATTCTGCGTATTTCTGATAAAGGTGAAGCTTTTCAAAAAGCTCGGCAATATCGGAATCGTAGATTTCTTCGGTTGCGGGTTCTATAGGCACGGGTACGGGTGCGACATAAGAAGACGAGCGATTTACGGAAAGAGTGTTATTACCATCGTAATCTTTGGAAATAACAATATATAAAGTTTCCTTTTGTCCGTCAGTTGTTTCGATATCGTAACGGTATTCATTGCCGCCTACATAAGAACAAACAACAGAAGAAATTTCCCTGTATATTTTCAATGACGGTATTATTGTTGTAACACCGTTTTGCTGCTCATTTGAATAACCTGCACCCATTTCAGCGATAAGATTCCAGTCGCCGTTTTTAATGGCAACTCTGATCGCCTCCGCAAAAAGATTCAAATTTGAGCATGTTTTCCAGGATTCCGCGCTGACTGTAAAAGGAATTTTATCCGTTCCCGGGAAAGATATATAGTTCTCAACATCAAAATAAACGACATTGGGCTCTACATATATACCGAACGAGCGCAGATAAAAACGATCGTTTGCCTTTTCGACGCAGTAAGCCAGTGACTCAGTATAGTTCAAGACATTAAACGACGCGCTATCGATCAATTTTCGGGAGTACAGATAACCGTTTTTCCCTATTTGTATATTAAGCTCGGTATAACCCGTATCAGTAGCAACAGAGATTGAAGGGTCGGCAGGTAAGGAATGATATTTCTGTTCACCCATAAGCAGATTGAGCAGATTATGATCCCCTTCCCTGAAAGCCTGAATAATATACCTTTCAAACTCCTCGATATCGTCTAATGACAATTCTTCATCGGTAACAGGATCAATGGGTTCGGGATAACCGTAATCTTCGGCATCAACAAGTTCTGCATTGACGATACCAACACCATTTTCACCGTAGAAGAGTTCAAACGCAATATAGTCACCGTGAGCATGGCCGATAACGACATTTGTTCCAGACGGAGGTGTATCCGGAATGATCTCAACGTATTCATAATCTTTATATCTGTCGCCATAGCCATGGACAGCAATGTCAAAATATTTTTCACCCCAAACATCAAGATCTGGTGATGTTTCTGTCAATTTCTCATAATACGAATCGATTCGCCAGGATAATGAGCCGTCCTCCTCATAATAAGGAGAAAGTGATGCGATATAATGTCTTTCAAGATTACTGCCATCGGAATTATATCTGTAAACATTGATAATTCCGTCATATCTGCTCGCCTTAGCTTCTGAAACGAATATCCTTTCAAAGTCAGTCGGGAATTTGAAAGTCATTGTGGAAATATTATAGAACGATACATTTTTCGGATCAAACCTTGAAGCATAATCTTCTGAAATGTGAGACGAGAGAAGATACTGAATATAATCGAGCGTATACAGATCGCCGTATTCCGAATTAGAGCCGTCACACTCACCGAAAAGATATGCGAGGAAGAATTTATCTTCATCGGTCATCGAATTTCCATCGAAAATACCTTTACCGATATAGGAAGCGATATTTTCAAAAAGCACGGTGAATCTTTTTCCTTCAAAATCGATATGTGCATCATGAATATTTATATCGACCGAAGAAGCCGGAATGATAGGTTCGACAACATATACGGGATATGAGGAAGAACGGTATTCGTCATAGTCGGTAATATTGCCTTCGCTGTCTATAATTTTATAGATGGAATCTTTGATATTCCAGTTTTCATCATATGTAAGCGCCCATACCAAAACCTTTTCAAGCCCGAAAGGTTCGATCGTAACCTTTTGATCGTTGAATTGATCCGGTGTAGCAAGATTTTTTATTATTTTATCATTTTCAAGGTCAAAAGCAGATAAAACACCGTCAGAATCGACATAATATATATATTTACCTGAAATAGCGTAAGATTTTATATCTGTATTTATTACGCTATCCATATCCGTTGAAAGATTTTTCAGACAAAGGAATGTTCCCCCACCGTCTTTATTAAATGTGTATACGATATAATCATCAACAAGGCTGGGAGAAAAAACATTGCCGTCAAAATAACGGAACATATCTGCCTTAGAAAGGATGCAGGTGTGCTGTTTCGTTATCATATCAAGCGTATAGACAGATGTTGTTTCCTGGGAAGGACCGTTAGATTCAACAACATAGTAATAGAAGATATCATTCTCCTTATCAATATAAATATCATCCATCAGCATACAGTCAAGATAACGCTCGACTTCGTTCATGCTTTCTGCGTTAACGGAAATGCAGTCTATATAGACATCACCGACATCGTAAACACCGTAAAGCAAAAAGATATAATCTTTGTGAACAGCGAATCGGTGGAAAGAATTATAGCCCTCGTATGTATCAGAATAGAAAAGATGTGTATACTCATATCTATCGGCAGTAAGATCTATATACCCTATCTCATCGATAAAAAGAATATAAAGTCTTCCGTTATCAACATCAATATCGAGGATAGCTTTTTCTCCGAAAGAGAATACAGTCTCGACATTGCCGTTTTCGAAAATGCCGGCGATCGAGTAATTCCAATCTTTATCACATACAATAGAAAATGCAGTTATAGCATTTGTTTCCTCGACCGTTTCATCGGGTGAAGGTTCGGGAATATCTTCGGGAGCTTCAACGGACGGCGATGGATCGATAATTTCCTCATTTTCGATCTCCTCGGGTTTTTCCGGCTCATAAAAATCACATGCAACGACAGACGAAACAACTACAGAGGCGATTATAACAAGGGAAAGGATCGTAACTCCCAATTTTTTTGCGGACATATCGAAAATAAACGAGAAACGTTCTTTTAAAAGCCTCTTATCGTTTGCAAAATAAGTAGTGTAACCCTGCGAAGAATTGCGTTTTAAGGCAACCCCGGAGAGTATTGCTTTAGAATAAAGTCCTCTGTATTCTGTTGACTTATTATCGACGACATCGCAGTCGCAGGAAAGTTCAACAGATTTATAAGAACTGTTCCTCATCACCCAGGCAAAAGGATCAAACCAATAGATTGCCGTAACAGCCGACATCAAAAGTTTATACCAAAGATCCCGACGTTTGAAATGAGTCAATTCATGTGTAAAAATAAATCTCAATGCCTGCTCATCGTAATCGATGTTTGACGGAAGGACAATAATGGGATGTATGTACCCAACAAGCATCGGACCTCTTGCTTCCGACCAACGACCAAGAGAGGCATTTTTTATATTCATTTCGGAACAAACATCAGAAAAAACAGATGTAATGTTTTCATCCGAAACAGAAACTCGTTTCCTCAGACGGATACGGAAAACCGCATACTGTAAAATATAATATAAAGCAACGATTGCAACACCCGTAAGCCATATATTTGCAATTATCTCAGACGTCCAAACAACAGAAGTTGATTTTTCGGGAACAGGCTCAATAGGATAAAAAACAAATGGCTCATCTGGGATGACGACAACCATATCAGACTTATCTACAGGAGGTTGAGGAACAGAGTCAAAATACTCTATCTCTTCAGGAACACTCTCGGAGACAGAAACAGTACGGTTCGGGATAGTTACACTGACAGGTGTTTCTATTTGAGGAAGACTGAACGGCAAAAGCATTCTCAGTGCGAGAATCAGCCATGCAAAATAATATAGTTTCGGAGAAAAGCGTTTCAAAATCAGTTTTTCAAAAATCAAAAGCAAAACTGTTATTATTGCAGAAACGACCGCAAGTTCAACCACAGAAAGAAAAATATCGGTCATCATATCCCTCCATTCTCAATATTTTTTTGCGTTATCATTTTTCTGCATTCATTTTTTCATTTATGAATGCTTCGAGTTCTTCAAGGTCTTCTTTGGAAAGGACATTTCCGTCATAAAGAGATGCTACAAAGTTTTTTACAGAATTTCCGTTGACTTTTTGAAGGAAAGTCTGGTTTGCCTTAATGCGATATTCGTCATTTTTCACAACAGCGGTATACATCTTATTTCTGTTAACTCGATCAAACGAAATAAAGCCTCTTTCGACCAATCTGCCCAACAAAGTCTGCAATGCAGATAAATTCCATGGTCTGTTTTGTTCAAGTTTCTTTTTTATTTCACCTGTTGATGCAGGAGAAGGCAACGACCATATGGCATTCATCACCTCAAGTTCTGTATCGGGAATTTCATGATGTTGTTTTTTCATTTAAATCACTCCTTTGAGTTAATTATAACATACACATGTAGATTTGTCAAGAGGGATGTATAATTTTTTTCGTCAAAACAAACAAAGTTATAACTAAAACATTGACAATATAATAAAAATAATATATAATGTAAATGTAATAAAATATCAGGAGGTCTTTCGACATGAAAAAATTATCATTACTACTCGCATTCACAATGATCATCTCATTACTTGCATCTTGCGCAACCGAGCAGGAAGAAGTTTTTGACCATCAACTGGATACAACCGAATCCATAGACTGGAGCGAACACGAATTTTCTATTCTTCAAACTTCAGACATTGAAGAAACACCTCTTTATTATATCAGAGACACTATCCTTGCCGATAATGCTCTCCAGAGACTTAAAGATGTTTCCGAAAAATACAACACTAAGATCGAACTTAAATATATCGGTGTTGACAATACTTTTAAAACACTTATGTCGGCTACCCTTTCCACAGGCGAAGCCCTTGGTGACATTGTATTCACAGACCCCTATCAGATCCGTGAATTCGGAAATCTCGGCGGTCTTGTTAATATTGAACATGTTACCGATTATATCAATATTTATGATGAAGAAAAATGGGGAGCCCCGAATGTTTGGGAATTTTTAATGTGCAAAGGTGTCATGTGCGGTGTTGTTCCCATATCATGGATGCAGATGGAACCTGCGATTTTCTATCCCATTATTTTCAATCAAAGTCTGACAAGTACGTTTGGTCTTCCCGATCTCCGAGAA
>SVMP01000068.1 GCA_015067385.1 Oscillospiraceae bacterium | reverse complement strand
TGTGGGATACTCAGTATTCTGACTACAAGATAACAGCTCCCGACTGTCCGTATCATAAAAACAGAAATGCGGATGTTTGTAAACATCTTTTTGAAGCTTTCAGAAATCACGGTATGGGTATCGCTGCATATTTCTCCAAGGCAGACTGGCACAGCCCGTATTATTGGGCTCCCGGTATGGAACACAGTGCATGGACAAGCAGAAACCCCACATACAATACCGAAGAATATCCTTGGATCTGGGAACAGTTTGTTCAGTTTACAAAAAATCAGATCCTTGAGCTTATGACAAAATACGGCAAGATCGACTCTCTTTGGCTTGACGCCGGTCAGGTCTATGCAGATAATCCCCGTTGCAAACAGGATATTCGTCTTTCTGAAATCGTTGCTGAGGCAAGAAAATATCAGCCGGGTCTTCTTGTTGCAGACAGAACTATCGGCGGTGAAAACGAAAACTACGTTACGCCCGAACAGACAGTTCCCGCAAGACCTCTCAGTGTTCCTTGGGAAAGTTGCGTAACCCTCGGCGGCTCTTTCTCTTTCAATTACGACGACAATTATAAATCTCCGAGAGCACTTGTTCGTCTTCTCTGTGACATCGTTGCAAAAGGCGGCAACCTTGCGCTTAATATCGCGCCCCGTCCGGACGGTAAACTCCCGACAAAAGGTGTTGAAACTCTTTACGGCTTCGGTAAGTGGCTCAAAAAGAACGGAGATGCAATATTCAATACCCGTGTCTGTGTTCCTTACAGAACCGGCAAATATGCATATACTCAAAATCTTAAAACGAACACTTATTATGCAATTTATCTTCCCGATGAAAACGATAAACCGACAGAATTTGAGATTCCCTTTAATAAACGTGTCGGTAAGATCACTTTCAACGGTGCTGATGTTTCCTTTACTCATTCCGATAATCTCATTAAAATTTCTGTGCCCGACGGTTATCCTGAAGAAGAAGCATATGTGTTCACTATGAAAGGCGAATAATCGTCATTTTTCTGGAGTGTTTGATTTGAAAAAAAACATAGCGAAAATTCTTTGCTTTTTGCTTATATTATCGATTACCGCATCTCATTTTACGGTATTTTTACCTTCACATGCCGTAACCGAAAGTTTTCAGTCCGGTTATACGTTTGATGACACTGTAAATCTTAAATGGGATCTCGGTGGAAAATTCCCGCTCATTGAGCTTGATTTCAGCCCTTTTGAACCGATTCCCGGTAAAACAGGAAATGCTGTAAATTCATATTTTTCTCTTGATCCCAATATGTTTTCGGATCTTTCTGAGTTAACTCTCGGTTTTTGGATCAATTTTTCAGAGTTCAACTCATCGTATAACACAGAATTTATTTATATAGGTAACGGAAACGAGAACTATCCATTCCTTTCTCTCTCGTATCTGCCCGAAACATCTTCCTTGTCTTTGAAGATATTCGACGGTACTCATTCAGAACAGCTGACAGCGGTAATTTCCACGGAAATTGCTCTCGGTGGCTGGAATCATATCGTTTTTACATATGATATTTCGGGAAGTAATTATAAACTTACAATCTATATAAACGGTTTCCCATGCGCATTTTCTTTAACTGATGTAACTTTAAATAATCTTGGCGGCAGCAATGTAATTTTCTTTTCTGATTTTGTCTTGGACGAACTGTATATTTCAAATTTACCTCTTTCGTCCGACAATATACAGAAACTCTATACCTTGAATCTTTCCGATTTCTTTACATATATGGGCGGAGAGATTCAAGAGACTGTTCCCGATGCCCCGATAATTGATGAGCCGACAGATGACCCTCTTGACGATCCTTCAATTGTTGATCCCGATGATCCCTTTGGTCCTTCGGTCGATCAGGACGAAGAAGGTATCTGGACTCCTCCGACGGATCTTGATCGAATTAAGTTTTCTTGGCTTGCATACACTTTTGACCATACGTATGATATGTCAAGAGACTTAAACAAGACAACATCCGCTGTGATCAATGAATTTACGGCTACAAAAATTGCAACCGAAGCATATGGGGGATCTTTCGGATACGGCCTTACAAGACGAACCGATTCTTTCCCGACACAGTATCTCAAACTTAATCCGGGTTTGTTATATCAGGCAGATGCCTTTACTTTCTGTGCCTGGGTTTACCGTTCCGCAGATAAACAGGATCAATTCTTTGATTATTCTCAAATGAAACTTCTTGATTTCAGTGGGTACGGTAAATTTGAATTTTCACCCTTTAAGACAACGGATATTTCACAGGAAAAGCTTTTGGAACTATTCCCGCCCGAAACATCCGATCATTTGGAGGGTCTTCTTCCCGAAGAGGAGAATACTGAATCCGTTGAAACAGAAATTCCTTTCGGACCCACCGTAGAAGAAGTAAAAAAGATCGATCTTGAAGTTCAAAACGATTCGGTTTTCGAGTTTGGTGTTGACAAAAACTTCCCTACAAAGAATGAACTTTCAAAGACAACACTTAAGAGTGTCAATAATAAATGGGTTCATTATGCTGTTACATACAGTTCTACAGGCGAAGTAAATATCTACATGAACGGCACTCTTACTGATACATTCTATACCGGACAACCGTTTTCTGCTTTGCAGATTACTGATTTTAAGATATTATCAGGCTCTTCATCCCTTGATTCAAGTAAGTATTTCATTGATGAAATATATCTTGCATCGAGAGTACTTGACGCATCTGATATACGTAAGATCAAAACTTACGGGATAGAGCGTTTCACAACAGAGGTTCTGCCGGATCCTTCTCCCGATAATTCTTCTGAATCTAATTCAACAGAAAACATCGTTCCCGAAGTTGATCTTCGTCCTGACGATACAGATACCCTTGAGGATTCATATTCGGAAAAGGCTGAAATCAATGAATTTATAGGAACTACGTTCGACAATACTTCTCTTATCGGTAAAGACTATAACAATTCTGTTATTGCTGTTATTCGTAATGCCAGCCTTTCTCAAGGTATAAAGAATTACGGTCTTACGCTTGACGGTATTAACTCATATATTCGTTATCCTATCGGTATTCTCGATAATACTGATGAACTTACGTTCAGTATCGCTTATAATTGGGCAGGAAATACATCTTCTGTTAATCAGAAGCTTATGTATTTTGCGAAAAAAGAAAATTCCGTTTCCAAGCCTACAGCTTATATGATGATCGATATGGGTAACGGAACAGACGGTCTTTCTTTTGAGATCAGCGATGGAAATGTTAAAACAACACTTGTATCAAATACCGTTAAAACAAACGAATGGGTGAGGGTATCGGTTACAATTAAGGATGGAACAGCCCGTCTTTATATTAACGGTGCTCTTGTTGATTCCGCATCAACATCAATCACGCCTTCTTCTATCTCCTCTAACTATAATTATATTGGCAGAAGCGGTGTTAAAGGCGAGCCTTTGTTTAAAGGAGTTGTTGATGAAATATATATTTCACATAAAGCCCTGTCCGCACAAGAGATTCAGGCTTTTGAGGAATACGGAATAGAGCCTTATGTTCCTGTCATCGGTGGTAATGATGTTGAAGAACCGACAGAAGACATTTGGGACGATATTATTGACGGTGTTGTTATTGCAACCGGAGTCTTGATATTTATAATCATTGTTGTTATAATCGTAACAATATTCAAAAAATAAGCGCTATCTATTTTCATAAAAATATAAAGCATAAAAATTAAGGAGAGAAAAATCATGTCTACAACCATGAAGAAAGAAATTTTTGAAGAACCTGCTGCCATGGAGCGTTGCCTTAAATCCAATGAAGCAACCCTCAATAAACTTGCAGAAACTCTTCAGGCAGCAAACATCTCAAATGTTGTTGTTGCTGCAAGAGGTACCTCTGACCATGCAGGTATCTATGGAAAGTACATAATCGAAAGTATGCTCGGTATTCCTGTAGGTCTTGCCGCATGTTCTACTACAACACTTTACGGTGCAAAACTCAATTTCAATAATATGCTTGTTATCGGTATTTCTCAGTCCGGTGCTGCCGCTGACGTTCTTGAACTTATCAAAAACGCTAAAGAAACAGGCGCCATTACTCTTACCATAACAAACAATCTCGAATCTCCTCTCGCTGCAGCTGCAGATTTCCATCTCTACTGCGATGCGGGACTTGAAGAAAGTGTTGCTGCTACGAAGACATTCGGTACTCAGATGTACCTTATCGCTCAGTTCGTTGCAAGATGGGCAGGCAAGACAGATATCATTAAGAAACTTGAAGCTGTTCCCAAGAATCTTACTCAGATCCTTCTTCAGGATGCAACCATCGCACAGATCGCAACTCGCTATCGTTTTATGGAAGAGGCGTTCATTCTTTCCAGAGGTATTAACTATCCTCTCGCTCTTGAAGCTACTCTCAAGATTCAGGAAACAAACTATGTCAGAGCTAAAGCATATCCTATTTCCGACTTCCACCATGGTCCTTTTGCAATGGTAAGTGAAGGAATGCCTGTATTTATGTATATGTCCGACGGTCCTGTTAAAGAAGACTCCAAAGCTATGATCGAAAAACTTCAGAGCGTTGGTGCAGATCTTTTCATGGTTACCGATGACGATGAACTTCTTGCTCAGGGCGACCTTGGATTCAAGATCCCGTCCGCAGATAAAGAAGATATGATCGCTTCTTTCTACTTTGCTGTATTTGCTCAGCTTTTTGCTGCAAACCTTGCAGAAGTTAAAGGACGTAATCCCGATGCTCCCAGAGGACTTAAGAAAGTAACTATTACAAAATAAACTTTTGTTTTCGCAAAATAATTAATTTAGAAATACATATAAAAGGAGTAAACATATATGGATATTAAGGTAAAAGCACCTCTTGATCCGGGTTTTGAACCTATGTCTGTTGTTTGCCGCGAATTTACAAAGGCTGTCGAAGCTGAAGGCGGCGAAGATATAGTTATCGGTGTTGTAAGAAACAAAGGCTATATCTCCACTTATAAAACTCGTGTCTACAAAGAAGGTCACGAAAAAGAAAATTGTAAATATATCGAACGTATTGTTAAAACAATGCTTTGGATCAAAGGTGGTTACAAAGTAATCATTGCCGGTCCCTGTGCGATTGCCGACTATATTAAAGCTGCTTACAGCAAGGGCGGTATCCGTGAATTTGATGCTGATTTTATGGCGCGTGTTTACGAACATGCTTTTGAAGTTGAGCATGTTTCCATAGAAAATGCACCCGAAACATTTGAAACTACCAGTCCTATCGGAAGACATCTCGACGGTTGCCGTATCGGTTTTGATGCAGGCGGATCTGACAGAAAAGTCAGCGCTGTTATCAACGGCGAAACCGTATACTCTGAAGAAGTTATCTGGCATCCCAAGACACAGAGCGATCCTAACTATCACTACAACGGCATTCTCGAAGCAATGAAAACTGCTGCTTCCAAAATGCCCCGCGTTGACGCTATCGGCGTTTCTTCCGCAGGCGTTTATGTTGATAATCGCATAATGGTTGCTTCTCTTTTCATAAAAGTTGCTGATGACGATTTCGAAAAGACCGTTAAAGATATGTATATCAACGTTGCAAAAGAAATTGGTGAAAATATTCCTCTTGAAGTTGCAAATGACGGTGATGTTACCGCTCTCGCAGGTGCTATGGATCTCAACGATACCGAGGTTCTCGGTGTTGCTATGGGTACATCCGAAGCAGGCGGTTATGTTGATAACAAAGGCAATATTACAGGTTGGCTTAACGAACTTGCTTTCGTTCCCGTTGACTATAACGAAGATGCTATGGTTGATGAATGGTCAGGTGACTATGGATGCGGTGTTAAATATTTCTCTCAGGATGGCGTAATCAAACTTGCTCCCGCTGCAGGAATCGAACTCGATGAAAGCCTTACTCTTGCAGAAAAACTCAAGTTTGTTCAGGGCCTCCAGAAAGACAATGATCCCCGTGCCGCTAAAATATACGAAACTATCGGTGTATACTTCGGTTACGGTATTGCTTATTACGCTCAGTTCTATGATATCAAACATGTTCTTATCATGGGTCGTGTAACATCAGGCGAAGGCGGCGTAATTCTTCTTGATAAAGCAAATGAAGTTCTTAAAACCGAATTCCCCGAACTCGCTGAAAAGATTCAGCTTCATATTCCCGACGAATCAAGCCGTCGCGTAGGTCAGTCTATTGCAGCTGCTTCTCTTCCCGAAATCAAATAATTAATCATTATATAATCAAAGAGGTTTGAAATTATGAAACTTAACGATAAAGCCGAAATTTATATTTGGGACGGTACTTCTGAAAATGAAGCTTGCGCTCGTACCACTTGTCTCGGTATATCCGCTCATCAGGATGATATTGAACTTATGTGTTGGGCAGGTATTCTTGATTGCTTCGGTAAAAAAGATAAATGGTTCTCCGCTGTTGTAACAGCAGACGGTGCAGGTAGCCCCAGAACAGGTCTCTACGCTGACTATACAAACGAGGAAATGATGGATGTTCGTCGTCTCGAACAGAAAAAAGCTGCATTTGTCGGTGAATACAGTGCACTTGCAATGCTTAACTATACTTCCTCCGCTATTAAAGACGGTGCAAACCGTGAAGTAGTTGAAGACTACAAAGAGATTCTCAAGGCTATGAAGCCCGAAGTTGTTTTCACTCATAACCTTGCTGACAAACACGATACTCATATCGGTGTTGTTACTAAAGTTATCAAAGCCATCCGTGAACTCGATCCCGCAGATCGCCCCAAGAAGATCTACGGTGGCGAAGTATGGAGAAGCCTTGACTGGGTAAATGACGAAGAAAAAACTGTTTTTGACGTTACAGAACATCAGAACATGGCAGCTTCTCTTGTATCCCTTTTCGACTCTCAGGTTGCAGGCGGCAAACGTTATGACCTTGCAACTCAGGGCAGACGTGTAGCTAATGCTACTTACTATGCTTCTCACGGTACCGATACCGCTGAAAGCCTTATGTATGCTCTCGATCTTACTCCGCTTATTGAGGATGTTGAACTTGATATCGCTGAATATGTAAACAAATATATTGACAGCTTCAAGAAAGACGTTAACGATCGTATTGCCAAAGTAACTAAATAAGTTTTTATCAATCATTCGTATCGGAGCTATGTCTCCGATACGAATAATTGAATTTGCACTGTTTTATTGAAAATCTGATATAGGAGAGTTTATCATGAAAAAAATAACATGTTTAATGCTTATTTGTCTCCTTGTGCTTAGTTTTATATCTTGTGGATCGGAAAAAGAAGAAATCTTGATTTGGATATCAATCTGAATACAACTTTTGAAGCTGATTTCGAAGGTAAAGAGTTTATTATTATCGGTGAACAGAGAGATGGCCGTATAGAAATAGACCCATATCAGGAATTTGAAGATTCCGAATGGCAAGAACGATTGAAAAATCGATACGAAGAAATCGAAGATAAATACAATCTTGATTTTGTTTTTAAAACAAAGACTATAGACCTTGCCGCTGCTCACGCTTCCGGTTTGAAATGGGCAGATCTTTACGATGCAAGAGCTGACGGTCACTGGTCCAATATAAATGCAGGTCTCTATAATCCGATTACCGATGTTCCCGGCTTTCTTGATAATATAGAATCCGGAAAATGGGGTTCTGTTGCGGCTGTTGAATATTTTAAACGCGGCGATGATTATTACGGTTTTTATCCCGGATTTCACGGTATTCCATTCCCTGCAATGGGCGGTCTGTTGTATGCAAACCTTGACCTTGTCGGTCAGTATGGTTTCAGGCCGTTTGAAATGGTCGAAGACGGTTCATGGACATGGGATGGCTTTGAAAATATACTTAAAACTATTGGCGGCTCGCCTAAAGATCTCAATAATAATATTCCTGTCGGTATGTATATAACAGATGGTTTTTATGAATATTTCCAGACTGCTGCAATTCTTAATAACGGCGGTTCTCTTGTTACAACCGATAGTGAAGGCAGATTCGTTTCAAATTTTGACTCAAAAGAAGTAAGAGAAGCTATTGAATGGGTCAGAAGCCTTGTCTCTGAGGGTATAGTTGAATTTGGTAAGAATGATGCCAAATATGATTATTTTTTAGATGATCTTCTCGGTTTTGTTTATGAATACAGTTATGTTGGAACCGTAGATACTACCGGTTTTATGTATAACGATGTAGACTTCGCAATTCTTCCCTGTCCTGCAGGTCCTTCCGCTGAATACGGTAAATGGTCTGCATATCTCGGTCTTGCCGATAGATATTTAACTGTTCCTATAACAGCTGATATGGAAATTATAAATGCGATCCTCGATGAGCTTTATTCTCCGTTGGGCGAGAATTCGTTTGAATGGAGAGAGGTCTACGCTAACAGAAATTTCCTACACGAAGAAAGTGCAGATCTTTATTGGCAAATGTACGACAATGCTCAGCCCGACTACTATCTTGCTACTCAGAAGTTCCAGTGGGGTTCTGTCCTGCGCGGAACAACTACAGTTGCAGCGGCTATCGATGCAACGAAAGACAGTATTCAGGATGCCCTTGATAAAAACTTTAATGATTATCTCAAATAAAGGACTTGAATTATAATGGAAACTAAAATAACTAAAGATATGGTCATAGCAAAAGTTATTGCTATCGCACCTGAAACCATTGATATTTTTATGGAATTTGGTATGCATTGCGTAGGTTGTATGGCTGCTGCAGGTGAAACAATAGAGGAAGCAGCTGCTGTTCACGGAATAGATGTTGATGAGCTTGTTGATGCTCTTAATGCGGAAATTGCTTAATGACACTATCTAATCGACTTCAGAAAATAGTTGAATATGCGGGTAAGTGCGCGATCGTTGCCGATATTGGAACAGACCACGCACTTGTTCCCGTATATTTGATTGAACATGGATCGTTTTCACATGCCTATGCCTGTGATATAGGCGAATTACCGTTAAGCAGAGCACGCGAATATGTTGTCGCTCGTTCGCTTACAGATAAAATTGATCTTTTATTATCAGATGGGCTTGAAAATGTTCCGTCGGATTGTGATGTAATTATTATTGCAGGTATGGGCGGCGAACTGATAAGAGAGATATTGCGTAAAGATGAACAGCACAGGAATTCTCTGTTTGTTCTTCAGCCGATGACTGCTGTAGAAGAACTTCGTGAGTTTCTCTATCAAAACGGTTACAGTATAATTGATGAAGATATTGTTTCCGAACATGGAGATGCAAAACTGTATTCTGTTATGAAAGTTAAGAAAATAAACAGTAAAACAGACTTTTCAACACTTGATACTCTTTTATCGCCGATTCTTAGAAAAAAGAAATATAAAGAAAAGACTCTTTATGTTGAAAAACTCATCTCAAAGAGAAAAAAGATAGTTGAAAATATCAAAAAAG
Source organism: Oscillospiraceae bacterium (assembly GCA_015067385.1). Taxonomy (GTDB): domain Bacteria; phylum Bacillota; class Clostridia; order Oscillospirales; family UBA644; genus HGM12619. The sequence goes on along the minus strand of SVMP01000068.1, from coordinate 1,106 downwards.
CAAAAGAGATCGATTTAAAGTATATTGAGCAGTTGAAGACTGAAATAAATGAACTGGAGGAGTGCTTATAATGGGCAATATATTTGTTAAAGACATATATGATCATATTGATTCGTTCGCTCCTTTTTCTTCAGCAATGTCTTTTGATAATGTTGGGTTACTTGTCGGCGATTACGGTGCATCTGTTACTAAAATCGTATTAGCACTTGATATAACAAAGAACGTTATTGAAGAAGCGAAAAAAACAGGCGCCGAACTTATAATATCTCATCATCCGGTGATTTTTGATCCTTTAAAATCAGTTGATTCAGACTCTGTTGTGTACGGACTCTGTCGAAACGGATTAAATGCGATATGTGCTCATACCAATCTTGATGCCGCAAACGGTGGTGTCAATGACATTTTGTGCACCGCTCTTGAACTTGAAAATATACAAATATGGGAACCCGAGAATATAGGTAGAATAGGGTATACAAACAGAACATTCGGTGATCTTGTTAAATTAACTGCGAATAAACTCGGCGTTAAAGGTTTGAATTATATTGATTGCGGTAGACCATGTCATAAAATTGCAGTTCTCGGCGGTTCGGGCGGAAGTGATATTGATTTTGCTGTTTCATCAGGCGCAGATACGCTTATCACCGGTGAAATGAAACATAATCAGTATATTTACGCTAAAGATAGGGGACTGAATGTTATAGCGGCAGGACATTTTGATACGGAATATATTATCATTCCAATCCTTGCAGATATTCTTTCGTATAAGTTTAGAACTCTCGATGTCTCTGTCTTTTATGAACCCCCTTATGAAATTTATACAGTATAGCAAAGAGGTGCGCTTTTCTGCATCTCTTTGCTGTTTTATGTCGTTTTCTGTAAATATTGCTGTTATGGGATAATTTTGCTGTAAAGTGATTGTGCATTACAGGAAAAAGATTAAAAATAGTGATAATTGTGTTTTTGTTGAATCATAAAACGTGATATTTTAAATCATGCTCACAAAGTGTGTGTGGCAAAAATGTAAATTCTAAATGTTTTTATTTTAAACAACCTTGTGGTTATGGGATTTTTTGGTGTATTGACAAACATTGAGAAATATGGTATAA
>SVMP01000067.1 GCA_015067385.1 Oscillospiraceae bacterium | reverse complement strand
GCTGACAGTGCTGTTATTTAGAAGCAAGAGCATTTTTCTTCTGTTCAATAAACGATTCCGAAAGCATAAAAAGAGAAGAAGATACCTTATCGAGAACCAGCTCTTTGTTTTCGATAAAACGCCTTATATCGAGATGTTTTTTTGCGGACTCAAGTTCGGCTTCGCTCTCGTTAAGGACGGCAGACACTTCTTTTTTCAACGTATATCTGAAATCGGAAACAAAATCTGTTATTTCGGATATATCGGGAACGGCAATTTCGGCAGCAGCCGAAGGAGTGGGCGCACGCATATCGGCAACAAAATCCGCAATCGTAAAATCGCTTTCATGACCGACGGCACTTATAATGGGAATATTGCTGTTTGCAATGGTTCGGGCAAGACGTTCATCGTTAAAAGAAGCAAGATCTTCGTATGAACCTCCGCCCCTGGATATTATGAGGACATCGGCATCGTTTTTTCTGTTAAAATAGTTAACGGCACGGATAACACTTTCCGCAGACTCTGTTCCCTGAACGACACACGGATATATCTCAATATCAGCTATGGGATAACGTCTGCCTGTAACCGAAAGAATATCCTGAAGAGCAGCCCCCGACGGAGAAGTGGCTACCGCTATTTTCTTAGGGAAACGCGGAAGCTGTTTTTTTCTGTCGTCATCAAAAAGTCCTTCTTTTTCAAGCTTTTCCTTGAGTTGAAAGAATGCGACCATCTGGGCGCCGATCCCGTCGGGAATTATGTCCGAAACATAAAGCTGATAAACGCCGTCCCGTTCAAAGACCGATACACGGGCAGAAACAATAACATTCATACCGTCTTCGGGAATAAAATTAAGTTTTTCCGCATCGGAGCGAAACATTACGGCTTTAACGGAAGACTGCCCGTCCTTTAATGTAAAATACATATGTCCGCTTTTTCTGTAAAGCGAAAAGTTTGAGATCTCACCTCTTACGAGGACCGAACGTAATATCTCGTCCGACTCGATAACAGATCTCATATAAAAATTCAATTGCGAGACGCTGATCGCTGAACGCATCATAACCCGACCTCCGTTTTACGTAAAGCCAGATACGCTATTCCCGCAGCGTTATCGGACGAAAAGCGAGGCTCTGCAAAATATGAATTATCGTCGGAAAGAACGGATCTTATACGTTCGTTCGACATGACCCCGCCGACATAAAGAACCGGGAGTTTTTCGGGATTGTATTCATCGACCATTTTTTTAACAGTCGAAGCAACGGTTTCAATGGTATAAAATGCAATATTTTCGGGAGAGATACCCTTTTCAAGCATATTTTTAGTTTTGTTTTCAAAGCCGGAAAGTGAGCAGCGTCCGTCTTTTATTCTTACGACAGGTCGTTCCGGAAGAGTTCCGTTCAACGAAAGCTTTTCAAGAAACGGTCCTGCGGGAAAAGACGAGCCGAGCATAACGCCGACTCTGTCAATAAGCTGTCCGACACTTATATCTGCGGTTGCGGCGGCTATTGAAATATCGTCAAGGCTGTTAACACGCAAAAGCTCTGTTGTTCCGCCGGAAGCATGAAAGCACATAAAAGGTCTGTCGAAAAGCATGTCCATTCCCGATGAATAGACTGCCGCCGCAATGTGTCCCTGCTGATGAGAAAACTCATACACGGGCACACCGTAAACAGAGCCGAGCATTTGAGCAACGGAAACACCGTACATAAAGCACGGCATATAGGAGCCTTCAACGTTTCTCGGACGTGAAGACACGCCAACAGCGCGGATGTCCTCCCCTGAAATTTCGAGACGGGAAAAGACCTCCGCGAACTGTTTAACATGAGCAAATACCGCATCACTCTGGCGAAGGCCGAGGCTTCCCTGAGGTACGGGTAAAAGTTTTTTTTCACTTCTGCAGGTTTTATCCGAAAACATGACCGCAACAGAAGAAGTATAATTGCTTGTGTCTACGCCTAACGCACCGAAAGAACGTTCACGCACGGCTTCTGACATAAGAACCGAGTACGCCGTTTATGTAAGAAGCGGCAGCGTTGTCGGTATCGTATTTTTTCACAAGTTCGACCGCCTCGTTAATTGCAACGGCGGCAGGAACATCGCAAGCGTTGTTTATTTCATATACGGCGATACGAAGAGCTGTGAGCGCCATTCTGGAAAGACGGTCAAGTTTTCTTCCTACGAGGAAAGGCTCGATCTCTTTATCGATATTCTCAAGATTTTCGAGAATTTCACCGAAAGCCTTTTCGCTGTATTCGTCGGTTTCATGTCCCATATTTTCAGCAGAAAGAGAAATGATCTTATCAGGCTCGGGATTTTCGTTAAAGGAAGCCTCAAACAAAAGAATAAAAAGGCTTTCTCTTGATTCGCTTCGTTTCATTTATTCGGACTTCACTTTCTGTTCAACTACATTGGAAACGATTACATTTACTCTGCATACGTTAATTCCGGTCATATTCATAACCGCTTCTTTAACATTTTCCTGAACCGCTACAGCAACATCGGGGATCTTATAACCGTTTTTAACAGAGATCTGAACGGTAATATCAAGTCCGTTATCTGTAGTGACGAGGCTTACGCCTTTCTGTGTAGCTTTGATGTTGCCGACAATATTTTTTGCCGATGCGAGCAATTTCTGGTGTACCTTTGCAGTACCTTCAATTTCAAGTGCGGCGGTAATGGCAATGGAAGCAATAACTTCCTCAGAGATCTTTATGCTTCCGCAATTCTTTTCATCCATAAATAATATATCCTTTCAATCATAATCGTGGAATAAAAACGCAAGATATACTCTTACAGATATATTATAGCACACTTTTTCAATTTTGTACACTATTAAATTCAATAATTTTTATGACATCTGCAGTAAATCCTGTAGCGGAAGACACCAAATCCATTATTTGCGCCGCTTCGTGAGGCTCAAGTCCGAGTGTTTCAACAACGACAGACGCTGTATCCTCGGTAATAAAAACAACACAATCCTCATATCCCTTAGACATTATAAGACTTTCAACATTCGCCTCAGTTTCCGTTATCCTTGCATAATCAGCAACAGTTTCTGCCGCAAGCTTTCTTGATGAGGCATCGGCATCCGTATTTTCTATAAGCTCGTTAAGGACAGCGACCGCATCGCTTCTGTTTTTTGAACGGGTATATCTTGCGTTGTCAAAATAAGACGATTCAGCGGAAACATATGCGGTCTGTCCGAGTGTTTTTACAGAATCGCCATCTCCGGATGCCACAGGATAATCGCCTCCGTCCGAGGCGTATTTCCAATTGATGTAAACAGCCGCCGTCATAACGACCGTCAAGCCAACTATTATCCAACGTGTTTTCTTCATACTCATTTCTCCTTAATTCAGATCACCTACAGATATTTTAGTCTGAGAAATACCAAATACACGGCAAAGAAGTTCCGTTATATCGCTCTTTATTTTCGAATCACCGCCTCCCGTACAAAGAACCGCAATTCCTCTGACCGATGTTCCCATGCCGTCAATATTTTCTTCCGAGCCTTCAAGAGTAATAAACACCTCGCATTCCCCTACGCCGTTCATCCGCTGTAAAAATTCGGAAAGCCTTGCTTCAAGTGCTGATTTATATGCAAGAACCGTATTTTCACTGTGTTTTTCCTCTTCGGAAAACATGCTCGCAGCCAAAAGAAGAGCCGCAACAACAAAAGAACCTATAACGACCGTTAAATAATTCTTTTTCAAGAAGGAAAGAATATCTTCTTTTTTCATTGTATTTTCTTTTTCACGGTTCAACAACAGACACTTCCAATCCTGTTTTTTCATATATTATCTTTTTCAACGCATCCGCATGTTCTGTTTTAACAAAAACATCTGCCTCGGCAAGATAAAACCGACCGTCTTTATAATCAACATCTGTTTTAACGCTTTCGGGATACACACCCAGATAGCTGTAAACAACGGAAAAGAGATTTTCCGCTACCGTCTTTTCCACAGACGAACAAACAGCCTCGTTTGCCGTTTCGGAATAATCGTATTCGGAAAGATCGGGAACAGAAAAGAAGTAACTGTCGTCTGTTAAACCGACTGAAAAAACAGAGATGACAGCCCCCGTAACGACCGCGGAACAGAGAAAAACGATCGGTTTACCGATAGAGCTTTTCGGACAAAGCGCAGAGATAACAGTCCCCGAACAAACGCACAGAATTACGGAAATAATTATATCTTTCATATTTTTATAAGCAAGGATAACCCTATAAGCAAAATAAAACAGCAAACCGTTGCCGCAGAGAAGATCACGGCAATGCAGTCTCTGACAGTCGAAAAAAAAGAAGTCGCCTTTTCGTTTCCGAAAAAACCGCAGACTGCACACGAAACAGAAAAGATAATAAGATCTGCGGCAAGAGCTGAAAGAGACGGAAGCATCGTTAAGAATACGACCGATGTCCCGAAAACGCCGAGGCTGTTTTTCATAACGACCGCAGAGGCAAACGCCGACTCAAGCCCCTCCCCGACCGAGCCGCCGAAAAGAGGAATAAACGTGCCTGCGGCAAGCTTTGCGGTACGTTTAAAAAGGTTATCGGATGTCATTGAAAGAGTTGTCTGCAAAGACATCATTCCTCCGAAAACAGTTAAAATAACGCCTATGGATGTTATAAAGAAATTACGGATGAAAGCAGAAAAAGCTTTCACATTTACATTATCTGAAATTCCCGCCACGGTCCCGACAACAATATATGCGGTAGAAAAAGGTTTTAAGCATCCGCATATGATCGCAGAAATCACTTCAACGGAAAAGAAGAGAGAGCTTCCTCCCGTCGCCGCAACAGACGAATAGCCTGCGGATGCAAGCGATGTCAAAAAAGCGGGAAACAAAGAAGAAAGAAACCCCGAAAGCTGAGAAAAAGCAGAGGAAACAGCATCTGTTGAATTAAAAACATCGGAAAAAACCGAAACAGAACAAACGGAAAGAGCCGAAAAACTCATTGCGGAAAGAAGTTTTTGAGAACCGAATGATTCGGAAAAACTGTTTATCAGATAAATCGCAAAAAGCAAAACGAAAAGTTGAACGATAAACGAAAATTTATCGGTGAAAGCATTGACAAAAGAAGAAAAGACAAACTTTAAAATCTTGCCGAGAGAGAGAATTTCGGCAGAATTTTCGGGAGTCACCGTTTCGCCGACAAGCTCTTCCGCCGTTTCCGGAACGGGAAAGTGCGGTTCTTCCGCATAAAAAACAAGCGGAAATATAACAACGGTCAGGAAAAAAGTCAAAATAAAAACTGCTGTTCTTTTCATAACATCTGTTCTATCATCGAAACAAGAGAGTTTATAACGGGGACCGTCATTGAAAGGATAGCTATTCGCCCTGCAAGTTCAACTTTTGATGCGATCGCGGTCTCCCCTGCATCTGTACAAATATCGGATGTAAATTGACAGATATATCCTACCCCGACAGCCTTTAAAAGCAATATAAAATTATCGGCAGATGTTTCCGAAAGCATCGCAAAAGAAACTGCTTTGGAAAACAGATCATTCAAATAAGGAAGAACGGAAATGATCATCGAACAGATACAGACCACGGAAACTATTATCCGATATTCTTCTCCGACCTTTTTAACGAAAACCGCAAAAATTGTGCCGATAAGCCCGATTGCCGCAAAATACAAAATGTTCATACAAAAGAAAAGGCCTGTTTTATGGTATCGAAAAGCGTTTTTATCTCGCCGACAACAACAAGTAAAACTATCACGAGCCCAACAATAGTGACCATCAACGCCTGCTCGGATCTGTCTGATTTTGTAAGAAGTTGATTCAGAACAGCTACTATTACACCGACTGCCGCTATCTGAAAAAGAATATCTATCTTCACGTCAACATCCGTTTCTCCGCAAAAGCGGTATTTTTATAAAAGCAAAATAACAATAAACAGTCCTGCCAGAACCCCTGATTTAGAAAAAAGTCCGCCGTATTTTTTATATTTTTCGTCGGCTTCCGCAAGATGATTCGATAGTCGGAAAAGGGTCCCGTCGCAAAGAGATTTCTGCTCCTCCTCATTCGAGCGTCCAATCGATATAAAAAAGTTATCCAAAGTCTTTTTTTCAACATCGGACAGCCATGAACCTGTTTCCTTTTCGGCTCTGATATTTTTATACCTTTCATAAACAGTATCATATCTTGTTTCTGTTCCGATCGAGTAAAAAAGAGGACAGGTTTCTTTTTCTATATCGGAAAAAAGCGACGGCAAGTTTTTTCTGCCGAATGAAATACCTGCTTTTATATGTTCAACAGCCGTAATAATTTCCCTGAGTTCATCTATTTTGCGTTTCATCGACCAGCTTTTAAATATTCCGCAAAACGAACTTGCCGCAAGGATCAATATCAATGCCAGTTGCTTCATAACCGTCCTCCTCATATTTTATTTTCTTCAGTTCAACGATTTTTCCTCTTTGTTTTCCAACACCCAAAACAACAACAAGATCGAGCGCTCCGTTCTTTAAAAGCATTTGAAACGCAGGTCTTCTTACCGCAGAGGCAAAAGAGTCCGCATGTGCGGAAAAAACGAACGAAACTCCGCTGTTCATAGCACTGACAAGCTTTTCAGCTTCACAGATGTCCCCTATTTCATCAAAAACAATAACATCGGGACAAAGCGCACGAAGAACAAGTTCAATACCGTCGGTTTTCGGACAAGAGTCTAAAATATCACAGAGAGAACAGCTTGAAAATGAAGGAACACCGTCCGAAACGCCACCGATCTCTCCCCTTTCATCCACAACGCTCACCCTTTTTCCCGATTCGCTCAGAATACGGCACAAATCACGCAAAACAGTTGTTTTTCCTCCACCGGGCGGAGAAATAACGGCTGTATTCACCACTTTTTCGGAGTTCAAAACATATTCGGCAGCTTCTTCCCCTGCCCCTTTTACTTCTCTTGCAATTCTGAAAATAAAACCGTTTATATCACGGAAGCCCGAAACTGCTTCGTTTTTTACGACCGCCGTTCCGCATATACCTACCCTATGACCTCCGTTAACAGATATAAAACCGTTTTTTATCTGTTCTTCAAATGAATAGACGGAGCTTTTGCATATTTTCTCGAAAATGCTGTCGATCTCATATCTGTAAAGCAAAACAGCCTTACAAGCTTGTCGTGTAAGTCCGTTTGGAGAGATAAACAAGCACTCATTTTCACAAAAGACACAGGATGGACGTTCCAACCTTAAAACGATCTCCGAAACAGAGGTAATACGGCTTTCTGTCTCGAATATTTTCTTTAAACGTTCGGGCAAAACAGAAATAATATTTTTCACGGCACTTGTCCCCCCTCTTCCGTAAATATATATTTTACAAAAACAAAAGATAGAACTTTAAGGCATAAAAAATCGGACGGTAAAACATAATACCGTCCGATATAAAATTGAAAAAATATTATTTATCCATACAGAACCAAACGACCATATCTGTTTCGCCTCGGTTTGCAAAGCAGTTATAAGGGATCATTTTAAGCGTCGTTTTTTCTGTCTGAGGTTTAAACGAAGAATAAAGACCGCCTTCAAAAGGAAGACGTTTACGGCAAGGCACTTCAAGAGTGATAAGTCCGAATTCTTCGGAAAACGTTTCCGTTGCATCGAGTTCTTTTGGAAGAATGAAACTATGAAGGAATTCTCCGTTATCGACACCCTCTGCGCAGTAAACTATCGGGCCTCGCATGACGCAGACTTTTCCTGCATCGCTTGAAATTCGGGGATCGGCGTAAACGATCTTGGGAGTCATGTCAAGATCAATAACAATATCCTCACCGTCGTTATCAATAACAGCATAACCGTTTTCAAAGCTGAAATCTTTATTTAAAGAGAAATTATCGCACCATTCGGGAATTCTGACCGCAACCTTTTTCGTACCCTTTACAGAAACTGTAACTCTGCCGTTGAGCGGATATTCGGTTGATACTTTACAGTACACACCGTCAAACTCGGCTTCGGAAGAAACGAACTGGTTAATGTAGAACGTGTCGCCGTCGATACCGTAAAAATAATTTCCGAGAGTAGCAATAAGCCTTGTAACATTGGGAGGACAGCATGAACAACTGAAGCACTCAAGGCGCTGAGTTATGGGATAACGCTTTGTTCCCCAAATATTCGTTATATGATCACGGAGATTTATTTCAAGCGGATTTTCGTAGAAGAACGATCTGCCGTCAAGCGAAAGACCGGAAAGAACACCGTTATAAAGGACACGTTCGATAACATCAGCGTAACGGGCATTGTTTTCAAACGAAAGCATTTCATTGGAAAAGAACATCAAACCTATACCCGCACAGGTTTCTGTATATGCCTGATCGTTTGAAAGATCAAACGGAACGGTAAACGCTTCGCCCATATGGATCGACCCTATGCCGCCAGTAACGTACATCTTACGAAAAACAGTGTCTTCCCAAAGTCTGCGGCATGCGTCAATAAGAGACTGATCTCCCGTTTTCTTTGCAAGAGAAGCCATACCGGTGTAAAGATACATAGCACGAACGGAGTGACCCGTAGCCTCGTCCAACTCACGAACAGGCTTATGGGACTGGAACATTTTATCGTTATTTATCTCGTCCGAACATCCGCGATTATCAATGAAAAACTCAGCAAGATCAAGATATTTCTTATCACCTGTAAAGTCATATGCCTTTATAAGTGCAAGCTCTATCTCAGGGTGTCCCGGCGTTACGAAACCGGCAGATCTTTCTTCCGTAAACACACGTATAACGAGATCTGTATATTTTGATACACATTCAAGAAGATCACGTTTACCCGTTGCATCGGCGTACGCAACCGCCGCTTCCATAAGGTGACCTAAGCAGTAAAGCTCATGCCAGTCTCGGTTTGCAAAACGGTTTTCGGGTTCAACAACTGTAAAATAAATATTGAAATAACCGTTTTCTTCCTGATGTTTCTTAATATTTTCAATGATTGCATCTGCCTTTTCTTCAAGAGAACGGTCGTAATCGGGATCGTTTTTTATTATGTACGCAACGGATTCGATCCATTTTGCAAGATCGCTGTCCCAGAAATAATGAGGCTGAATCGCATTCGGATCGTTTTTGTCATATGTAAATTCAAAAGCTTTAACACGGCCGGACTCATCAAAGCGGTCGTATACGGAATATATGGTCGTTTTACGGTTAAGTTCCTGCTTTCCGAAAAGATAGCCGGAAGTTACTTTAACGGAATCAAAGGGTAGAGTTTTCATAGAAATTACCTCTTTTCTGCAATTCTTTAATTATTTAATTAATTATATAACAATATAAAGAATCTGTCAAGCAAAAAAAGACAGATCTCTCTGTCTTCTTCACAAATCATTTTTTCTTTGCCCTGAATAACAGAGCTGCAAGCCAGCTGAAAATTACGGCGGACTCGATACCGCCTGCGGCACCCATAAGACTTCCCGTAAAAATACCGATCGGTCCGTCCTTATCGATTGCTTCCCGTGTAGCTTTCGCAAGAATATGACCGAACCCCGTCAAAGGGACGGATGCGCCCGAAGCGCCGATCTCAAGGATCTTATCGTAAACACCGACAGCGGAGAGAAGTACACCTGCAACGACATAACCGACAAGTATACGCGCAGGAGTGAGCTTTGTTTTCTCGATAATTATCTGCCCGATAAGGCAAAGCGTTCCACCAAATAAAAAAGACGATAAATATTCCATAAATACCTCTGCCTAAACTTTCAGATTAACAAGATGCGCGATACCCGGTATGCTCTCGCCCTGAAGACTGCTTGTCGGGCTCATCAGCGCGCCTGTTGTTACAAACAAAACATTCCGATACGTTTTTTTCAACATTTCAGGCAAAATATATCCGCAAAGGACACTCGCCGAGCATCCGCAGCCCGAACCGCCCGAATGAACATCCTGCGTTTCGAGATCATAGATCATCAGTCCGCAGTCGTTATAGGCAGAACCGAGATCGATACCATCCGTAAGCAGAAGTTCACGAAGGATATCGGCTCCGACTTTTCCAAGATCCCCCGTAACGATAAGATCATAGTCGGACGGAGAAGACTGTGTATCGTCAAAATATCTTTTTAATGTAAGCGCTGCCGCAGGAGCCATTGCCGCACCCATGTTTGCGCTGTCTGTTATAGACATATCGCAGACTGCACCGGGAGTTACTTTCTCTATTGAAACGGACGGTTTTTCGGTTTCACGTTCAAGAAGAGTACACCCTGCCCCCGTTACAGTCCATTGAGACGATGGAGGTCTCTGCGCTCCGTATTCAAGAGGAAAGCGGAACTGTCTTTCGGCAGAGCAAAAATGAGAGCTTGTAAGAGCAAGAGTGCGGTCGGCAAAGCCACCGTCAATGACCATTGAACCGAGGATCATCGCTTCAGCCATTGTCGAACACGCTCCGTAAAGCCCAAAAAACTGCACAGCAATATCACGAACGCAAAAGTTCGAACCAGCGCACTGATTGAGCAGATCGCCTGCAAAGATGAATTCAATATCTTTTGCGGAAAAACCCGATTTTTCGATAACATGGTTTAACGC
>SVMP01000066.1 GCA_015067385.1 Oscillospiraceae bacterium | reverse complement strand
TGCCGCAAAACTTTTTGCGACATGGGTGGTAAATTACGTTCCGCCGTTCCCCTGCGGATCGATGCTTGAGAATGTAAATGTGTGCGGCGGCGTCCTTGCAAACGTTCAGAACAGACACGTGGGTCCGGGAATCTGTACAAACTCGGCAAGATTCCTTTACGACCTCGGAAAAGAAACAGGCGACAGCAGATGGACAGACCTTTATTTCCGAGTCAAAGCTGCGGCAATAAACTGCATAACGAGATATGACGGCGAATTTTTCGGTTCAACGTTTGACACTCCGTTTTTGAAAGGAATGTTAAGCGAACAGATCAACGTATCCGATGCGCTCAACAGACCCGGCGAAACATGGAGAGTCAGCGCATGCTGGCCCGCCACGGCTGTTCTTCTCGGTTGGTTCGAAACGGCTGAAGAATAAAAAAGCGGATCAAAAAAAGATTATTTTTATCAACAAAATAAAAAACACTGAAACAGAGCTTTTTTTCGGCTCTGTTTTACATTTTTAAGAATATATCCGCTCGATTGCCATTGACTTTTTACAGATATTGTGATATAATATATCGATTGTTATCCGATGAAAAAAAATTTGACGAAAGGAACGTTGAAAATATGGAAAAACAAAAATATTATATAACGACAGCCATCCCTTACACCTCACAGAAGCCGCATATCGGAAACTCCTATGAGATAGTCTTTACTGATGCGGTAACGAGGTTCAAACGAATGCAAGGCTTCGACGTATTCTTTCTTACAGGTACAGACGAACATGGACAGAAGATCGAAGACTGCGCTAAAAAAGCAGGCGTTTCCCCTAAAGAATGGGTTGACGGCATAACAAATGACATCAAAAGAGTTTACGATCTTCTCGAAATCAAATATGACGGATTTATCAGAACGACTGACGAGATCCACGAAAAAGCAGTTCAGAAGATATTCAAAAAACTTTATGAACAGGGCGATATATACAAAGGCGAATATGAAGGCTGGTACTGCAAGCCCGACGAATCTTTCTGGACCGAAACTCAACTCGTTGACGGCAAATGTCCCGAATGCGGCAGAGAAGTTGTAAAAACAAAGGAAGAGGCATACTTCCTCCGACTTTCCAAATATCAAAAGCAGCTCGAAGACTACATCGAAGCAAACCCCGACTTCATCTATCCCGAAGGCCGCAAAAAAGAAATGGTCAACAACTTCATCAAGCCGGGACTTCAGGATCTCTGCGTATCCAGAACTTCGTTCAAATGGGGCGTTCCCGTTGATTTTGACGATAAACACGTTGTTTACGTATGGATCGACGCTCTTTCCAACTACATCACCGCACTTGGCTTCATGAACGAGGAAGACAGTCTTTACAAGAAATATTGGCCTGCAGATGTTCATGTTATCGGTAAAGACGTTCTCAGATTCCATACTATTTACTGGCCTATAATGCTCATGGCTCTCGGTGAACCTCTCCCGAAAAAAGTATTCGGTCATCCCTGGCTCCTTTTCGGAACAGATAAGATGTCAAAATCCAGAGGCAATGTAATTTACGCAGATGACCTTGTAAACTTCTTCGGAACTGATGCGGTAAGATATTATCTGCTTTCGGAAATGCCGTACACCGCAGACGGTTCCATAACATATGAAACCCTTATCGAAAAATACAATTCGGATCTTGCAAATACGCTCGGCAACCTTGTTTCCAGAACGGTTGCAATGATCAAGAAGTATTCCGGAGGCGTTATCAACAAGACCGATGTTTGCGACACGATCGACGAAGATCTGAAAAAGACCGTTACCGAAGCATATGCAAATGCCGAAGCATGTCTTGAAGAATTCAGAATGAGCGACTGCATCGAAGCTATAATGAATATTGCTCGCAGATGTAACAAATATATCGATGAGACGACACCGTGGATCCTTGCCAAATCAGAAGAAACAAAGGCTCGCCTTGACGAAGTTCTTTACAACCTTGCGGAAAGCATAAGGATCTGCGCAATACTTCTCTCACCCATCATGCCGTCCACCTGTGAAAAAATAATCAAAACACTCGGTACCGACAAGACCGATTATGAAACCGTTAAATCATTCGGTCATATTGAAAACGGTACGACTGTCTGTGAAGGCGAGAACCTTTTCGCACGTATAGATGCCGAGAAATTCTTCGAGGCGTTTGCTGCTCCGAAAGTAGAAGAGAAAAAAGAAGAGATCGTTGCAGAACCCGAACTTCCGCAGATAACCATTGACGACTTTATGAAGATCGAGCTCAGAGTTGCACAGATTCTCGAATGCGAAAAAGTTGCAAAGAGCGATAAACTTTACAAACTCAAGGTTACACTCGGTTACGAAGAACGCCAGATCGTTTCGGGAATCGCAAAATGTTATAAGCCCGAAGATCTCATCGGCAAGAAAGTTGCTGTTGTGAAAAATCTTGCTCCCGCAAAGCTTCGCGGAGAAGAAAGCCGCGGTATGCTTCTCGCATCGTCTCACAAAGATGAAGACGGCAACGACATCATCAACGTTATTTTCCTTGACGAAAACGCAAAGATCGGTGACAGAATCAGATAATCTGATTTATTTTCGAATAGAATAGACCATCAATAATTTATTTATCGGTGGTCTATGAAAAAAATCGTAATTTTGTTTTTGCCCATTGCGGGTGTGTTGGCTGTACTGTTTGCTCCGGATGAAGCTGTTCTTGCAGGCTCAAATGCTCTTGATTTTTGTATAAAAACGATCATTCCGTCTCTTTTGCCCTTTCTCGTTTTCTCATCGTTGGCTGTATCATCCGGATTTTCGGATCTATGCGCAAGGCTTTTCGGGAAAACAATGAGACAGCTGTTCGGTGTTCCCGGAGAATGTGCGACGGCATTTGTTTTAGGGCTTATATCCGGTTTTCCGATAGGCGCAAAAACTGTTGCCGAGCTTTACAAAGACGGCAAATGCACACGTTCGCAGGCAGAAACGATACTGACATTCTGCAACGGAGCAAGTCCTGCTTTCGTTATCGGAACAGTAGGCGGAATTCTTCTGCATGATGTTAAAGCAGGGTTTTTATTATTTGCAGCACAAACAGCAGCGCTTATAATAACGGGTATCATATTCGGCAGACGGACAGCATATCAAGCAAGCAATAATAAAACAGAAAACAGTTTCACGGCAAAAGCATCTTTTTTATCATCCGTCGTGTCGGCTGTAACGGCATCCGCCCTGACAGTTATTTACATAAGCGCATTTATTGTTTTTTTCGCCGTAATGTCTGAGATCCTCATGCACTACGAAATTATTCCGTCGATTGCAAAAGCATCGTCTTTGTTGTTAAGCAAAACCGGAACAGAAATATATCAAAGCGATATAGAGGCGTTGCTATGCGGATTTGTGGAATTTTCCACAGGCGTTAAAAAAACACTCGGCGTAAATTGGGGACTAAAACAAGTTATATTGACATCGATGATCCTCGGATGGTCGGGATTGTCCGTACATTGCCAAGTAGCTGCCGTGACCGCACCATGCGGTCTTTCACTAAAGAAATACATATGCGGAAAAGCTTTATGCAGCGCGGTTTCCGCAATAATAACATACGCACTGTACATTTTGTTTTACAGATAAAAAAATAAAGGGTCAATGAAAGGAGATAATAAAAAATGTCACTTCGTCATCTTGTAGATTTCAATGAACTTACAGCGGAAGAATGGGAAGGGATATATACTCTTGCTGCTGACATCAAAAAGAAGCCCTCAAATTATTCAGAGGCATGTAAAGGAAAGATCCTTGCCACACTTTTTTATGAACCGTCAACAAGAACGATGCTTTCGTTCCAGACAGCAATGCTCAGACTCGGCGGAAACGTTATCGGATTTGATAACCCCGAAAATTCCTCTGTTTCCAAGGGAGAAAATCTCAAGGATACCATCACGATAATTTCATGTTATGCAGACATAATAGCAATGAGAAACCCCAAGGAAGGCGCTGCTCTCGCAGCATCTCTCTTTGCATCACGTCCGATCATAAACGCAGGTGACGGCGGTCACTTCCATCCGACACAGACGCTCATTGACATGTTTACTATCAAGCAGAATAAGGGAACACTTTCCGGACTTACCATCGGTCTTTGCGGCGACCTTAAAAACGGAAGAACCGTTCATTCTCTGCTCAGAGCGCTCAATACGCTCGGTAAAAACACCTATTATCTTATTTCTACGGAATCTCTTGCATTGCAGAGCCATATCATAGAAGCGCTCAGAGAAAACGGCAATACCGTTTACGAAGTTACATCTCTCGAAGAATGTATGGACAAGCTTGATGTTCTTTATATGACAAGAATTCAGAAAGAACGTTTCGAATCGGAAGAACAGTACAAAGCGCAGAGCGGTCTTTACATTCTTGACAAAGCGAAAATGGACATGGCAAAATCGGACATGATCGTTCTTCATCCCCTGCCCCGTGTTGACGAGATAACAGAAGAAGTTGACTACGACAACAGAGCAATGTACTTCAAACAGGTACAGAACGGTCTTTACGTAAGAATGGCTCTTATCATGAAAATGCTCGAAGCCCGCGAAGGACAGAAAGAGTCTCTTGACATAGAAAAATACATGGATCTGCCGAGAGAACAGCACTGTAAGAGCCATGTATGCATAACAAAAACAGAGAATTATTTACCATTGCTTACATACAAAACTCCGGACGGCGGAACTGCTTGTATGTACTGTGACCACAAAATAGACTGATTATAAAACCGGAAATTACGTTCGGTTGACAAAAGAACGTAATTTCCGTATTTTCAACTATATAACATTAATTTCACGGAGAACAAATGGATAAAAGCCTTTCAGCTGAAAAGAAATACCTCGCATCCGTAATAAACAAAATAGATGCGATGGAGCAGGAATTTGCGGAAACGTCTTCCGACATAAAAGAACAGATCACCCAAATGCGTAAGCGTATGTGGGATGATCAGATGCACGGTGATTACAATCCTCACGACCTTTTTGAACTTACCCAAATTACAATGACGGAACAGACAGAAGTAAACCGTTATTACGACTTTCTGAAGCGTCTTAACAGCCTTGAAAAAATGAGGACATCCCCCTATTTTGCAAGACTGAACTTTATTGAAGAAGGTTCAAAAGAAGAAGAAAGCATATACATCGGTTATCTTTCCCTTATAGACGGGGCTGATGTTCTTGTGTGTGACTGGCGTGCGGATATAAGTTCAATGTATTACGATTCCCCTCTCGGAAAGACCTCTTACAAAACACAGTATGGGGATATAAATGTTGATCTTACATTAAGAAGACAGTTCAAGATAAAAAAATCCGAGCTTCAATTTATGTTTGACAGCGATATAGCGATCGATGACAGCGTACTGCAGGAAGAGCTCGGCAAAACCGCAGATCTTAAGCTCAAAACAATAATAACGACTATTCAAAAAGAACAAAATGCGATAATCCGAGATCTTTCGGGCGATCTTTTGCTTATTCAGGGCGTTGCGGGAAGCGGAAAGACGTCTATCGCACTTCACAGGCTCGCATATCTGCTTTACAAGCATAGAAACTCGCTGACTTCCGAGAACATAACGATATTCTCTCCGAATGGAGTTTTCAGTTCATATATTGCAGATGTTCTTCCCGAACTCGGAGAAGACAGAGTTGTTCAGACAGACTTTTATGATTTCTTCGACAGACTTCTTTTCCCGGAAAGTGCAGAAGAAAAACTTAAAAAACAAAAAGAAAAAGAAGCGGAAATAAACGAAGAAGATGACGATGAGATCGGCGCATCGGAAAAATACAAGGTCGATTATGTTCCTACACAAAATGATATGTTTTACAGGAATCTTACGGAACAGAACGAATCCGTGAGAAAAGACCCTGAAAGGTTTGCTTCCGTTAAACTCAAAGGATCCGATGATTTTTCAAAATTTATCGAAAAATACCTCGATGATCATATAAGTAATGCTTCTTTCCACGATCTGAAATTTATAGGAGAAATTATTCTGACAGAAAGCAAACTCCGCAAATTCTTCTATGAAGATTTCAAAGGCTATAACAGCGAGATCAGAAAGAATAAGATTCTGGGAAGGATCATTGACTATATTGAAAATGAAGACGGTTTCAAAGAAAAGAAGCTTGCCGAATTCGTAGCAAAATTCAGAAGACAAGCCGCTGCTTCCGCTCAGCAATTTACAGAAGACGAGATAAACGAAGAAAAACTTCGTTTCTGGGGAGCTAACATAGCAAGACTGACGGAAGAAATAACGTCCATGTTTTCTGTTGAAGCCACAGAACTCTACTTCAGAGCTCTCAAAGAATATTCTCCGAAAGAATATGAGAAAACAATGGCTGTATACCAAACAGGGCATTTGAATTTTGAAGACATGCTCTGCATCGTATACATCAGTTTGCTCACCGGTAAAATTCCTCAGCAATTCAAGATGCATCAGGTCGTAGTTGACGAAGCACAGGATTATCCCCCGATAATTTACAAGATACTTGCAAAACTCTGTTACGGAGCAAGATTCACTATTCTCGGAGACGTTAATCAGGCATTAACGCCGCATCTCGAATCGATTGCGGAAATAGAAAACTATATACCTGCAAGAAACTGCAGAAAATTCAATCTCAAAAAGAGCTACCGTTCAACTGTTGAAATAAATAATTTCATCAATCAGTTCAAAAAGGATCCGATCGACGCAGAATATCTTGACCGACACGGTGACGAGCCTGAATTTGTTAAAACCGACGATCTTGCGGATTCGATAGCAAAAAAGATCGCATCCCTGAGAAAAGACGGTCTTTACTCAAATGCAGTAATTTGTAAGAACGAAGATCATGCACGAGAAATATACGCAATGTTAAAAGACAAAGGTGTTGATGCAAAATATATCAACACAAATTCTGTTATCGTTCCCGGAAAGACATATGTACTCCCCGTTTACCTCACCAAAGGGCTTGAGTTTGACGGAGTAATAATTCCCGACAAGAATGAATTTTCGGAAAGCAGCGAAGAAAAACAACTGCTCTACGTTGCTTGTTCGAGAGCTCTCCACAAGCTTACGATATACGAAAACAACTAAATATACCGAAACCGTCTGTCAAAACCCGACAGACGGTTATTTTTATTCATTTTATACATGAAAACCTTAAAAATTGAATGCAATATTTGTTGATTTTGCCTATTGACAAGACAACATATTTGTGATACAATATAGTCAACAAAGAGACACGAAGACGTGATACACAGTAACGTATTTTGTATTAACAACGCCTCGTTAAAGATGAAAACTTGTAAATAGTTTGAGGCTCGACTGTGGAATGGCGTTTCGGAATAATACTCGGAAAGGGAGGGATTAGACCCATGAACGATGAAACCATATCTTCTTTTTCGAGGGATCTTTTCTCTCAGATAAATAACCGTTGATAATTATTATCCGAAGAGAAAAGGTCTCTCGAAGAAGATAAAAGTCCAACTGAAGTACAAGATCAAGTTTTCGGTGAAAGAGGAAACAAGATCTGCAATGTATCTGTAAAAACTTTTTCAAAAGCCGATTCAAGCACTTCCGGATCCGTACAATACGGAAAAGCAATAAAGCTTATTTTAGGAGCAGTCAAGATAAGTCATTATTGAAAAAACAGGAGATATATTAGTACGAAAACCTTTGGCAGATTCAATATAAGATCGATCGTCCGTTAAGACGACGTTCTTCAAAAATGATCTGTATGTCGAAATCTTAAAACAAACTGAAAACAGTGAAATAAGATAATTCAGACAATCGGTTCCCTATTCGATACAGACTAAAGGCAAATGATTTCAGTTATACAGATGGAAAATTTAGTTGATATATACAATCGAATATTTACCTCTTTTATTTACAGAAAATGTTGTAAGGATTCTTTCATAAAAGAATCGGATTGATTACATACAAATAAACAACAAGTTTCTCACAACACATAGCCTCCATTATTAAAATTAAGCAAAAGATAGTTGACATGTTTGATATGGATGTTATCCTTTACATTTTGAATTCTAAAAATTAATAATAAAAAATCCCTCCGTTGTAACACGGAGGGATTTTTTTATTTAAAATATCATACAAAAGGCAACCAGAATTGCAAGGAATGCAAAATTGAAAGCGGTAAACTTCAGGATATAGCTGCCTGCACAACCGGGATTATGGCTCATATACTCTCTGAAAGTTATCAAGCTTGCAAGAGAAGCGATAAGTGTTCCCGTTCCGCCGATATTGACACCGACAAGAAGATCTGCGTAATTTTCGGTAAACTGTGAAAGAAGAACCGCAGACGGAACATTACTGATAACCTGGCAGGAAAGAACGCTGAAAAGGAGAGTATTTTTAGAGAGCAAAAATGAAAAAAGAGCGTTAACTTCAGGGATTCGTGCCATGTTTCCGGCAAAAATAAAGAAGAAGACAAACGTTAAAAGCAACGGATAGTCAACAGCGGAAAGGGCTTTTCTGTCCATAAAAAGAAGAGAAACAAGAATTATCGCAAGACCGAGAAGATAAGGAATAATATTAAAAACAACAGCGATCGAAAGGATAAAGAGAACGATATATACAGATGTTCTCGCTGTAGGGAGACGATTATCGACCTTTTCGGTGAGTTCTATCTTCTCCTTTTTAACAGCCAGACAGCAGCCGAGGATAAGCACTGAAGCAACAATGAAGGGCTTGAGCATTATCAGCATAAACTCTGCTGTGGGGATAGAGAAATTAGTATAAAGATAAAGGTTTTGAGGATTTCCAAACGGTGTTAACATTCCGCCGAGATTTGCCGCGATATTTTGAAGAATGAAAACGAACGGCATATGCTTTTCATTTCCCGTAGAAGAAAGAACGATGTAACCGAGAGGCAGGAAAGTGATAAGCGCCATATCGTTTGCAATAAGCATCGAGCCGAAATATGTTATAAAAACAATAGCGGTAACGGCGGCTCTGAGATTACCTGTAGCCTTTACGATACGTTTGGCTATGGTCGTAAAAAACTTAATATTTTTAAGAGCGCAAATAACCGCAAGAGTGCAAAAAAGACAAGTAAGAGTCTTAAAATCAAGATAAGAGAGATATTCGCTGTCAGGAGGAACGATAACAGATGTTACCGCAGCCGCAAGCGCAGCCATAGCAAGGACAAAATTTGACTTAATAAATCCTGCAGCAGCCGTGATCAGAGACTGAAGTCCGTTTGACGGCAAACGACGAGTAATATTCATAAAGATCTCCTTAACCAAAAATCGCGTACTGCAGAATTATATCTCATTTACGCCCAAAAATCAATGAAGAATTAATGAATATATGTTGACAATTTAAAACATAATTCATGTTTAAGCAAAAAACAGCGTCACCCTAATTTTAAGGCGACGCTGTTGTGTATTACATTATTTCAGTTGATCATTCGTACATTTCAACTATCGGGCTTGCAAGAATACCGAGATCTCTCAAACGGTATTCATAGCACCAGTTGTCACCGCCCTCATGCCAATGACCCGGTCCAAACCATTTGCTTATGGGGCTTGCGTTGTGAACAGAACCGAAAGCATTGGCTCTTGTGCCGAAGAGTTTATATGTAAGAGTATGGGTGCCGGCGGTTACTCTTCCGAGATTCAACCTGTATGGGTCAAAAGCAACAACGCCCTTGTCTTCACCGTCGAGGAATACTTTTACAAGTGCACCCTGGTATTCCGATATCTTGACCTCGAGTTCGCAATCGGGTGTTTCTATCTGCTCTGTATACTCTATATTACCTGAGTAGAATGAAAGATTCTGATGTACAACAGACGAATAACCGAGTTTTTCGGGCAAAGCATTGACGGTCTTTTCGCAACCTACAACGTTAACACCAAACTGACCGAGAATATAGCACCATTCAACCTTTGTTCTGACACCGATCGGAGTTCTTATAAGAAGCGTGTTTTCACCCTTAATGATCTTAGGCAAAGCGATCTTTTCAATACATTCATCAACAAAATAACCGTAGATCTCTTTACCTGCTTTAACGCCGTTAAGAACGATCTCGCAAAGAGGCGCATTTTCGATCGCAAGATATGCTCCTTCGTAATCGATCTCTGAGTTGAACGTAACACGAAGATCAACGTAATGTGAAAGCGGTTCATGCGGTTCTACCCAGGGCTGAGCACCCGAATATTTGGGAACGCCTGATTTTTCAGTTGCCTTGATACAAATTTTGAGAATTTCTTCATTCTCTTCCCATGCTTCATCGGAAAGGAGATCTTTCGAATCGACACGCCATTCAGCAGTATCAATAAGAAATGCATTGGGTTCAGTAAGTTTATAACTTACGGGCTTTTTGCAATAATGAGTTTTAACAAGCTTTCTTTCATCCGGTGTAACATATTTTACGGAAGAGACGTTCGGCAAAAGCTTAAGAAGAAGACTGTCATAAGCATAAAGCTCTTTATTGACAATAGTATATCCGTTTTCTATATTGTAATCTGCGACATCGACCGTACCCAAAACAGTATCGTAGATCATCGGAGT
>SVMP01000065.1 GCA_015067385.1 Oscillospiraceae bacterium | reverse complement strand
TGAATATGTAATAAAATCAGTATACTGACCGACCATGCCGCAGTAGCCGAAGTTAAAATGCATTGCAAGGTTCATATCAAAGTAAACTTCGGTATCTCTCGGATCGAAGAAATAATAGCGAGACATATGTTCTTTTATCGCCTCAAAGGAATCGAGCCCCGTAAGCGGTTCATAAACAGCATCGAGAACGACAGCCGTTGATTCGGGATCTCTTCCCATAACGGGAATAGTTATGCAGTTGCCTGTACCGGAGAAGTTGGAGAACGTATGACCGGGTTCGGCATCGGGACCGTACGGCCAGGGGAGAACAGTAAAGTTTTCGACGTTTTTGGAGATAATGCCGTCGGAACCGTAAATGAAACCACCGCCGGAAATACACATCGTAGCTTCGCCGTTAACGAGCTTTTCGCTGCATGTTCCGAAATCCAGCTCGTTTATGGTGTAGGAAAGATCTCCTGTCCAGATCTCTTTTGCTTTTTCCATTGCTTTCATAGCGGCAGGAGAACCGAATCCGTATTTATAAGAACCGTCGGAAGTCTTCTCGATGAGGCTTGCGCCGTTTGTTCGAACGAACATCTGCTGAAAGGTACCGAGAGGAGCCGCAAGACCGTATGTTTTGACCTCGCCGCCTTCCATAACGGTCCATGCTTCAAGGCATTCTTCGAACTGAGCCCATGTCCACACTTTGTTCTCAACATAATCACGGGGATCGGGAAGCCCCATCTGAGATATACTGTTTACATTTGCAGCAAGGGGATAGCCGAACACAAGCATCGTAAGCTCAGGCCATGCGGCAGGGAGAAGTCCGTAAAGATCGTCTTTCCAACACATGCCGAGAAGCTGATTTTTATTGCCCCATTTTTCGAAATCGTTAACATCGATTATTCCGTCAAGAGATGACATACCTACAAGAAGCCCTGCACGTGCGGCGTCTATTGAATGGTTCGTTTCGCCGCAAAGGATATCACACATAAAGGTGCCTGCAAAAGATGTTGAAATAAGCTCTGCAAATCCCGGACTGCCGTAGACAAGCTCGATATTGCAGTTCATATTTTTTTCGACCTCATCGATTCGGGCGCGTGCAAGATCGGCAAATTCGGTATTGTCCTCAAAGCCGAGAACCTTTGAAGAATCGTAACACAGATTATAAATAACTTCTCTGCCTTCGAGATCGACCGTTTCGCCTGTTCCACCCGAATAATCAAGATCGAATACCTCAGGCTCAGAAGAACCGCAGGCAGAAGAAAAAACAGATATAAGCATTGCAATAATTAAAAGCTTGGCAATTTTTTTCATAAAAACATCTCCTTTTTGTCAGTATAACACATCCAACACGGAATGTCAATAAAAATTGTCAATTTATCAAAAAATATAAACAGAAAAAGAATGAGCCCCAAACAGAGCTCATTCTTAAAAAATCAGATATTATATTTTACTTGATTTTTCGGATCAATCGCCGTAAGAACCCCAAACGGCTTCCGCACCGCGAACAACAGGCATTACATATTCCTCAAAAAGCTCTTCGGCAGAGTCTTCCATGCTTTCAATATATGCGCTGGGAGATAATTTTGACTCAAGACACTGATTATACATAGAACTTAAATGACATATAACAAAATTATACTCCTGAGCGTTAAGCATATTATAAAAATTATCACAGTCACGCGTATCAAAGAAATAATAACGGGACATATGTTCTTTAATAATATCAAACGTCTCATATCCCGGCAGCGGTTCGTAGATCGCATCAAGGACCATAGCCGTAGCCTCGGGATCTTTACCGAGAATAGGAAGAGTTATACTGAAATGGTAACCGTGAGAAACAGAAGTATAGTGATCCGGTTCGGCATCAGGACCCACAGGCCAGGACAGAACCGCAAAATTTTCTATTTGTCTGGAAAAGCTGTTTTCGGAAACGCCGAAAATATTTCCGGCATCAGCAACGACCATAGTTGCCTCTCTGGCCATAAATTTATTAATGCTTGTGCCGGCATCAACGCCTTTAAAAACGGCATACGATATATCGCCATTCCAGATCTTCTGAGCTTCGGCAATTACAGTGACAGCATCCTGAGAAGTTAAACCGTAAGAATAGGTGCCGTCTGCATTTTTGTAAACATTACAATTGCCGTTTGTTCGGATAAAAGGCTCTAAAAACCAGTTGCCATGGGCAGAAAGACCGTATATTTTAACTTCTCCGCTTTCTATGTAAGTATAATTTTCAATACATTCTTCAAATTTTTCCCATGTCCAGGTCTTGTTTTCAACATACTCACGTGGATCGGGCTGAGCGAGCTGAGCCACAATATTTTCATTGACAACAAGAGGATATCCGAAAGATGATTCTGTCAACATAGGCCATGAAGCGGGCAAAAGGCCGTAAACATCTGTTTCATGACACATTGCCTGAAGCTGCCCCTGATTTCCCCATTTATGAGAATCATGAATATCAATTATTCCGTTCAAAGAAGTTATACCCACAAGAATACCGGCACGCGCGGCATTCAAGCCTGCGTTTGTGTCACCGCAAAGGATATCGCAAAGATATGTTCCGGCATAAGTTGAAGCTACGAGAGTTCCGAATGATCCGGTTCCGTGAACGAGTTCAACAGTACAGTTATAATCCTTTTCAACATTTGCAACACGTTCACGCGCAAGGTCCGCGAATTCGGATGTTATATCCAAGCCGAGATAAGTAGTATCTGCATAAGCTATTTCATATCGGACATTCATTCCTCCGAGATCTGCAATTCCGTCAGATACAGAAGAGAATGTCATATCAAAAACCTCTTTTGAACTCGAAGAGCAGGAAGACATCACAAAAGACAGGAGAAGTAAAAAAATAAAAATCTTCAACATACGTTTCATTACGGATCCCTCCACATTTCACCTATTTACAATATCATTATAGCACATCGGGAAGTAATTGTCAACAAAAGAATGGCACTTTTCTTTGGAAAAGTGCCATAGGGTAAATATTAAATTAATCGCCGTAAGAGCCCCAGACAGCTTCGATACCGCGAACGGAAGGCATGATGTCCTCTGTAAATATTTCGTTTACAACATCTGCCGTACTTTCGAGGTGCTGAGTGATGGTTCGGCTGGTCTGTTCCATAAAGCCGATATACTGAGTACGCATATTATAATGGAAATAGTTATATTCCTGATTGAGATACATTCTGAAGAAAACATCGCAGTCGCGGGGGTCAAAGAAGAAATTGTGTTCCATATAACCCTTGATCTCTTCTTCCGTTTCAAAACCGGGAAGCGGCTCATAAAGAGCATTGATGATCATAGCGGATGCTTCGGTGTTGGATGAAAGAGAAGAGAAAGCGATACAGTAGTTATTATTTTCCATGATACCGAAAATATGCTCGGGAGAAGAGTTCGGACCGTAGGGCCAGGGAAGGATGCCGAAATTATCGACGTTAAGAGAGATACGTGCATCCTGTCCGTAAAGATAGCCTGTGGGGGCAACGCACATAACGGTGTCACCGTTTACAAAATCGTCAATAGTCTGTTCAACGGTGTCGCTCATAGCGCTTTTGATAGTATGAGACAGGTCGGTATGCCAGATAGCTCTTGCTTCTTCCATTGCGGCGATGGCAGTGGGAGTTGTAAAGCCGTATGAATATGAGCCGTCGGCTTCTTTGTAAACAAGGGAGTCGCCGTTTGAACGGATAAACATTTCAGTGTAGTAGGGCCAATGAGCGGAAAGGCCGTAATATCTTGTTTCAGAGCCTTCCATATAGGTATAATTTGCAAGACATTCTCTGAATTTAGCCCATGTCCATTCGCCGTTTTCAACGAATTCACGGGGGTCTGTCTGAGCGAGAACGGAAACGATGTCCTCGTTAACGGCAAGAGGATAGCCGAAGGAAGAATGGTTAAGTTCGGGCCAGCCCATAGGAATAAGGCCGTAAAGGTCATTTTCATAGTAGACGACCTCAAGGATCGATCTGCTGCCCCATTTTTCCTCGTCTTTGTAGTCGATATATTCTTCGAGGTCGGAAAGACCGACAAGCATACCTGCTCTTGCGGCATCTGCCCACATATCGGAAATACCGGAGATAACGTCACACATAAATACACCGGCATAAGAAAGGGAGATAAATGTATGGCATCTCTGTGTGGAATTGTAGTTAAGCTTGATCTTGCAGTTGAAATCGTTTTCAACCTCATTCAGACGAGCCTTTGCGAGATCGGCAAACTGAGAGTCGGGAACGAAACCGAGAACGTTTTCGTCAACAAGACCGTCGCTTTCGTTTGAACCGAATTCGTAGATCATTTCAAAACCGGCAAGATCCACGGCGCCGTCGGATTCACCGCCGAGGTCCATATCAAAAGACTCGGGACCTGCCTGAGCACCGCACGCAGTTGTAAAGACAAAAAGAGCCAATACAAAAAGCAGAAGTTTTGACATTTTTTTCATTATTTAACACCCTCCGTATAAAGTGATATTACGGCAATTATTCTCACCGTTTTATCCTTGATTATTAATTTAATTATACATTATATAACAGTAAAAGTCAATTCTTTTTTTTCGAGAAGAGGCTTTTTCGCCCATATACGATGAAACAAACGCAAAGTTCAATAAAAATTCACAAATTTTCTTTTGTTTTTAACATCAGATAAGACAAAAAACGATCAAGGCTTGACAAAGTCGCAGAAAAAAGGTATAATGTACAATAAAACATGAACGGAGACCGATATGGACAGAATAGATAAGAAAAATTACTATTTGGATATTGCGCAGACTGTTGCGGAAAGAGGAACATGTCTTCGCAGACTTTTCGGCGCAGTTATTGTAAAAAACGACGTTATAATAAGCACCGGATATGCAGGTGCGCCGAGAGGCCGTGTAAACTGCTGTGACACGGGAGAATGTCTCCGTGAAAAGCTGAAGATCCCCGCAGGCGAAAGATATGAGCTTTGCAGATCGGTCCATGCCGAAGCGAACGCAATAATTGCGGCATCGAGAGAAGAGATGATAGGCGCTACGCTTTATCTTGCGTGTGTTAACCCGAAAAACGGTGAGTTATTCAGCGGCACGAGCAGTTGTTCGATGTGCAGACGACTGATAATAAACGCAGGCATCGAGACTGTTATCGTGCGTGATACAAAAACAGAATACAGAGTCATCGATGTTATGAAAGAATGGGTCGAGATCGACGATTCGTTGGATATAAAGAGCGGATATTGATAATGAAAAAAAATATTGGCAGTTAAACATTTTACCGCCGCCGTTATTATGTTTGCCGTAATATTCTCTTTTTCGGCAGTTTTTTCGGCGCAAACGGTATATAAAACACTCATCGAATTGCCGACGGAAAATTCTTCGGGCTGGAAAGCGGAAAGCTCGGTAACCGTTTCCTCTGAAACGGTCAAAAAAGGAGAAAAGGATGCCGTAAGCTTTACATCAAACGGTCAGACAGTCGGCGGAGAGTACAAATTCACGGCTCAATGGGGCGAATTCAGCGCAGAAGTATCGGAGATAGTGTTAAAAACGGACATTTTTATCAGCGATATTTCAATTCTGAAGAACGGCGTGATAGTTCTTTCAACAGAAGACGGACATGCTTTTTCATGGGACATCGCAGAGCTTTCGCTTAAATCGGGATGGAACGGAATAACGCTGAATCTGCGAACGGCGGACACCGTAAGACCGCCCGATCAAGAGGAAGAAGACGTTTCGGAAGGCGAAGGAAGCGAAGAAACAGAGACCGAGACGGAAAAAGAAGAAGAACAAAAAACGGAACTGACTGCGGACGAGATACTTTTATCCGTAAACAAATTTGCATTTGAAGCGGAAAAATCGCAGACAAAAGAAATGACGGTAGCATTTTCGGGGCTTTCGGTATCCGTACCAACCAAAGAAGAGCCGCCCGAACCGCCCAAGCCGATAACGGATGAGGCAGATCAAAGTCTGGTTATCGTAGCGATGGTGATAGCGGTCTTGCTGATCGTTGCGGTTTTTATTTACAGCGCATACTCAGCAAAAAAAGAGATCAAGCGAAGAAAACGCGAAGCGAAAAAACGCAAGCTTGAAAAACAGCAGGAAGAACAGAAAAACGAAGAATAAAAATAGAAAGAGAAGACTCGTCAATAAACGAATCTTCTCTTTTTCATCAGACAATAAATACAGGCACGCTGAATTTCGTGCCTGTAATTTACGTAACCCGATATTATCGGATCTTAACTTATTTAACGATTCTTCTCCAGCCGAACGGATCGTCTTTGAGACCCCACTGAATGCCGGTGAGTTCATCGTAGAGCATCTGAGAAACGGGGCCGATCTCGTTATTGTTGATAACGCAGATATTGCCTTCGCGGTTGAGTTCGCCGATGGGGCTGATGACAGCCGCAGTACCTGTACCCCAAGCTTCTTCGAGAGCGCCGCTGTTTGCAGCTTCCATAAGCTCGTCGATATGGAGAAGTCTTTCTTCAACGGTGTAGCCCTTGCTCTTGAGAAGTTCGATAACGGATCTTCTGGTGATACCGGGAAGGATGCTGCCGTCGAGAGAGGGAGTAACGATAGTGCCGTTGATCTTGAAGAAAACGTTCATAGCGCCGACTTCTTCAACGTATTTATGTTCCTGACCGTCGAGCCAGAGAACCTGAGAATACTTGAGTTTTTCAGCTTTCTGCTGACCGATGAGGGATGCCGCATAGTTACCGCCGCATTTAGCCATACCTGTACCGCCGCGAGCAGCTCTTGTATATTCGGTCTCAACATAGATCTTAACGGGTTTGAGGCCCTCCTTGAAGTAAGAACCAACAGGAGAGAGGATTATAATGAAGAGATATTCATGAGAAGGATGAACGCCAACCTGTTTATCGGTAGCGATGATGAAAGGACGGATGTAAAGAGAGGTACCGGGAGCGGTGGGGATCCAGCTTGCATCGAGTTTGATGAGCTGTTCGAGAGCATCGAGCACCTGTTCGCCGTCAAAACGGGGGATACACATTCTGTCGCAGGAAAGATTCATTCTTTCGAAGTTCTTTTCGGGACGGAAAAGGTAGATCTCGCCATCTTCTTTGGTACGGTAAGCCTTAAGACCTTCGAAAATTTCCTGAGCGTAATGGAATACCATTGCGGAGGGATCGAGAGAGATCGGACCGTAAGGAACTATCTGGGCATCATGCCAGCCGTTCTCGGAATCGTGCTTCATGATGAACATGTGATCGGTAAAGGTTGTTCCGAAACGAAGTTCATTAGCGGGAACTTTAGCTTTCGGAGCAGTATTTTTAGTGATTTTGATTTCCATATACTTTATCTCCAAACTTTTAAATTACACTATCTTTTATTGTATCACAGAATTTTGTTAAAGTCAAGAAAATATGTTCTCACAAGAATTATTTCACAATATTTTTCAATTTTGCATCAAGCTCATCGGGATGAAAGCGAACAGAAACGACATACGCTTCCTCGCCCTCGGTAAAATGACCGTATGTTGTTGTAACAACTGTCCCGTCGGGAAGTATTTCGACGCCCGGATATGCGCAGTCGCCGTTCTTGTAATTTTTCATTATACGAACACGGTAACTGCCCTCGCCGCCGTTCTTGATATCGTCATATGTACCTACCCATGCACACCAGTCGCCCCATGTGGGAGAATCAAGGCAAGTATCCCTGAATGAGATGAAAAGCCTGCCGTCTTTGAGGTAACGCGCGCAATGTCTGTCACCGGTAAGAGCACCCTGAAGCTCGACGGGTTCGGACCATGTTTTTCCGTTATCGGAAGAAAAGATCGCATGGGAGTTCATTTTCTTCGCATTTTCACGCATTACGGCGCAGAGCTGATTGCCGTCGGGAGAACGGATGATTGCGGGTTCGCACAGATCGCAGACTTCGTGCGTACAGATAGCGTGAGGTTCGGACCATGTAAGGCCGCCGTCGTGAGATTCGACCTGATAAACGATTATTCTGCCGTTTACCCTGCCGGAATCGACATTATATATTTCTTCCCATACGTCACCCTCTTTTTCGAGAGTTTTCACCCAGCTGTCCTGCTTATCGGACCATGTTTTTCCGCCGTCCTGAGAGTAGCTGTGCATAAGTTTTGTTCGAACAGCAGCACCCTCGCCCGTGCGGTAAACTGTTCTTCTTTCATGATCGCCGCCGTTGATAAATCTGCCGTCATCATGAAAAAGCGCTATATATTCGCCTTTTCCGACTTCGCACAGATCGCCCATTGCAACGATGCCGCCGTAATTTCCGATCGGTTCAAGCTCGGACCACGTATCTCCGTCATCCTCGGAAACAGACATTCTTATAGGATAAAGTCCCGAAAAGAGAATAAGGCGGCGTTTTCCGTCCTTGTCGTAAACCTTGTAGATCGTGGGTGTTTCGAGAGATG
This sequence comes from Oscillospiraceae bacterium, assembly GCA_015067385.1. Lineage (GTDB taxonomy): Bacteria > Bacillota > Clostridia > Oscillospirales > UBA644 > HGM12619. The sequence continues at coordinate 2,141 of SVMP01000065.1, read as the reverse complement.
TGGAAAAGCTGTCGGGAACGGGAAGTCTGTCCGTCCATGTCAGACCGCTGTCATAACTTTTTTTGAGAACGATCTGTCCGTAACCGTGATTTTTCGGATAAACGGCAACAATAGTCTTGTTATCATCAAGAAGAACGGTCGTCGGATGTCCGATATAAAGACCTTTTTCGTAATCAACAACAGTCTGTCTTTGTTTTTCGTCCGAAATATCGACGATGGGAATAGTATAATCTCTGCGCATTATTTTGACCCCTTTTCTTTTTATTTATTTTTTATTTATGGGAAGAAATACTTCAAAAACGGCGCCCTGCTGTCCGTCTGTCCTGTTATAAGCGGAAATCGTACCCTTATGAGCCGTAACGACCGCCTTGGCTATTGCAAGACCGAGACCGTGTTTGCCTTTCTTTCCCTTGTAAAATCTGTCAAAGATATGAGGCAGATCATCTTCGCTGAAGCCCGGACCGTCGTCTGTAACGGTAAAGATAACGCCATTTTCAACGGGAACGGCTTCGACAAATATCTTTTCCTTGGCAAAACGGAGAGAATTTGAAAATAAATTTGTAAAGACCGTTGCAAGATGGTCGCCGTCGCCTACGATGTCCGCAATAAGAATGTCGCCTTTAACAAGCGATATATCGTTGGCGGACGCAATGCCCTCAACTCTTTCGATAGCTTCATCGATTATTTCAAGAGTGTTAACGGAAGACATGACCATAATATCTTTTGTTGTTTCGATCTTTGAAAGATACATAACGTCCTCGACGAGCTTTTCGAGACGAGATGTCTGATTAAGAATAGAATCGTAGACCGCATCGGCATTGTCCGTAAAAATACCGTCTCGAAGTCCCTCGACATAACCTCGGATAGACATAAGCGGTGTTCTCAGCTCATGTGAAGCGTTTTGTAAGAACACTTTCTGGCTTCGGTCGTATTCTTCGATACTCTTCGCCATTTCGTCAATGGATTTTGCAAGTTCCCCTACCTCGTCCTTTGAATTGATGGTAATGGTGTTGTCAAACTGACGTTTTGCAAGCATATCGGCACGCTTCCGAAGCTTTTTAAGATTACGTGTAAGCTGTCCCGAAAAAAGAAATGCGCTGATTACGGCAATAAACGAAGCAGCCATAACAGAAACAAAGAATAGGATGAAAAGAAGACCGTCAATGTTATATTTGTCGAGCTGCATCAAAACAACTATAGTCGCATACGGAGTGCCGTTTGAATATTTTATCACTCGTGAATATGCGGCATATGTTTCTCGGTTTTCGGGGATAACGAATCCGCCGTTTCTGCCGTATCTCATCTGAACATATTTTACAAGGGTCTCTTTTTTGAGATCCAGCATATCAAAATTTGAAACGGCATAAAGCTCGTTATGGGAATCGAAAATAGCTATGGAATAATTGTTGTCCGAAACCTCTCTGATAACGCTTTCCCACATAAAATCGTAAAAAATAGAGAAAGATGTCTGTTTTGATGCGAGAGATATGGCTATTCTGTCGGAATACTGACGGAGCCTTGTCTGCGCTTCGCTAAGGATGTAAGCCTCGGAAAACAGTGAAACGAAAGACATTGAGATACCTGCCATAAGGAATATTATGGCTGCATACGACAGTATGAGTTTTTTTCTTATACTGAATTTCATAGCATCAGTCTATGTTGTCGGTAACTTTATAGCCGTAACCCCAGACAGTCTCAATGGAAAATTCGGTCTTGTGGGTGTCGAGTTTTTTTCTTATACGCTTAACAAGATCGTCAACCGCGCGTGTGTCGCCGATATACTGATACTCCCAGATATTTGTGAGAAGCTGATCTCTTGTAAACACACGGTTTTTGTTTGTTATCATAAAATTGATGAAATTGTATTCCATGGCGGTTAAGTTAAGCTCTTCCTCGCCGTTTTCGGAAACCTTAACGATGCGGCGTTCCTCGGGATAGATCTTCAGATCGCGGCAGCGGGGAGATGTTGAATCGGAAACGGAAGAATTCATACCGTCTATTCTGCGGAATACGGCTTTTGCGCGGGCAACCATTTCACGGGGAGAGAACGGCTTCGGGATATAGTCATCGGCACCCATTTCGATTCCGAGAATGCGGTCAAGCTCCTCGTCTCTTGCGGAAACGATGATTATGGGGGTATT
>SVMP01000001.1 GCA_015067385.1 Oscillospiraceae bacterium | reverse complement strand
GATCATGATATATTTGCCGTTTTCTCTTTTCAGAACACCTGCGTTGAAAGTGAGAGCGGCTTTATAGGGAACGTCTTTATATGTTAAAACAGGTTCGGGGTGACGGGTGATGCAATCAGCAGTCTTAAACATGGATTCATCGAGTTTTTTTACTTCTCTTGCCATAGTTAGATCTCCTTAAGTATTTATCTGTAATAATATCCGAATTATAGCACAAAGAGATTGACGTGTCAAGAAGGAAAACCTACGGAACTCAAGCAACGGTTGAGAAACAAGAGATACACTCTATTGAAAAAATTCTATAAATATGGTATAATTATTTTACAATAAAGGAGATGATGCTATGAATATCGGTAATAACATTAAACAATTAAGGCAAAAGAAGAATCTGACCCAAGATCAGGTTGCGGAAAAATTAGGCATTTCCTATCAGGCAGTTTCGAAGTGGGAAAACAATGCAAACACACCCGATATTTCTTTACTGCCGCAAATCGCGAATTTGTTTGACGTTTCCATCGATGCACTTTTTTCGGAGAATATAACAGATTATTCTGATCTAAACCACTATATGAAAGATGATGATGTTATAAGAATCGTTCAAATGAGAGGAACAAAGGTTTTAAAGGTCTCATCAATCATTACGAGAGATGAACCTCCGATAGAGATAGCCTTTCCTCGCAATTGCAACGACAAAACGCAGTATTTCAAGGTAGAAGTTTACGGACACGTTATATCCGACAGCTCAATTAACGGAGATGTTGTTTGCCATCAAAATATAGAAACCGCCATGATCAACGGAGACGTAAAGAGCGAAGGAAATATCAATGTAAAAGAAATAAATGCACAGAAAATTATTTGTAACAATATAACCGAGTGCTACCAACTTCAGGCACATACAATAGAGTGTGCAGGAACCGTAGCCTCCGCTAATTTGACATGTAATCAGATAACTTATAAAACTACCGAAAGTAACTAAATGTTACTTTCGGCATTTTTTCATATTAACATGATCTATAGTATATACGAAAATCGATGTAGCGTTAAAATCGTAAGCATAAACAGCCCTTATCGGTCAGATAAAGGCTGTATGTAAAAGAATAAATATTACAATAATGATCAGATCTCGCTCATGATCTCGTCACGCATTCTGATAGCTTCGATGCGAGCGGCTTCCGCAAATTTTTCAGCAGGAAGACCCTGAGCTTTATAAGCGCACATGATGCCTCTTGAAGAGTTGATAACTGCGCCTATGCCGTTTTTGAAAGCGCCGACAACGTCTTTTGCACCGCCGCCCTGTGCACCGTAACCGGGAACGAGGAAGAAGGTATGGGGAAGACGTTCACGAAGCTCAGTAAGCATTGCGGGATAAGTTGCGCCTACAACTGCGCCGACATCGGAATAACCGTGAGAGCCGATGGACTTTTCGCCCCAAGCGGAAACGAGGTCACCCATATGTTCATAAACTTTCTTGCCGTTTTCGAGAACGAGGTCCTGAAGTTCGCCGCTGCCTTTGTTGGAGGTCTTAACAAGGATATAGATAGCCTTGCCGTCAACGAGGAAAGGTTCAACGCCGTCGAAGCCGAGGTAAGCGTTTACGGTAAGAGCATCGGAATCGATAATACCGAAAAAGCCCTTGGAATAAGCGGAAGCGGTGGAGCCGATATCGTTACGTTTACCGTCTGCGATAACATAGAGGCCCTTACTTTTAGCGTAATCAACAGTCTTGCAGAAAGCCTTATAGCCTTCATGACCGAGGATCTCGTAGTAAGCAAGCTGAGGTTTAACAGCGGGTACGATATCGTAAAGAGCATCGATGAGATCTTTGTTGAATCTGAAGATAGCATCTGCTTTTTCTGCGGGAGAATCGCCTGCGATCATAGACTGGGGAAGATAGTCGCAAAGGGGGTCAAGACCTGCGACGGTGGGGTTTTTCTTTTCGAGGATCTTATCGATCAAAATATTGGTTGACATTTAAAGACATCTCCTTTTACTATACTGTAAACAGCTCGTCCGGTCATTTCCGTGCCGGAGAACGGTGTATTTCTTGATTTTGAAAGACATTTTTCTTTATCGAAGACAAAAGTCTGCGAAAGGTCAGCCGCAACGAAGTCGGCGCGTGCGCCCTCTGTTAAAGACGGAACACAGAGACCTGCTCTTTTTGCGGGAGCTTCGGACATAAGACGGGTAAGATCCGAAAGAGACATAAGCCCCGATCTTACAAGTGCGGTATAAGAAAGCGGGAAAGATGTTTCAAGCCCGATAATACCGAACGGTGCCTTATACGGATCAACAGATTTTTCTTCTATCGAATGAGGAGCATGGTCGGTCGAGATCATGTCGAAAGTACCGTCGCAAAGGGCATTCAGAATAGCTTCTTTATCCTCTTTGAAGCGAAGCGGCGGATTCATCATAGCATTCGGGCCGTGGATTTTGAACGCATCTGCGGTGATCGTAAAATAATGAGCGCATGTTTCGGCTGTAACATCAATGCCTGCCTTTTTAGCTTCTCTGATAGCGGCAACGCTTTCTTTGGTGCTTATATGAGCAAGATGGACCTTTGCGCCTGTTTTTGCGGCAAGGTTGATAACACGGATAACGTCGGAATATTCCGCTTCGGAGGGGATATTGAGCTTATCGGTGATAACGGATTTATTTTCGCAATGGCTGATAAGCAAAAGACCGTTTTCTTTTGCGGCGAGCATTGCCTTTTCGAGGATATCATCGTCGGGAACGGGCATACCGTCATCGGAAACGGCGATAACGCCTGCTTCTTTGTAAGCCCCGAAATCGCAGAGCTCTTTACCCTGCTGACCTTTTGTTATGGCGCAAACGGGATGAACTCTGACATTCGCCTCTTTTTCGAGGATCATTTTAACAACATCGACACTGTCGCAGACAGGTTTTGTGTTGGGCATACAGAACACATCCGAAAAACCGCCGTTACGCGCGGCGAGAGTTCCTGTAAAGACAGTTTCCTTATGTTCAAAACCGGGTTCACGAAGATGTACATGAAGATCGATAAAAGAAGGCAGGGCGGTAAGACCGCTGCAGTCGATAATATCTTTATCGACGAGACCCTCCCCTATTTTTTCGATCACACCGTTATTTACGAGGATATCTGTATTTTTTTCATTAAGAATTATATTTTTAAACAGCATTTCAATCATTCCTTTTGAACATTTTACCATAAGAGGCACGGTTTGTCAAGAGAAATGATTTTTTATTGGAACATTTTCCTTTTTTTATCGTCTTATGAATTGACAAATACTTTTGAAAATGTTATAATTAGTCATATCATGGAAAATTATTTTTTGACCATAAAAATAACAATTACTGGAGTTGTTGATTATGAAAGTTTTAGCATTTGACCTCGGCGCATCCTCAGGCCGCGCGATCCTCGGCATATACGAAAACGGCAAACTCGAAATGGAAGAGATCCACCGTTTTTCAAACGATCCCGTAATGGTAAACGGAACACTTTACTGGGACATTCTCCGTCTGTTCTTTGAGATCAAGACAGGTCTTTCCAAATGTGTTACCGCAGGACATAAAGACATTGAAAGCATCGCTATCGACACATGGGGCGTTGACTTCGGTCTTCTCGACAAAGACGGCAGACTTCTCGAAAACCCCATCCATTACCGTGACAGCCGTGTTGACGATATGATGGATAAGGTGTTCTCTGTTGTTCCCCGTGATGAGATCTATTCATCGACAGGTATTCAGTTCGTAAAGCTCAACACTATCTTCCAGCTTTACTCTCTTGTTGAAAACAGAAAAGAACTTTTAGACAGAGCAGACACCCTTCTTTTTACGCCTGACCTTTTAGCATACTTCCTCACAGGCGAAAAGAGCATCGAATATACTATAGCGTCCACCTCTCAGCTTCTTGATGCAAACAAACGCGACTGGGACTATGCGCTTCTTGAAAAGCTCGGTATTAACAAAGACATCTTCCCCGCTATCCGTATGCCCGGCAGTGTAACAGGCAAGCTTCTTCCCGAGATCGCAGAAGAACTCGGCTTCGACAAGCCCATCGACGTTATCGCATGCGCATCTCACGATACGGCATCGGCAGTTGTTGCGGCACCCATTGAAAAAGGCGAAAAGAGCTGTTATATTTCCTGCGGCACATGGTCGCTTCTCGGTGCAGAGCTTGACGAACCCCTTATAAACGAAAAGAGCTTTGAAGAAAACTTCACCAACGAAGGCGGTTACGAAGGCACGATCAGATTCCTCAAGAATATTTCCGGTCTTTGGCTTCTTCAGGAAACACGCCGTCAGTGGATAAGAGAAGGCAGCGATATTTCGTTCAAAGACATTGACAGAATGCTCGAAACAGAGGTTTCCGCAAATGTCTATATCAATCCCGACGATGATTCTTTCGTCGCTCCCGGCAATATGCCTAAGAGAATGGAAGAATTCCTCGTTTCAAAGGGTCAGGATGTTCCCAAAACAAAAGGTCAGCAGGCTCTCTGTATTCTTGAAAGCCTTGCTCTCACCTACCGTTTCTATATTGAAAATCTCGAAAAGATCCTCGGTTACACTATCGATACCGTTCATCTTATCGGCGGCGGTACAAAAGACGAAAATCTTTGCCGCTTTACCGCTTGTGCTACAGGCAAGAAAGTAACCGCAGGTCCCATTGAAGCTACTGCACTCGGAAACATTGCGGTTCAGCTCATTGCAAAAGGCGAGATCAAAGACCTTGACGAAGCAAGAAAATATCTCGGCGACCTCAAGATCTATATGCCTGAAGATTCCGATAAATGGAACAAGAAATACGCTGATTACATGAAGGTGAGATAAGTGAACGATTTTATACGTAAAAACAGCGAAAATCTCATCAAAGATCTTTCAAGATTCATTGATGTTCCGAGCGTAAGCGGAAAGGAAGACGAATACGGACCTTACGGCAAACCCGTAGCCGACGCATTCAATGTTCTTTCCGACGAAGCAAAAGCACTCGGTCTTGAAGTTGAAAACCTCGGCTATGCGCTCAGAATCTCGATCGGCAAAGGCGACGAAACATTTCTCGTTGTTGCACACGGCGACGTAGTTCCCGCAGGCGAAGGCTGGACCAAACCGGCATACGCTTTAACAAGAGAAAACGGTATGCTTTACGGCAGAGGTGTTCTCGATGACAAGGGGGCGGCTGTTGCGGCAATGTATTCTCTTGCGGCCGTTAAAAACAGCGGCAAAGAACCCAAGATGAGAGTTTCTCTCGTTGTAGGCGGCGATGAAGAGTGCGGCATGAGCGATATGCACAGATACGTTGATGAATTCGGTCTTCCCGATTATGCGCTTACCCCCGATGCAAGCTTCCCCGTAACAAATGCGGAGCTTGGCTTTGTTTTCGGTAAATTTTCTTTTGACAACGTAAAAGAAAACGGAAATGTTAAACTTATTTCCCTGAAGGGCGGCAGAGCCGTAAACTGCGTTGCGGAAAAATGCGAATGTAAAATAGAAGGCTCGGAAGAAGTTTTTGAATACGTCAAAAATATCTCCTCGGAGCTTCTCGAACCCGAAACAGCATTTGAAAACGGCGTGATCTCTCTTCTTTGCAGAGGACTTTCGGCTCACGGATCCGTACCCGAAAAAGGCAGAAGTGCGGTATTGGATATGCTTTCCGTTCTTGAAAGAACATTTGAAAAGTTCGGCGCAGAAAACAGTTTTCTTTCATTCACGAAGAAATATGTCAAAGGAACAGAAGGCGAAGCGCTCGGCATAAACTGCAGCGATGAATTTTCCGGAAAGCTCTCCGTAAACTTCGGAATGTGCTCTTTTGAAAACGGCAAAGGCGAGGTCTCCGTTGACAGCCGTACGCCGATCAGCGCGGATGCGTTTGCAATAAGCGACAAACTCAAAGCTGTTGCAGAAGAAAACGGCGGCGAATACATCCCCGACAGAAACGGTAACGGCATCAGAATCCCCGAAGACAGCCCGTTTATGCGTTCTGTTGCCGCAAGCTACGAAAAGGCAACAGGCAAACCCTGCGGATTTGTTTGCGAAAGAGGTTCAACATATGCGAAAGCGTTCTGCGGTAAATGCGTAGCGTTCGGACCTGCGGACGAAGGAAACAAAGCCGTTTGCGGCAATATGCACGGACCTGACGAATATATTTCCGAAGAAGCACTTATCTCCCTTTCGGAAGTGTACGCACAGGTTATTCTCGATTTTTGTTATTGATTTTTTCGACAAACAACGTGACCAAACAACATTATTTGCAAAAACAGTAAAAAAGTCACAGTTTTGTTGAAATTATACGATATACTTAAAATGGTATGTTATACAGGCATTACCAAACCCAAAAAATACAAACAAGGAGTGTAAAACATGACAAAGAAAATCCTTTCTTTTGTTCTTACGATTGTAATGGTTGTAGCTTTGGCAGTTCCCGCTTTTGCAGCAGGCCACAAAGTTCCCGAAATTGTAATAACAAATGAAACAGCTGACGGATATTATGTTGCAGGCGCTACCATCAAGTATGAACTTACCCTTGCTGACGGCGATGCTTCTACTATCAAAGTCGGAACAAAAACCCTCAAGATCTCTGATTTCAAAGAGAATGAAGACGGTTCTTTCACTTACAAAGGAACCTACACCCTCGGTCTTACCGACACTAACCTCAAGTTCTATGTTTACGACATGGATCAGGCAACCTCTGCTACTTTTGAAGAAACAATCAAGCTCAAAGTAGACCCCACCACCCCCGCAGTTAAAGCATCCGGCATCACCACCGGCTCCGCTTTCAAAATCGGCATCATCAGCATCATCGCAACCGACAACATCGGTCTTGATAAGATCGCTGTTAACGGCAAAACAATTGCTGACAGAGACGATTTCTCAAACAAAAAATCCTACGTTACAAACTACGAAGTACCTGCTGCAGGCTCTTACATCATCACTGTAACCGACACCGCAGGCAACGTAGCTGTCAACACCGTTAAATTCAACGAAGACGGTTCCGCTACCTCTGAAAACGTTTCCAACCCTGTAGGCGGAAGCATCTGGAACGGCGGATACCTCGGTGGTCTTTTTGACATCTATAAAGACAATCCTCAGCTTTACTACTACATCAAGATGCTTCAGACAAACGGCAACTTTGATGACCTTAAAGACAACTGGGTTCTCTGGTATTTCCTTAACAACGGCAATACAACCCTTCCCGGCACAGGTTCCACAACAACTGCTCCGTCTATCGACAATAACTGGTACTTCATTTACAACTATCTTCTCAAAAACGAAGATATGACAGCCGCTGATGTTCAGATGCTCCTTGCTCTTCTCTCCGGCAAAGTTGATGTATCCGAAAGCAATCTCTACTGGTATCTTTTCAACAATAAAGAATTCGATATCGACAAGAACCTTCTTTACTATCTTTTCAACATAAACAACGGTTCTATTCCTTCTTTCAATGTTAACGAAAACTATCTCGCATACAAGTACTTCTTCGGTACAATTGCAAAAGACCTCGAAATCACTTCCAACACCAAAGAAAGAGTTCTCACTCTTACTGCTCCCGAAACAAATGATTTCTTCCGCGTTTCCTACACCTGGAAGATGAATGTTAACGGTACATGGAAGACAGTCGGTTCCGACTCCAAGACTCTTGAAGTTGAACCCAATGTAGGCGACCAGTACAAAGTAATCCTCTCAAGTGATTACTACTACAATACCGTTGAATCTGAAGTATACACAGTAACCGCTGCTGACAAACTTCCTGACTTCTCCACTCCCGTAGAAGAAGAAGAGGTTGAAGACAAAGAAGCTTTCACTTCTGACGATATCACAATCAACGGTGTTACCAACAACTCTATCAGACTTAAAGTCGGTCAGAAAGCATACCTCGTTCCCAACGTTAACGGTTTCTGGTCCTTCGACTCTGAAATGTTCACCGGAACAGGTTCTTCCCTCATCGTTCTTACCGCTAAAAAAGCAGGCACATCCGTTGCCCTCTTTACCGGTGTTAACTCTGACGGTCAGACCGCAACAAAAGCAATCCTTATCAACGTTGTTGAATAATTTATTTTAACATCTATAAGAGCTCGGATTATCCGGGCTCTTGTTTTTTTGGAAAAAATATGGTATAATAGAAAAAAATGCAAGGAATAAGGTAACATGGAAATAAACATAAACAGCTTCGGCATACATCCGAACTCAGACAAAGAAGCCGGATATGCATTTCAGAAGGCAATTGATGAATGTAAAAATAAAAACGAAGATATACTGTTGACTCTTGAAAAGGGCATTTACAATTTTTACACTGAAAATGCCACAACAAAGACCTATTATATTTCAAACACATCGAGCGAAACCGAGTGTCCGGACAAGACAAAGCATATCGGCTTGCTGTTTGACAATGCGAAGAATATTACGCTCGACTGCGGCGGTTCGACGTTTATTTTTCATGGAAAATTTACGCAGATCGTTTTCGACAATGCAGAAAACATAACCGTTAAAAACCTTGTAACAGACTGGTCAAGGCCGACGATGACGGAGCTTGAACTAAAAAACAAAACCGAAGGATTTTCCGATTTTAAGATCAACGAGGACTGTTCCTACGAAATAAAAAACGGCAGGGTGATCTGGACAGGCAGACAGTTCGAGTACACGTCCGGTCCCACACAGATCGTGCCTAAAGACAGAGCTACAACAAGAAGAGTTGACGAGATAAGATATTCAAAGGCTGAAGATCTCGGTGGGAATGTTATCAGATTTTACGACTGCAACCACAAAGACGCATCGGTCGGAGATATTTTTCAGGTACGTGACGGCATCCGCGATGAAGTAGGCTTTTTTGCGGTCAACTCCAAAAATATTGTTTTCGAGAACGTTACAGCTCACTACATGCACGGTCTCGGATTTGTAGGACAATATACTGAAAATATCACGCTTGACCGATTCAACACCGTTCCAAACAAAGAGAAGAACAGAACGTGTTCATGCTTTGCCGACAGCATACATATTTCCGGGTGCAAGGGTAAAATAACCGTCAAAAACAGTTGTTTTGACGGCACACACGACGATATAATGAATGTTCACGGTACAGATCTTCCCATAACGGAAATTATAGACAAGAACAAGGTAAAGGTCAGATTCAGCCATCCTCAGACATACGGTTTCAACGCATTTTACGAGGGTGACGAGATCGTATTCATAGATGAGAGAACACTTTTGCCGATCGGATACGGCAGAATCGCAGAAGCGCTGATGATCTCGGAAAGAGAAATGATGTTGACGACCGAAGAGCCCCTCCCCTGCGGCGTAAAGGAAAAGACGGCGATCGATAATTTAACATGGCAGCCCGAAGTTCTTTTCGAAAACAACACTATAACAAGAGATCCGACGAGAGGCATACTGATTTCAAGCGGCGGCAAGACCGTTGTTAAAAACAACAGATTTATACGCACGAGCATGTCTGCAATTCTGATAGCTTTTGATACGAGATCCTGGTACGAATCGGGAAAAGTCAACGATGTTCTTATTGAAGGAAACATTTTCGAAGAGTGTTGCGGCCCCGTTATCAATATCGCACCGGAAACAAATGAGTTTGAAGACGGAAGATATGTTCACGAAAATATCCGCATAAAAAACAATAAATTTATTCTTTCCGACAACCGTGTCCTTTTCGCAAGATCGACCGACGGACTTGCTTTTGAAGAAAACGAGATCGTAAGCGATTCAGAACCGAAATTTGAGACGGTACACTGCGCAAATGTTAAAATCAAATAGAAAAAAGTGGATAAGCGTAATGCCTATCCACTTTAATTATATATGTTTTTATTCAGAGACGGAATTATCTATAACAAACGCAGGACCTGTAACAGTCTGAAGAACGTACTGTTTAAGATACGGCATACCGTAGCTTTCAACGTAATCGGAAAGACCTGCATCGGAAACAGCCATATCGCTGACAGAAATGCCTTCAGTTTCGGCAAGCGCCTGAGTTGCAAGGCAGTATATTGCGCTCAGCTCATAATAATCCATATTCGATGAGATATAAGCGTCGAGTGATTCGCTGCCGACATAGCCGATGATGAATTCTTCGAGTGTCATACCGAACATATCCGCATAGCCTTTGTAATTGATAAGATCCGCACAGATCACATAGTCGAGGACAGCCTGAGGCATCTTGCCCTTAAGCTCGCTCTGATACATAAGTTCTGTAAAGAAATCGGACTTCTGCTGTTCGATAATCCATTTTTCAATATCCGCAGAGAGCTCCGCAACAGTTGCAAAGCCGTATTCGGATGCAATTTCATCATTAAGTTCGGCTTTAATGAGTTCGCCCTGAATATAGTTTACGGTGATGTTGAAAATAGCATCTTTACCGTTAAGATGCTCCTTACCGTAATCTGCGGGGAATGTAACTTCGATATCGAAATTTTCGCCGGGCATATGACCGATGAGCTGTTCAAGGAAATCGTCGATATAGTTTGTAACACCGATAGTAACATCTGTACCCATGCCGCCTGTTGAACCGCCTTCGAATTCCACGCCGTCAACAGAGCCTACATAGTCGATATTTACGGTGTCGCCGTTGGCAATAGCCTTATCGGTTATCTGAGCATATGTGTCGTACTGAGCAGTTATCTCGTCAAGCTGAGCTTTAACTTCTGCTTCATCTGCAACAAGAACTTCTGCGGGAAGAGCAATACCCTTATATTCGGGAAGTGTAACGTGATCGGATGCTTTTATGCCTTCGAAAAAGCCGTTTGCATCAAGACCCTTGCTGTAGGAATAATTGGTAAGGTCATAGTTGTAGCTGTCTTTTGTTTCGCCCGAACATCCGACAAAAGCGGAAAGAACGAAAACGATGCAGAGAACAGCCGCGGTAATTTTTGTTTTTAACATTTTAATAAATACCTCCATATTTGTACCACGGTATTATACACTATATTGTTTTCATTAAAAATAAAATTCAATGGCTTTTTTGTAATAACTTCTTGGTTTACAACAGAAAACACCTGCGAAAGTATCGCAAGTGTTTTCATTTATTATACGCAGATCACGTCAGACCTCGCCCCAGATACGTTTCATGTTGCTGAAGCTTACACGGGTACCGTAATCGCATTCTTCCATGCCCTCGTATTCAAGGAATATATTGCCGTCAAAAGAACTGTTTTTGATCGTTCTCATAACATCCCACATATCAATATCGCCCTGAGCGAGAATAGAGCCGCGAAGATATGTTCCGTTTACGGACGTAAACCAGGAATTTTCGCAGTCAAACTCGGCTGAATCGCCGGGATTACGGTGGGCGGGACGGAGATAGAAATCTTTCATATGGATAGTTTTTGCAAAGCCTATCATTTTCTTTACGGCTATTTCGGGGATATCGTCAACGCAGGTATAATTGCCGACGTCAAGCTGATGACCGAAGTTATCACGTTTAACAGATGTTAATATCTGTCTTACACGCTCCGAACCGTTTGCATGAAAGCCGTGGTTTTCGAGAAGAATGGTCATATTTTTTTCAGCGGCATAATCGCAAAGCTGTTCGTATGTTGAAATAATAAGAGGGATCTCTTTCTGGAAATTTTCCATTGTGTTTTCGCTTTTGGGACGGCGGAAAGCAACGGAGTCAACTCTTATTGTAGGAATTCCGAGCGAATGAGCGGCATCGATATGTTTTTTAACACGAACCATCTCGGCGGAATATTCGTCATCGGTAAGCATTGTAAAATTAGCGTTAAGAGAATAGTTTCCGATGGGAACACCGTTCTTTTCGGACGCTGCGAGAAGCTGAGGTATAAGTTCGGGCTGTTCCACGGGATTAAAACCGAAAGGAACAAGTTCAACGACCTCTGCACCCATCTGACATATCCTGTCAAAAGCCTCTATGGCGGTCATTTCGCCGGAGACGATCTTTCTTGAGATTCCGTAAATTGAAATACCGAATTTGACCATTTTATTCTTCCTTTCTTAACCGAGCTTTGTTCCGTTGCAGTAAACATCCATCGGGATCGCATTTTCGTCTGCGGTAACGGTATAGGTGTCAAGCTTGCCGTCTTTCCATGAGATGTCAACGGTATAGCCGCCTCTTGCACGGAGACCCTTTACTGAGCCGTTTTTCCATGATTCGGGAAGAACGGGGAGAAGCTCTATCTTACCGTTATGGCTCTGAAGAAGCATTTCCGCAATACCTGCCGTTGCGCCGAAGTTACCGTCGATCTGGAACGGAGGATGCATATCGAAAAGATTTTCGCTTGTGGCGTTTTTCAAAATGAGCTGAAGAGCGTTATGAGCCTGCGCTTTATCACGCAAACGAGCCCAAAGGCAGATTATCCAGGCAGCAGACCAACCCGTATGACCGCCGCCGTGGGAAAGACGAAGTTCGAGCGATTTTCTTACGGCATTGAACAGTTCGGGGGTATCGGTGTTTATCTGAGCAGAAGGATAAAGTCCGTAGAGATGAGAAACATGTCTGTGTCCGGGGTCTACCTCTCCGTATTCCATGTCCCATTCGAGAAGCTGACCTTTCGAGCCGATCTGCGGACGGGGGACTTTGGGAAGCTTTTCCCTTATAATTTCGGTAAGTTCGGGTTCTGCGCCGGTGATCTTGTTGATCTCGAGACATGCGTTGAAAACATCGTAAATTATCTCTATATCCATCGCAGAGTACTTGCAGGCAGCGCCCCATGTACCGTCAGCCATCTGATAAGCGTTTTCGGGAGAAGAACCGGGACACGTTACAAGATTTCCGTTTCCGTCATCGATAAGGTATTCGCAGAAAAAGCGAGCCGATTCGAATAACGCATAACCGTATTTTTTGATAAATTCAATGTCTCTTGTAAAAAGGAAATGTTCCCAGACATGAAGCGAGAGCCATGCGCCGCCCATTATCCACTGAGAAGCGCCTGCGGTGGTATCCTGCGGTGCCGTGTCAGCCCAGATATCGGTATTGTGATGACAAACAAAGCCGTTACAGCCGTACATTACCTTTGCGGTCTTCTGTCCGTTGGGGACCATTCTCATGATATGTTCGAAAAGCGGGGTGTGAAGCTCGGAAAGATTGCAGGTCTCTGCGGGCCAGTAATTCATTTCGGTATTGATATTTATTGTATATTTACTGTCCCATGCGGATTCATAATCCTTACACCAAATGCCCTGAAGATTAAGAGGAAGCGTACCCTCACGGCTGCCTGAGATCATGAGGTAACGACCGAAGTTGAAATACTGTTCGACAAGAACATTGTCTTCGCCGCCGTTCTGAACATTGTGAAGACGTTCATCGGTGGGGATATCGTTATCTTCGCAATCGCAAAGAGTAAGCTTTACGCGGTCGAAATATTTTTTATAATCTTCGACATGTTCTTTATAAAGCTTGTCATAACCTGTCTTTTCAGCGGCATCGAGAGTTTCGAGACAAGCCTTGACGGGATCTTCGCATCTGAATGTTGTATGACATGCAACAAGGGCGGTAATCGTTTTTGCGTCGGTTACCGAAACACGTTCCCCGATGCCTTCGATATCACCGTCAGAGAGTATCTTTACCATCCACACGAATCTGACGCCGCCTTCGCAGAGCGTTCCCTCGATCACGGAAATATCATTGCCGATCCTGTAAGAACGGTCAAGATATTTATCACGTTTAAGCCCGAATGTCATATAAAGATCGGGATCTGCGGATTCATATTTTATAACGGTAACCTGCGCGGGCGCAGAACTGAATGCCGTACGTGTGAAAGGAACGCCGTTGTTTTTATATGAAAGGACAGCGGTTGCGGTATCAAGGTCAAGGAAATGAACGTAATCCGTTATTTTACCGATATTACCGGAAAAATCGCCGCGTTTGCTGAAAGAGATAACGTTCAGATTTGCCCCGTGCTGATAAACGCTCTGACCCTCGGGTGTTCCGCAAAGAGCATGAACCATAAGCTTTTCGGCTTCATGTATCTTGCCTTCAAGGATATACTGACGGATATCGGGAATACGTTTAAGAGCATCCGGATTATTTCTGTCAACAGGAGCGCCGTACCAGATAGAATCTTCGTTCATCTGTACGGTCTCGCCGCCTACGGCACCCGAAAACATAGCGCCGAGACGTCCGTTGCCTATCGGAAGAAATCTGTCCCATCTATCTGAAGGATGGGTGTACCATAACTGATTTTTTTTCATAATTTATTTCTCGCTTTCGTAAGATACGATAATTGTATGTTTATTTTCAACGTTAAATTTGAGGCTGCATTCTGCTGTTACGGTCGTACCGTCCTGAACAAAAGAAACATCGCTGCCGTTCAATTTAACGGATATTACTTTTTTATCGCAATCCGTAACAAACTGTTTAAAAGAAACCGTTTCGGATGCACGGAGTGTTGTAAGCTCAAATTTCTTCTCCGAACCGTTTACACAATAATTCATATCAAGCCAAAGCTTCGGAGAGAACAAAGGCATAGAAACGGAGCTTTCTTTGATATTCGGTGAAATACGGAGGGAGCCCGAAACAAGATTCGGGACAAATCCGGAAAGAGCCTCAATGATAAAGAAGCTTGCGGGATTTGTCATATAATACGGAAGGCCGGTTCTGTTGCCATCGGCAAAATGTGTAAGTACAATATTCCAGGGAGAGCCTGCCGTTGCATCGTAAACTCTGCGGAATGCCTCGATACCCTCGTCAACAAATCCGTAATAGATCGCAAGACAGCCGAAATATACCTCGTCATACTGAACGAATGTATAGCCGTAACCGTCAAAATCGCCCTCGGGGGTTGTTTCATCATTCATAATGACCATGTTTTTCAGTTTAACATTACGCTCATACATTGTTTTTATCGACTGACGGATCATATCCTTGGGGAAGATATCGCCAAGACCGAGAAGTTTTGCCGCCCATGCACCTGCGAGCTGAGCAATAAAGCAGTTTTCGCTTATTTTCGAGTTTGGAACATCGTTATAGCTGATAAAATAATTACCGTAAGGATATTTTTCGCACCACAGCTTTTCAATAGCCGATTTCTGTGCGCGGTCAAACATCTTTCTGCATTCATCGGCAAACGCTATATCGTTCATATCCTCCGCCATTTTTTCACAGCAGCGAAGCTCTGTAAGCCACAAAGAAGCGACAAATGACGATGCACCGTACCAGTGATATGTGTCGTACGTCGTTCCGAGCCCAGAGCCTACGTCGGGGATCCCGTCATTGTCACGGTCTGTTGAAAGCTGATAACCGACCGCCCTTTTGCAGCGTTCATACATCTCGGACAGATATTCGGTATCTCCATTGTATGTATAATCCTTATATACCTGAATGATAAAAGAAGAACAAAGATCGCTCCACGTGCCTCCTCGGGGCTCTTCAGAAAATCCTCCGAATCCGACATCGTGAGAAATAGAACCGTTTTCGCCCTGGTTAAGAGCGAAAAGACGCATTTCTCTGCGGTCAAGATCTTTAAAGAAATTCGTGTAGATAACGTTGCATGCAAGGCGTTGATCCATCGTGCCGAGACATCCCATCATACCTGCGGGAGCTTCGTTGATAGAAAAATGGCCCGCCTTATCAAACCAGGAGCATGTAACGATCGGGAACATATCGTTAATCAGCTTACCCTTGAGCCAATCGGGAAGAGAAGAGGCAGCGAGGGTGTTTTTTATCCGCACCGTGGCAGAAAAAAGCTTATCTTTATTTTTTGCGGTATATTCCGCGATCTGTTTTGACGATGAAAAGAAATTAGAATAATAAACGCCGATATTTTTGCCGTTATAGTCAAAATAATTCGGCATATTCCATGCAAGAATGAATGTGACAGTCTTTTTCTCACCAACGGAAAGAACGTTATCTGAACAGACAGCGGCAGCGGTGTAATCAAAATCCTGTTCATTACCTACATGATCGCTGTCGGTAAATTCGCCTGCAAGAAATTCGTCCCAAAGTTCTTTTCCGTTTCTGACTCTCCAGGACTGCTTTGATCTGCTGTTTTCGGAAAGGCAAAGAAGAGTATAGTCACCGACGGACATAAGATTCTGAGATTTGGTGTTAATACCGAATGAAATACAGTTTTCGGAATGCTTTTTCTGGAACGTACCCGTTCTGTCACTCCAGGTATATCCCGGATTCCATGTATTCATAACAAATGAGGAATTGCCGTCATCCTTGCTCTTAAAGCCCATTGAACCGCCTGTGCCGAGAATGTTTTCCCATGAAAACATGAGAGAAACATCCTGCTCGCTGTTTGTATTGTTTTCAATGTTAAAATCAAAAACAACCGCAGGAACAACGCAGTTTTCAACATCATTATCGGGCAAAAAAGAATAAGCTTTTAGAGAAATATCAACAGGGATCGAGCTATCGGAATAAAAAAGCTCTGCGACGGGGAAGGATCCGTTAAAATCAATATTTTCAACGGTGGGGAAAGAAAAGTCGTTATAATTTACTTTCTGAAGGATACGGGCATTGTTCCCGCATTTTACGGCAAAGAACGAGCCCTCTGTTTTAAAAATGGGAACGTCAAAATTGTTATTGACAGTTATGGCGGTAAAAACACCGTCTTTATCAAGCTCTATCTTTCCGGCTCCTACACCGCCCATAGGAACACCGTTTCGGCAACGGTTTTCTGCAGCATCCTGATCATACCGTTCAACAAAGCCCTGCTTATAAAGAGCAGATATACGTGCTTTTCTGACATCATCGGGCTCTTCCTCGGAAAAGCTCATACCGCTTTCAGCAAAAATATCGTCGATATTTCTGCCCTTGATGATCTCAAGACGGTGAATGTCTGCTGTTCCGTTTCGGGCATAGCCGTTGTCACGTGTTACAAGAGCGCCCTCAAACGTAAAAGGAATACTGTCATTATTTTTTATAACAAGCTCATGTTCACCCTTAACTACCTGGAAGCAGCCGAGCTGTGTCCAGCAAACATCATCGGTGGGGGCAATCACCATATGCTCATAGATTGTTTTTCCGTTTACGTAAAGACCGAGCTTTGTTTTTGTTTCTGTTTTACAACGAAGCCAGATCTCGTAAGAAAACTTACCGTCAAAGCATTCAATAAAGCTGAAAGGAACAGACTGACCGGGATAAATCGTCATAGAAGGTTCATTTACCTTGGGAAAAAGCCAAAGCTGGGTGTTTTGTTCCATAATATAACAACTACTTTCGTTTTTATTTTGTTATTCCGTTTCGAACTGGCTTTCATAGAGGTCTTTATAAAAACCGCCGTTTGAAAGAAGTTCGGAATGCGTTCCTTTTTCAACGATCTTACCGTCACGCATAACAAGGATAAGATCGGCTTTTGTGATCGTTGAAAGACGGTGTGCGACAACAAAGCTCGTTCTGCCCTCCGTCATAGAGTCAAAGGCTCTGCGGATACGAAGTTCCGTCATAGTGTCAATAGAAGAGGTTGCCTCGTCAAGAATAAGCATGGGGGGAAGAGAAAGCATTATACGGCTTATACAGAGAAGCTGCTTTTGTCCCTGAGAAAGATTTCCTCCGTCCTCGGTTATAACAGTATCGTAGCCGTTCTCAAGACCCGAAATAAAGCTGTCCGCATGAGCTTTTACGGCTGCGGCAACTATATCTTCCCTTGAAACGTCGGTCCTGCCGTATGCAATATTTTCAGCAACAGTACCGTTTTTGAGCCATGTATCCTGTAAGACCATACCGAAACAACGTCTGTGGGCATCGAGGTCAAGGGTTTTGACAGGGATATCGTTAAGATCGAGAGAGCCATGCGTAACATCGTAAAACCGCATGAGAAGATTTATCAGAGTCGTTTTTCCGCATCCGGTAGGACCGACGATAGCGATCATTTTACCGTCAGGCACGGAAAGAGAGAAGTTTTCGATAAGAGGTTTATCGGGAGAATACGAGAAAGAGACATTTGAAAATTCAACTTTTCCGCCTTCTTCGGGCATATTTTCGCCTGAAACGGAAGATTCGACATTTGTTTCGTCAAGAAGTTCAAAAATACGAGCTGCGGAAGCTTTTGCTCCGACAAATTCGGCAATAACGCCGGATATTTCATTGAACGGCTTTGTATACTGGTTTGCATATGTAAGAAAACATGAAAGCTGACCGACGGTTATATTTCCGTTTATGGCAGAAAATGCGCCGAGGATACCGACAGCGGCATAAACCGCATTGTTAACAAAGCGTGTGGCGGGGTTTGTTATTGAAGAAAAGAACAGCGCGCGAACGCCGCAAGCACGAAGCTCCTCGCCGACAGTCTCGATCTTTTCGCTGAAATCATCGGCTTTACCGAACATTTTTACGGTTTTTGCGCCACCGACGGACTCCTCGATAAGCGCAGTCATTCTGCCTCTTATTTCGGACTGTTTTTTAAACATCGAATACGTATTTTTAGCAATAAAAGAAGCGACGAAAAGCGAGATCGGTGTAAAAACAACAACTATAAGAGTTATGCCGATATTTATGGAAAACATAAAACCGATAGTTGCAACTATAGTCAAAAGACCGGTAAAGAGCTGAGAAAAGCCCATGAGAAGACCGTCTGAAAGCTGTTCGACATCGGTAATAACACGTGAAATAATGTCGCCGTGAGGATGAGAATCGATAAAGCCGACGGAAAGATCGGTGATCTTTGAAAACAGATCCTTACGTAGTTTTTGAACGGTACGGTAGGAGATAATATTTGTCAGATGAGTCATTATCCATTGAAAAAGAGAAGCAAAGACAACGACAAGACCGTACATAACGGCAAATTTCAAAACAGCATCAAGGTCAACAGCCCCCTGCCCTACCATTTCATCGACAGCCTTACCCGAAATGATCGGAGCAAGAAGAGAAAGGGCAACGTAAGCGGCGGCAAAGATAAGAGAGAAGACGAGATGAAGTCTGTAAGGCAGAATAAGGGAGAAGATCCTCTTTAAGGTATTATCCTTTACTTTATTATTTTTCATTTTGCGCCTCCTGGGTCTGAGATGCGCAGATCTCTGCATAAACAGGGCAGGTTCTCATCAACGAATCGTGGGTTCCCGATCCGACGATCTTACCTTCGTCGAGCACGAGAATAACGTCTGCTTTTTTGACCGCAAAAATACGCTGAGAAACGATGATGACCGTTTTGTTATCGGGCAAGGAAGCTATAGCCTTACGTAATTTTGCATCGGTCGCATAGTCGAGAGCAGATGCGCTGTCGTCAAGAACAAGGACATCGGAAGGACCGACAAGCGCACGGGCGATCGTAAGACGCTGACGCTGACCGCCGGAAAGATTCGAGCCTGCTTTGGCAACAGGTCGGTCAAGATCTCCTGCGATAAAATCGGACGCCTGAGCAATATCGAGAGCGGCAAAAAGCTCCTCGTCGGAAGCGTTTTCGTTACGCCATAAAAGATTTTGTCTGACTGTTCCGGAAAAGAGTGCGGGTTTCTGAGGGACAGCGGCAACAGCGGAATGAAGACTTGCGAAAGTATATTCGGAGATAGGCTGACCGTTGAAAAGAACCTTTCCTTCGGACGCATCGACCTGACGGAGAAGCAAAGAAACAAGCGTTGATTTGCCTGAGCCTGTACCACCGACTATGCCCACAGTCATGCCCTTTTTGATGCTGAACGAAAGTCCGTCAACAGCGTACGCAGAAGCTCCGGGATATTTGTAAGAAACATTTTCAAAGCAGATGTTCTCAACGGAACAAAGCTCTTTTTCGCCTTCAACGACAGACGGCTGTTCGTCAAATATCTCGTTTATTCTTGAAGCGGACGCAGTGGATTTTGTTATCATGACGACAAGATTTGCGAGAGCGAGAAGAGCGATGAGGATCTGTGTCATGTAATTTAAAAGAGCGATGATCTGACCTTGAGTTATCGCACTGGAATCGACGGAAAGAGCTCCGAACCACATTAACACAGCGGCAGAAAGGTTGATAACGGAGAAAGAAAGCGGATTTAAAAGAGCCGAGATCTTGCCTGAGATTATCTGTGAGGAGTAAAGATCCTCGGCGGCAGTGTTAAACTCCGAACGTTCGGTCTCTCCTGCGGAAAAAGAACGGACGACACGTGCACCGGTGAGGTTTTCACGTGTTTTAACCGTTATTCTGTCGAGGTTTTTGCGTGTTTTTTTATAGAGAGGGAGAAGCCTGCTCATAATAAGCCAGACTGTTAAAGAAAGAATGATAACAGCGACAAGGAAAATGAGCGAAAGCTTAACGTCTATCATAAATGAAGCCGCAACCGCACCCACAACGATAAACGGGGAGCGAAGAAGAAGACGAAGGACAAGATTTACACCCGACTGTGTCTGAATAACGTCCGCACCGAGCCTTGTAATGAGAGTGGACGTGCCGAATCGGTCAAGCTCCGTTGCGGAAAATGAGGAGATGTGCTTATAAAGATCGTTTCGCAGGGCGGTTCCGAAAGCCATTGATGCTTTTGCGGCAAAGAACTGTGCGGTCAGAGCGCAGACGAAGCCCAGAAGTCCGAGCCCGACAACTATTGCCCCGGAGCGAAGGACATACTCTTTATCTGCATTTTTTATACCAATATCGATCATATCAGCCATTATTACAGGAACTGTTAATTCAAAGCATGCCTCAAGAAACTTAAACAGCGGTCCGAAAATACTTTCGAGCCAATGTTTTTTCAGATAACGAAGTAGTTTAATCAAATCAAAACGACTGCCTTTCGGTTCATTATAAATACGAATATATATCGTTGCAGACATTATAACATAAATCAAATAAAATTTCAATGCAAAACATTAAAATATCTTCACTTTACAATATTTGTGCAGAATAGTGTTTTTCTGTTATTGCAAACACGATTTTTTAGTTATAAATAACATAAAATAATTCTTGAAATATCAACCAAGATATGCTATAATTAATAAAAAGACTCAGAACGGAGATCAAAAATAAAATGTCCCCCGAAGTTCACACAATGCCGTTGGCGATGTCATTTTTTGAAGCGGCAATAGTTTTCATAATCGTTGTTTCGATCATAACTGCTGCGATATGCTTCATAATCTTTCCATTATTGAGATATATTGTGGTAAGAGCAATACTTTTTGTACGGTGTGTTTTCTGCAATGCCAAGTTTGCAAAGGTAGGACTTCCCGGATTTTTCATTCCGCATTTTTGGAATCATAAACCCGACTACATGCTTCTTTCAGGTAACAAACTTTACATAATCAAGCTCAAAAGCTACAGAAAAGTAAAAGCAACCGTTATGTTCACCTCGCCGTCAACATGGCACGTCTCTGACCACAGAGGTCTCGCACCGACCGAAAACGAAGGTATTATCGGACAGTTAACAATGGCGTTCCATAAGCTCACAGTCAATAAAAGAAAGAAAAAGCCACCTGTCGGTCTTGTTAAATATGCGGCGTCGATCAACTACGCATTAAAAGACAGTCAGATAGACTGCGTACCCGTCGTGATGTTCAATCCTTCTCTCAAAGAAGTCAGAACTGTCAGCAACATTGATCTTATCGACGGTGACACCATACATTACGGCATAGTAATAGCAAACCACTTCTTCCCATCGAAGCCTGAAAAATGCGCAGTTTCAGGAAAAGAAGCCCGCCGAATTTTCAGAACGGCACGTCGCGCGATGAGAAAAAAACATTATGTCGAGATGAAGAAAGGATTTTAACCGATGAAGTTATTTTTCGACCCGATAAAAGCTCAGCCGGATGCAAAGCCGCTTGACTATTGCGTTACGGTTGATATGCAGCTTGAAGAGTTGCTCAACGCTTTCCTCTCGTCCAAAGAACAGGAAGAAGCCACTCTTGAAATAATCAATCAATTTTGCAGTGATCCCGAAATAATCGCATACCGTGCGGACATAATCGAAGACATGACGAAAAACGACTGTCTTTTCGATCTTTTCTGCGAATTAAGAAACGACCTTTGGGAGCTTTCTCTTTTGTACGAGCTGAAGATGTTCAAGAGCGTTCCCGAAATGGTTACGATGAAAACGTTCCTTATTATTGAAAGATTTACGGAGATATACGAAAAATTCATGAAAGGCGCCGAAGCTATCGATAAAAAGACACTTTCGGCTGCTACCGTAAAGATCTTAACAGACACATGTTCCGCAGAAAAGAAAGCCGAGCTCAACAAGATAACCAAGGATATGGGCGGTCTTCGTGAAAGCCTTGAAACCATCGGTGAGATCAGACTCAACAGATATTTCTCACGCGGTCAGAACATCGAAAACAGCATTATTCCCAAGACCGAAGAGGTTTCTCTTATGAAACAGCTTGCGGATATAACAGGCCGTCTCGGACTTGACACAAGCGAAGCGTACGCACCTGCAATCCATCAGCCGAGAGAATTTTCAAGACCCGTTTTCCAGGCGCTCTACGATCTTTACTATGATATATTCAAAAACATCGATGCTTTCCATGAAAGCTACAAGGATGTTTTCGACACTGCATGGCTCGATCTCGTTAAGAAGCTTGACGCTGTTATCGGTTTCTCCCGTATTTTCAGAGAGATCGCGCAGAAAGGCTTCCGAAGCATAAAAGCAGAGGTTGCGGAAAAGACCGATATTGCGGATTTCTACAGCCTTTTCCTTGTTAAAAGAGGATTGGCGCCCGATCAGGTCATTTACAACGACTATGTTTACGGCGACAGCTCTTTCTTCTTCATTACCGGACCTAACGCAGGCGGTAAAACGATATTCCTTTCCGCTGTAGGTCTCTGTCAGCTCTTCTTCCAGGCATGCGGTCATGTTCCCGCAAGAAAAGCGAAGATAAAGATAATGAAGAGAATGTTTACACACTTCCCCGTTGAAGAATATAACGACAACTCCGGTAGACTTGTCGAAGAGCAGGGTCGTGTTGAAAGAATATTCAGAGACATCACCGACGGACAGAGCCTTGCGCTTTTCAACGAAACATATTCATCAACAAAAGCAGACATTGCATACAAACTTTCCGTCGAGCTTGTTGACAAGGTTCTCGAACACGATGTTTCGGGTCTTTTCGTAACACATCTTCACAGCTTGAAGGACTATGCGACAGAAACGAAAACAAGACCGCACAGTGCAGGCGTTCTTACAGCGCTTAACGATGAAAAGACAGGTAAGAGACTTTACAAGATCGTACCTCTCAGCACTCAGAACTCTTCGTTCGCAAAAGATATACTTTCCAAATATGACATGACTGTTGAGCAAATGCTCGAACGTCTCAAAAAGAAGAAGGAGGAAACCAAATAATGTATCCCGAATTTGACCTTCTTTACAAAAACCCGTCAAAAACAGAATCGTCAAAACAGCTTGAAATGTCCATGAAGAGCCTTCTTCTTGACGAAGTCGTAAACGGCGTTACGGTAGACATAATCCTTCAGAAAAAGGTTTTCGCACTCCTCAGCCATCCCGAACAGGATATTGAAAATCTTATCTGGAGAAAAGAAATTCTCGAAGATTTCAAGAGAAACAATTCTCTGCTTCACGAATTTGAGCTTATAGAAAAGCTTAATCTCAAGCTTGAGGATGCTCTTAAGATCGTTAAGACATCCGCAGCTTCCGTTATTACAACGACAGGCGGCAGATCGACGACATCCGACAGAGAATCGTCCATCTTTACCGTTCAGACTTTGGCTGACTGTATTCTCAAGATCCTTGAGATCTATGAGCAGTACAACAGAACGTTCAGCAAAAAAGATGTACGTTCGCAGTTTATGATCCAGATGCGTGACTTTGTTAAAGCGCAGATTGAAAACCCCGCATTTGAAGAGCTTAAAGCGATGGCTTCCGAGCTTGCAGAATCGTTGAACCTCAACACATCATTTGTTATTTTAACAAAGCTTGATAAATACGTCAGAATGTGCGACTGCGAAATGTTCAAGCTCTCGTCTGATCCGTACAGCTACGAACAGAAATCTCCCCCGATGAAAGACAAAGATAAGATGGTAATTTCCATCGGTTTTGACGTTGAATCGGATCAACAGCTTCAGTCTCTTGCGGAAAGAAGCATGATAAAGCTTGTAACATACATGCAGTCTGTAACATATCAGCTTAAAAAGCCGTTTGACAAGATCCGTGACGGATTCTATTTCTATGATTTTGCGGCTATTCTCGAAAGAACATACGAGCGTCTCGGTCTTCCGATGTGTACCCCCGAATTCTGCACGGAAGGCAACAGATTCGAATGTAAAAACATTTACGACCTCTGGTTCTCGCTCAAGCAGGCTCAGAAAAACAAAAACGAACGTCCGGGCGATGTTCTCGTTCCGAACGATGCTATATTCGACAAAGACTGTGCGGCGTACATCATTACAGGTAAGAACAATGCAGGTAAGACCGTATTTTTACGTGCGGTCGGCATAATCCAGCTTCTCGGTCAGGCGGCGTTGCCCGTACCGTGTACAGAAGCAATAATCACCCCCGTTGCAGGCGTTTACGCATACTTTACGGCTCTTGACATCGGTCAGGGACGTTTTGAAGAAGAAGTTGAGACCGTTTCGGGATTCCTCGATACGCTCAAGCCGAACGATATGCTTCTTTTCAACGAAGTTTATCAGTCAACATCTTTCGACGAGGCGGCAATTGCGCTCAGTGAATTTATAGCCATTGCGGCGCTTTACAAGGCGAGAGTAATCTCCGTTACTCATCTTCCCGACATGAAGAAGCATCTTTCCGATCTTCAGGAAAAACTCGGATTTGAAGGAACCGTACACTATGCAAAAGCAGAAGAAAAAGACGGTGTAAGCACTCACAGATTTATTCCCGATGAAGAATAATTTTCCGCTGTCGGGTAAAAATAGAAAAGAATCAATTTAACACCATGGAGGATAAAATTATGGAACTCAAAGGCAGTCAGACAGAAAAAAATCTTGAAGCCGCTTTCGCGGGCGAATCTCAGGCAAGCATAAAATATATGTACTTTTCATCTCAGGCAAAAAAGGACGGATATGTTCAGATCTCCAACATTTTTGCAGAGACGGCAGGCAATGAAAAAGAACACGCAAAGCTCTGGTACAAACTTCTCCACGGAGGTATCGCTTCCACCGACAAGAATCTTATAAATGCGGCTGAAGGCGAAAACTACGAATGGACCGAAATGTACGCTGAATTTGCAAAGACAGCAAGAGAAGAAGGCTTTGACGATATTGCGATCATGTTTGAAGGTGTTGCAAGAGTTGAAAAAGAACATGAAGAAAGATACCTCAAGCTTCTTAAAAACATTCAGGACGGCAAGGTATTCAAGAAAGATGCTCCCACTCTCTGGAAATGCGCTAACTGCGGTCATATCCATTCCGGCGATGAAGCACCTCTCCTCTGCCCTGTTTGCAAACATCCCCAGGCTTATTTCGAAGTAAAAGCAGAAAATTATTGATCTGACAAATGAATAAATAAAACGACCTCCGGTAAAAATATCTTAAAAAGGATTTTTATCGGAGGTTTTTATGTATATAAAAAAAAGTGTATTGACGGTGATGCTGTGTTTTCTCGGTGCGGCGGTGATCGTGGCGGCAGGAATGATCATTAAAGCGAACAACGGCACGTCGAGCATAAAGCAGATCGCGGCATATTCGTATCAACAAAGCTTTTCGGAGCTTGCGGAGGAGCTTGACGGGATAAGCAACGATCTGCAGAAGAGCATGTACGCATCTTCACCGTATCAGGCGATGAATCTTGCGGCATCTGTCTGGAAACGTGCAGGTGCAGCAAAAACGAGCCTTGAAGAACTGCCGACAGACGAATTAAATCTTCAGCAGATACCGAAATTTTTAAATCAGTCGGGCGAATACGTTCTTTCGCTCGCAAAAGAGTTGATGAACGGCGGAGAGCAGGACGAGGAGGACAAGCAGACTGTTAAAAAACTTTACGAACAGGCACGCTCGCTTTCTCAGCAGATGACGGAGCTTCAATACAGAGTAAACTCCGAAAATCTGAAATATGACGATCTTCTCGACTTTATTTCACTCGATGACAGACAGAACACGGATGGGCAATCTGACGTTACAGCATCAACTGACGGCGGCGAAGAGACGTTTGTCAGCGAAAATCCGTTAATTAACATGGAAAACGGGCTTGATTTTCCCGAACTTAATTATGACGGACTTTATTCGAGCCATTTATCGAACCCCAAAAGCGTTTTTCTTGCGGACAAAGACCCGATAACCGATGAAGAAGCGAAAAACCGTGCGGCGTATATTCTGAACTGTCAGCCGTCGGCATTGACGCAGGGCGAAGATCTGACGGTCGGGGATATTAAATGCGTAACTTTTGACGGAGACGATAAATATATTGCCGTGACGATGAGGCAGGGCTACCCTCTTTTCTTTTCAAAAATGAGAGAGATATCGGATGCCGAATTAACATTTGACGAAGCAATAAAAAAAGGCTCGGAATTTCTGTCAAAAATAAAGATGTCAAACATGGAATGCGTTTTTTACAGTGAGGAAGGGAACGTGCTGAAAGCGGACTATGTTTATGTAAAAAACAACGTTTACTGCTATCCCGACAAGATCTCATTATTGATAGCTCTCGATAACGGACAGATAATCGGGCTTGACGCAAGCAAATATTTAATTTCGCACTCTGCCAAACGAACCCTCATCCCCTCTCTGACAGAAGAGGCGGCGGCAAAAAAGGTAACGGCGATAACCCCCGAAAACAGCCGACTTTGCCTTATTTCGACGAACGGTGTTGAAGAACACGAAAAACTCTGCTACGAATTTTCGGGCAAGGACATATACGGAGAAGCCACGGTGTATGTTTACATCAATGCGCATACGGGCGTTGAGGAAGATATAAAAATAATGTACGACACCGAGGAAGGCAACGTGTTAAAATGACCATTTCACAATTATTTCGGATTTGACAGCAATTACGTTCTTGACAAAAGGCACGGTTTATTGTATAATATCATATGTTGTTGGAAAGACTTGACAGTAAACCGTGCAAACGGCAAGCACAAGGTATTTTCCCAAAGAACTGAATAACAAGTGATTCTGTAAAAGCAGTTTCATACATGGAGAGTTATCGAAGCGGTCATAACGAGGCGGTCTTGAAAACCGTTAGGCCAAAAGCCACGTGGGTTCGAATCCCACACTCTCCGCCAGGAAAACGACAAGTTTCAAAAGAAACTTGTCGTTTTCAGTTATATTCGCCTTACGGCGAGTGATATTGCTTCGCAGTGATATTCGGCTGACGCCGAGAGATATTGCCTTCGGCAGTTAAGAGGCGAATATAATATCACTAAAGCCGCAGGCTTTAATATCACTTTTTTGCACTGCAAAAATTATGCACGGCAATAAATTATGCACGGCAAAAAAATATCACTCCGTCGAAGACGGAATATCACTAAAGATTAATTCAAAGTCGGAATTTATGAATATGTACTCTGCTGACAGAAACTTGTCGTTTTCAGTACTGATGTATCGTAATGCCAATAACCATTTAAATTATGATGGTGCCGAACTTTAATGTTTGACAAAAATACTATGTGACGTTTTAAATCCGATCAGAAAAACGTCGAATATCTTTTTATAATCAGTACACAAAAATCGACAGGTCAAAACCTGTCGATTTAGTCTATAGAAGAGTTTTTTATTTCTCGTGATACTTATCAAACAAATCGTTTGGAGTACATTCCAAAATATCACAAAGTGCTTGCAAATTTTCAAATTTAATTCCGTTGGTTTGATTATTGACCATTTTATTGAAATTTTGATAACTTAAACCTAATTGGATGTATAACCAATATTTTGTTTTTCCTTTTTTCTCTAAAATATCAAGTATACGTAGCTTCATTATATCCTCCATACATCATACAACTCATACATTATATTATGTAAAAATTATATATTAAAAAACCCTTGACAAATAGACATTTACGTTATATAATGTATACATCACATAGAGAGGAGAAGAAGATATGGCTAAATTGAACTTTGAAAAAATAATACCCTTATTCGAAGCTAGTCAAGAATTTTCACTAACTGAAAGTCAGTACGAAAAAAGTGTCGGTAAGGCATTACCTAAAGATTATTACTATCTAAAAAACAAATCCGCACTTGCGAAAGAAGCAAAAAAATATGGATATCAGATTGAAATCAAAGAAAAAACAGTATGTTTAAAAAAAGCAGTTTAATTTATGAAGGGGAATTTTGATTATGAAGAAAATCTTATCTATTTTTACAATTATTTTATTAATATCGGTATGTCTTGCTGCCTGTGAACAGTCTGAAAAAACATTACCAGAACAGACTCCCGAACAGACTGAAATAACATTAACTAAGGACAACATAAGGAAATATCTGATTATTAGTGGACAATATGGGAAAATAGAACGACAACAGAAAATAGGTATTACGTTTGGCTACTCCGATTTCACCATAAATATAGATCCAGCTGTACCGGGAAGTTTTTATAATGCTTCTATTACTTTGCAAGTGGCTTTAACAAAAGAGTGGGATGTATCTTCTTCAGATCCTGCCTATTCTGAAAATGACGGATATTTAACTACAACAATAAAAATTCCGGCACATGGTAGCAAGGAAGAAACACATTCTCTAATCGCTAATATTGTTTTCGGAGATCATAATAACCAGAATGTAAGAATAAATGTTTTATCTGTTTCAGGAACTTTTGTTCCCGCTAATTAATGTTGTCTAATTCGGTAATCAAACAAATATACCTACAAACACATTATTAAGAATCGTTGATCTTTTGTTCGTTTTTACCTCAATATTTACCTATATACCAATTTAAGGCAGAAAAAGGACACCCAAATTCGGTGTCCTTTTATTTTTCTTCAATGTTTATTATCCATAATAAAATAAATTTCCTCACTTGCTCCGCAAAAAACGGAGCATTTTATATTTTCGGCACTTGATAAATTTTTCGCAGTATGTTATAATAGAAAAAATTTTCCGAATGAGGCAAAACAATATGGAGCTTAGCCATTTTGAATATTATCTGATAATAATTAACGTGCTCGGATTTATTTTATCGTCGATCAACGCCTGGCTTTATGCACATACGGCGGACAAGCAGATAGACGGAGCGTTGACTGTTTTTTCAATATTAGGCGGCTCGGTCGGTGTTTTGTTATCGCTTTTGCTGTTTAACAGAAAAATAGAAAAGCGAAATGTGATGTCGAGAGTTCTGATAATATGCGTTTTCGTTATACAGATACTGCTGTTTTTGATGATAAAGGGATTTTTAGGCGAGAACATCACGTTTGATTTTTTAACATTCTTTAAAAATTTCAGCTTTATCCCGATATATTGGGGTATAATCAATCTTATAACATTTATCGTTTTCGGCATAGACAAGCTTGCGGCGATAAAGAACCGTTCAAGAATAAAGATCGTGACCCTGCTCGGACTTTCGTTTATCGGCGGAGCTGTGGGCGGACTTTTAGGCATGTATATTTTCAGACACAAGACTCAAAAGGATTATTTCACGGTCGGCATACCGCTTATGATCGTGATGCAGGCAATTGTTATCTTCTTTTTAACGAACATTTTAATGTGAGTTAGTGAACAATTTTAATGTGATCAATTACTAATTGGGGATTCAATAAAAGACCAGATAAATTGATTTATCTTTGTTTTTAACAAAAGAAGCAACTAATTATTAAAGTACTTGACATTAACATCGCGTCATACTTTATAATAAGAGCATCAAATAAAAAGGAGCTCAAAAATGGAATTGCAGTCAATAAGCAAAGTTTCAAAGAAATACAATATTTCGGCAAGGACTCTCCGTTATTACGAACAGCTCGGGCTGATCTGCCCTGTACGCGATGAAGAAAATTCATACAGGATCTACGACGAAGAAACGCTCCGGACACTTCAGCAGATAATAATTTTACGTAAACTCCGTATTCCCCTCAAACAGATCGCAGACATATTAAAAAGCGACAGCGCGAAGACTGCGATAGATATTTTTGAAGAAAACCTCGTTGAAATAGATGGGGAAATAACGGCGCTTTCGACGATCAGAAGCATTATAAAATCTTTTCTGAATAAACTGCAGATCGATGACACGAAATTCATGCTCCCCGATGACGAGAATCTGATGGATATTGTTGATTCGCTTACCGTAACGAAAATCAACTTTAAAGAAGAAAAAAATCTTGAAGAGCTGAACCGCGCAAGCGAAAAAGTCAATAAACTCACCGACAGAGATATTCGAATTCTGTATCTGCCGCCTGCGACGGTTGCGAGCGTGACTGCGGTTTGCGACAATCCGGAAGAATACACGGGCGGAGTGATCGACCGTTGGGCTGAAAGCGTTAATTTATTTAACGCATACCCTGCCGCCAGACATTACGGCTCGAATGCTGACGATGAAAACGGCAACCACGGCTACGAACGATGGATAACTGTTCCAGACGATATGGAGATAGCAGAACCGTTAACGAAAAAATATTTCGAAGGCGGTCTTTATGCGGCGCACACGATAACTATGGGTAATTTCGAAGAGTGGGAGTGGCTCGTCAGATGGGTAGCAGAAAGTGACAAATACGAAATGAATCTTTCAGACCGAAACGGCTGCAGTTGCGGACTTTTGGAAGAGCATCTGAATTATGTTTACTATTATAATTCTCCCGACAGAAACGACGAAACTTCGCAACTTGATCTGCTAATAGCGATCAAAGAAAAATAATCAGTTCACAAGGAGCTTTCAAAATGAAAATACTTTCAATCGGCAACAGCTTTTCGCAGGATGCGCATAATTGGCTGCATAAGTTGGCTAAAGTCAACGGTGTTTGCATGGAAACAACGAACCTTTATATCGGCGGCTGCAGTCTTGAGACTCACTGGACGAATGTTGAACAAAACAACGAATTTTACGATCTTGAACGAAACGGCGGCGGCTCGGAGCGTAAGATCGGCATCGCGGAAGCACTTAAAATGGACGACTGGGACGTTATCACCGTTCAGCAGGTAAGCGGATTTAGCGGACTCGAAGAGACGTACGAGCCGTATATTTCAAATCTTGTCGAGGTTGTAAGGAATACCGTTCCGAACGCAAAACTGTATTTTCATCAGACATGGGCTTATGAGACCGATTCCTCTCACGGCGATTTTGCAAGGTACAATAACGATCAGGATCAAATGTACGACTGCATTATAAGAGTTACGGAAAAGATGGCAAAGTCCGTAAATGCAGAATTGATCCCTGTCGGCACGATAATTCAGTATCTGCGCAGAAATGTTGCGGAGTTCGACTATAAAAACGGCGGACTTTCGCTTTGCCGAGACGGTTTTCATCTTTCTTTGGATTACGGTCGGTTTGCCGCCGCAGCGACTTGGCTGAAAATATTGACGGGCATCGACGTTTCCGCAACCGAATTTGAAGATTTCGATATCGAGCTTTTAAAGAAGATCGTAGCGGTTGTAAATGAGATGTAAATCTATCCAAAGGAGAAAAGCAATGAAAATTGATGAGAAAATTCTTGATTATACAGAAACTTTAAAAGATGAGCAATATAATCTGCTTTTAACATTGGCGAAGATCCCCGCGCCGTCCGGAAACGAGGAGAAGCGTGCTGAATTCTGCAAAAACTGGCTTGAAGAGAACGGTGCGAAGGGCGTTTACATCGACGAGGCGTTAAACGTGATTTATCCTGTCGGAGTAACGGAAGGAAATCCGCTTGTGGTGTTTGCGGCGCACAGTGACGTTGTTTTTCCCGATGTTGAACCCCTGCCGCTTGAAATAAGAGACGGCAAAGTTTTCTGCCCCGGCGTCGGTGACGACACGGCAAGCGTTACGGCTCTTTTGCTGGCGGCGAGATATATCGCTCAAAATCAGCTGAAGCCGAGAGATTGCGGCATACTTTTCGTTGTAAACTCCTGCGAAGAGGGGCTTGGAAATCTGAAGGGCACGAAAAAGCTTTTTGAAGACTTTGGCGAACGTATAAAAGAATTTGTGACTTTCGACAGCCACAACTGCCATGCGGTTACAGAAGCAGTCGGCTCAAAGCGTTACAAAATCGAGATAGACACCGAGGGCGGTCATTCGTACGGAGCATTCGGCAACCGTAATGCGATAGCGTACCTTGCATCACTCATCGATACGCTTTACACGGTCAAAGTCCCCGAAAAAGGAAAAACGACTTACAATGTCGGAACGATAAGCGGCGGCACATCTGTTAACACGATAGCGCAACATGCGGAAATGCTGTATGAATTCCGTTCAAACTGCCGTGAATCGATGGATATTATGGAAAAGCATCTGAATGCGGCGATAGAATTTTACCGCGCGAAAGGTGTTACCGTTACCGTGACTAATGTCGGAGACAGACCCTGCCAGGGAGATGTTGACGAAGAAGGCATGAAAAAGCTCATGGACCGTGCGGCAGAGGCGACAAGACGTTATTTCGACCGAGAGATACACTTCTCGAACGGTTCTACGGACTGCAATATACCGCTTTCGATGGGAATACCTGCGATCTGCGTGGGTTGTTATGACGGTGCAGGCGCGCACACAAGGGAAGAATATATTATTATCGACAGTCTTCCTGCGGGGCTGAAATTTACGTTCGACATGATATTATATCATTTTGACACATAAAAAAGAGAATATGTATTGAAATGTAACATTTTCTGTGATATACTCAAGAAAGAGAGGAAGTGACGGGATGATACTGACAGTTGATGTCGGAAACACAAACATTACATTCGGCGGTTTTGAAAAAGACGAGCTGAAATTTGTTTCGAGAATCTCGGCAAACATGCAAAGAACGGAAGATGAATTTGCCGTCCGTTTTTTAGAGTCGATGAATCTTTACGGAATAGACAGTAAGAAGATAACCGGCATAATCGTCGCGTCGGTCGTTCCTCCCCTCAATTCATCAATAAAAAAAGCGATAAAATTTATATTCGGTAAAGAACCGATATTTGTCGGTCCGGGTGTAAAAAGCGGCATCGGAATTCAATGCGATATTCCGTCATCAGTCGGCGCCGATATAATTGCGGCGGCGGTTGCAACGCATTACATCTACGGAAGTCCGTCTCTTATTATTGATATAGGAACAGCGACAAAGATGACGGTCGTTAATCATAAAGGCGCATTTATCGGAACATCGATAATTCCCGGCGTTATGATGGGGCTTAATGCTCTTTCAGACGGCACGGCGCAGCTTCCGAAGATCAGCCTTGAGATGCCGAACGGTGTTATTGCGAAAAACACGGCAGACTGCATGAGGTCGGGCGTACTTTTCGGGAACGCAAGCATGATAGACGGAATGATAGACCGAATAAACGAAGAATTCGGCGAGGAGCTGAACGTTTACGCAACGGGAGGCATGGCAGGCACGGTAATTCCGCTTTGCAAGCACAGTATTGTGCTCGACGAATATCTCGTTTTAAAGGGGCTTAACATCCTTTACCGAAAAAACAGTTAGTATATTGCCGCGAAAGCGGTTGATATAAATTTATTTGCGTTGTACCGCATAAGCGGACGACAGCAAGGAGGAAAATTTAATGAATACAACAACAGAGAGGGCAAAGATCGAAAGAATAGCGCTTTTAGCATTACTCACGGCGCTTGTGGCGATACTTTCATACCTCGGCGGCTTCATCAAGATCGGCGGCTTTGCGTCAATTTCGTTGACGTTGATACCGGTCGTACTCGGTGCGGCGATCTGCGGACCTATCGCAGGCGCATGGCTCGGAGCAGTTTCGGGTCTTGTCTTTTTCACAACGGCAGACGCAATGTTCTGGTTTGGAATGAGCGTTCCGGGAACAGTCATAACTGTACTGTTAAAAGGCATTGCGGCAGGTTTTTTGGCAGGTTTAACGTACAATCTTCTCAAAAACGTAAACAAATATATCGCTGTTATCGTAAGTGCGATCGTTTGTCCCGTTGTTAACACAGGTCTGTTTGTCTGCGGCTGCTTCGTTTTCTTTATGGATGCAGTCAACAGCGGCGCTGCAGCTGAAGGTCTTTCGGTAGGCGCATATATAATTCTTTTCTACGTAGGACTGAATTTCGTGTTTGAACTTATCGCAAACATCATCCTCAGCCCGTCTATTTACAGACTTATCGAATTCAAAAAGAAAAAATAAATCTAAAGGAGTACGAAAATCGTACTCCTTTTTAAATAACTGCTTTATTCGTTTTTTCGAAACATTTCATCTATTGAAACACCGATAATATCTGAAATATCGCGTAGCAAGAAAATATCGGGATAACAAAGTTTTCTTTCCCATTTTGACACAGCATAAGCACTTACCCCCAAAAGAGAACCGAACTCTCCTTGAGATAATCCTCGTTCTTTGCGATAATTCAATATATATTCGCCTATACGTATTGTATTATTCATTTTATTCGTTTATATTTTTCATAATTACGTGACATCATACCGAATGCAATCATTTCACGTCGAATTGTACAAAAATCATCATGATAATGCAAAATGATCTCGTTGACTTCTTTTTCATCATACATACGGTCAAAATCAAACTGTTTAAGTATTTCAGAAAGAACGATCTCACGCTTTTTTCTTTGAGTGGGAATTTGCGTCAATCTGCCGTATTTGAAAAAGTTTGAAATGACCTCTTTTTTATATTTTTCTTCTGTATCTATAATTACTTTATCTTTTTTTATCAATTCCAAAAGTGGTTTTTCAAAAATCTCACGGTTCAGAGAATAGATAATGTAGAATTGTGAACGGGAACAGTTAACAATCCCCGCTGCTTCCATTTTTTTCAGATGATAACAAATGGTGGCAGGTGTCAGTGATAGTTCACATGCAATTTTTTCAACGTATGAATCCTCTTTTAAAAGAAGGTTGAGAATATCAAGACGGGTTTCATCAGCAAGCAACTTTAAAAGTTCAAGCTTTTCTTTCACTGTACTTCACCCTTTCTCTTCTGCCAGGCATCGTTAAGACACTCTTTTGCAAATTGTAATCCACCGATACGTTCTTCAAGTTCAACTTTTTCCCAATCGTTTGCATTCTGTTTCTTAACATTGAGATTCGAAAGCTCTCTTTCCGTAAACACCAGCGCCATATAATACAAACTATAATCAGGTTTTTCATCCGCAGAGGCAGATTCATACAAAGCCAAATATTCAGAATGCTCTTTGAACATTTCATCAAAAGGCTGTATCAAATAATGATATTTTTCAAGGTTGAACTTTGTCCGGCATTCGTTATTATTATAAATAATACCGTGAATTAAGGATACAGCTGCATAGCGGTATTTGGCACATTTATATTCTGCAATGTTTTTCTTCTTCTCTGCAGGCATTTTATCAAGATTATTCGTAAAATCATGAAGTCTTCTGCACTCTTTGCGAAAACAATCATCGGCTAAAAGATAGAAAACAGAATTTCCGATCACTTTTCCGTTTAATACGTGAATTGAATAATCGTTCATTAATTAACACTCCTTTTCAAAAGCGAAAGCAAACAATTCGTTTTGAACGCGGAAGTCTCGCCACATATTCAAAATATCGTCGAGTACTTCTTTTTTGATTCTTGCCTTAAAGATCGTTTGCGGATCTCCATCCTTCTCGGCTTGTTCAAGATCGTTATTGTATGTATTATAGAAGTTGACTCTCATAAAAACTTCGGGGTAGAGCGAAATCTCCATGAGTTCTTTTTGATCATCAGGCAACGTGTAATAATAGTCAGCAAGGTCTGGAAAATGCTGTATTAAATTCTTAAATCTCTCGCTCATCAGTTCGATTGCCCGATCTATTCCTGAGATGAGCCCGGCGGCAACAGCAACATTATAAATACCGACCTTTAGTTGCAAAGCTCCTCGTTCCGTAGGATGATGTTTATCTACTAATGACGCATCCTCTTTACAAGCATTATGCTTTTCTTTTGTAATAGTCCATAACCCGTTAAATATTTCTTGCTTGTTCATATAGAATATCAACCTTTCTATTGTTTTCGTCCACACTGATATTATACACATCTAATCACTTTTTGTCAAGAGTGTTTTGATGAATTTCTAATCAGTTAAACCAATGGTTTTAAAAAATACTTTTAATTATGAACAAGCAGATATTAATAGCACGTCATCGCATAAATGATCAATACTATTGACAAACAGACCTATAAGGAATATACTTACATTAAGCACAATTGAGGTCGAAAAAGGTTCCCGACACACTTCTTTGAAGTACCTGAGATGATGGATACACCGCCCATCCTGTTGTGCTTTTGCACTTTTGACCTCGTGCTTGATCATGGAGGAACAAAAGTGCTTTTTTATTGACTTTTTCAGACAAAAGTGCTATAATCAAATCGGAAAAACAAATTTTCGGACTTAGTTAAAGAAGCATTTAATTTGCGAAAGTGATGGGTGATAAAAATGATCAAATTAAATAAAAAAGATACGGTTGTGTTTATCGGCGACTCGATAACGCACGGCGGCAGAGGTCTTTGCATGGACCTCAATCATATAATGGGTCATGGGTATGCGGAAATGGTCTGCGCAAGACTTGCGGCGGACAATCTTGAAAATATGCCGAAATTCATAAATAAAGGCATTTCGGGACAGACGACGCAGGATATTGCCGCTCGCTGGGACGAGGATGTTATAAAATACAGACCGAACGTTGTAAGCCTGCTCACCGGAATCAACGATATTATGCGAAATCTCAATGCTCCGGTAGAAGAATTTGTAAAAAAATATCTTGACACGGTCGAAATGTTGATAAAGAAGACAAAAGATGCGCTTCCGGATGTTAAAATAATTCTTTGCGAGCCGTTTTATCTCGATTCGAGGACAGACGGAGACCCGTATGAAGATATTCCGAGCGCAAAATGCGAAGCCGACTTTATTTTCGGAAACATCAACACGACCGACGAGACCGTAAAAAACTATTATGAACGCCTTGCTCCGATGCAGAAAGAGCTTCCGAACATTGCAAAGAAATACGGACTTGCGTATGTTCCGTTCCAGGATATATTTGACGAATGGGCAAAAAAAGTAGCTCCGTCATATCTTATATGGGACAATGTTCATCCGACGATGGCAGGGCACAGACTGATGGCAGACAGATGGCTTGAAACCGTTGAATTTTAAACGATCGGGGAGACGTTTAGAATGAAGGAATATGACCGAAACCAAGAGCGGACCGGTATACAGGAAGCGGCGGCGTACAGCTCTGAATTTGATGTACAGTGCGATTTCGTAATGGTCTACGGAGTTAATGACATTAAAAAACGTGTAAAAAAATGGAAAGAAAAAGGGTACGTCATTCATCTTATGACAGGTGTTTCATGGGGAAGTTACAATGACTACCTTTTCGGCAAATTCGACGGAATTGACCACACGGATGAAGGTCAGAGAAAAAAAGACAGCGAAATAAAACACGGCGGGAATATTCCGTATATGGTACCGTCAAACTCCTTTGCGCATTTTCTTGCGGAAAAGCTCAAGGGAGCAGTCGATGCGGGAGTTGAAGCGATACATCTTGAAGAGCCTGAATTCTGGGTCGAGGCGGGATATTCGGAAGCGTTCAAACGGGACTGGCAGATATATTACAAAGAGCCGTGGCAAGATCCGCAAAGCTCATGCGACGCGCAGTACAGAGCCTCGAAGTTAAAGCAGTATCTTTACACGAGGACGCTTGACCGCTTATGCTCGGAGCTTAAGGAATACGCAATGGTAAAATACGGACGTCTTCTTCGGTTTTACGTTCCGACCCATTCTCTGATAAACTATTCTCAATGGAAAATAATCTCTCCCGAATCGGCGCTTATCGATCTGCCGACAATAGACGGCTACATTGCGCAGATATGGACGGGAACATCAAGACCGCCGAACTACTACCGAGGCGTAAAAAAAGAGCGTACGTTTGAGACGGCGTTTCTTGAATACGGGGTTATGCAGGAGCTTGTTCGAGGCACCGGAAGAAAAATGTGGTTTCTTGCGGACCCGATAGAAGACGATCAGCGGCACACATGGCAGGATTACCGTGAGAATTATTACAAAACGGTCGTTGCATCGCTGTTTCATCCGGAAGTTTCAAGCTACGAGGTTTGCCCGTGGCCGAGACGTGTAATGCAGGGAAAACACATTGAAAACGAAGAAACGGCGGCAAAGATCGATGTTCAAAAGAAAAAATGGATCGAAGACGGCAACGACATAAAAGATTTCACGATCCCCGACGAACTCATGATAAAAATACCGTCCGAATACAAAACGAATCTTCTGACCGTTATGCACACGCTTCGGGACATGGCAGACCAACCTGACAGCGAATGGATAACAAAAACACCGGAAGTCGGCTTATTGATGGCGGACTCTGCGATGTTTCAACGGATATGCCCCGAAGACGGCGGAGATGACAGCATTGAATTCACATCATTCTACGGTCTTTCCCTTCCGCTGTTGAAATCGGGAATTGCGGTGCGTCCCGTTCAGTTAGACAACATCAGAAGATTTGCAACGTATCTTGACGGTTACAGCGTTCTGATTTTATCGTACGAATACATGAAGCCGTCCTCGCCCGATATAAACCAGGCGATCGCGGGCTGGGTAAAAAACGGCGGAACGCTTGTTTACGTCGGAGACGGCTCGGATCCGTTCAACAAGGTTCGTGAATGGTGGAACGACGGTCAGAACGAATACGATTCGCCTGCGGAGCATCTGTTTGAAGTTCTCGGAATCGGGAAAGAAGCAAGCGGCGGCAGGTATGACGTTGAAAAAGGAAAAGTTTTAATTATCGGCAAACAGCCGAAGGCTTTGGCTACCGAACCCGAACTCTGCGATGAATACAGAAATTCGGTTTTGGATCTCGTTCATGCGGAAAGCTCGTCAAAATTCGCACTTCGAAGAGGTGCATATTACGTCACATCGATGCTTGACGAGGGAAACGAAGGCAGTTTCAATCTTGACGGACTGTTTATCGATATGTTTGATTCACGTTTGCGAACGGTAAAAGACCCCGAAATAAAAGCGGGAGAGATCGGACTTTGGTATGATGTTTCGAAAATCGATAAAACGCAGGGTTCCGAGCTTATTGCGCTTTCGGCAAGAGCGAAAAAGATAATTCATTCGAGCCGTTCGATCAGATTTACTGCGGAAGGTCCTTCCGAAATGACTGCGTCGTGCAGGGTTTGGACGAAGCGTGCTCCGAAGAAAATAACCGCAACCGAGGGCAAACAGACCGAGGAGCTTGTTTTCGAATACGATCCCGAAAGTGAGACGACATATTTCGCTTTTAGATCGAACGCAAAGCCCGTAAAAATAACTGTTTCGTTTTAAATCGACAAAAAACGAAAAAGCTCTTTACAAACCGACTTTTTTGTGATATAATTAATTAAACAAATAAAAAAAGGAGATATAGTCATGGATTTTTTGAAGAAACTTTGGCCCACAACTTTCAGAGTTAAAGAGAAAGATATCGTTTCGCTGGTCGTTCAGCTCGTTATCTTCCTTGTTATTACTGCAATTATAGGTTTCCTTATCGGTATCCTTGCAGGTCTTCCCATTATCGGAATTATTTTCTCTATCCTCGGTTCTCTTATGGGCATCTACAATCTTGTAGGTATAGTTCTCTGCATTGTAAACTTCCTCGGCGTACTTAAAAAATAAGACATGACACAAATACCTCCAAACCGAAAGGCTTGGAGGTATTTTTAAGGAGAAAATGAAACGAACACTTATCGAAAACCCCGATCTTTCATATTTTCCGAAAGAGACGGTTGAAATAATAAAAGACGCAAAGATATACGACAGCAGCTGCTCGCCCGAAGCAAAAGTATTTTTTATTGATAAAGACGACGGATATTATCTCAAAGCCTCCCCTATCGGAACTCTGAAAAAAGAAGCCGAGATGACTCGGTATTTTCATAAAAAGGGCTTGGCTGCGAAGGTTCTCTGTTATGTTCAAAACGAAAAAGACTGGCTGTTGACGAGAAAAGTCGAGGGTGAGGACTGCACTTTTGCAAAATATCTCGAAGACCCCGAAAGACTTACAGATATTTTGGCGGAGAGATTGCGTTGTTTACACGAAACAAGCGGTGACGGATGCCCGATAAAAGACAGAACTGCGGAGTATTTGCAGACGTTAAAAGCGAATTACGAAGCAGGGATGTTTGACCCGTCGTACTGTTGTGAAGAATACAGAAATATGTCCGCAAAAGAAGTTTTTGAGATAGCGGAACGTGAAAAAGGCAGTCTTTGCAGAGATACGCTCATTCACGGTGACTACTGTTTGCCTAACATCGTTCTTAACAACTGGAATTTCAGCGCATTTATCGATCTCGGAAACGGCGGCATTGCAGACAGGCACATCGACCTTTACTGGGCGATATGGACGCTCGAATTCAATCTCAAAACGGACAAATACGCTTCACGGTTTATCGATGCGTACGGACGGGACAAGATCGATATTGAAAAGCTCAAACTGATCTCGGCGATCGAGGCGTTTGGGTAAAATAAGCAGAAAATGGGTATGATCAAAGAAGCTCGAAGAAATTTTTTCGGCTGTTGATTATGCCCTCTTTTTTTAATTTACTTATCTCGGACGAAAGGCCGCTCCTGTCAACCTCGAGAAAATCCGCAAGCTCCTGTCTGTCGAAAGGAATCGAAAACGAATTGCTGTCGAATTTTTTTGATTGAAACATGAGATATGTCAGAAGCTTATCACGGGTGGTACGTTTGGATGTTATTTCTATTTTCTGATGAAAATGTATGGTTTTCGTTGCAAGGTCTTTCATGAGATTAAAAATGAGCTGTTGATGAAAGCCACAGCTGTTTTTGCAGGTATGAAGAATATGGTCGCAGTCTATAAGCATAACTTCGGCAGGCTCATTGGCAATAATTGATACGGGCATTGCCGAAATCTCGGCACACGCAAAATCCTCGGCAAAGACCTCGGAGGGACCGATCTCGGCAAGAATACTGCGGTTTCCGTAATAATCGACCTGAAATATCTGAGCAGAGCCGGAAAGAACGATACCGATAAGCTTTGCAGGCGAGCCTTCTGCGAATATCGTATATTTTTTATCAAAAGACACCGTTTTTGCGTTCAGGCAAGTGAGCATTGTAAAAAGGTCATGTTCTTCAATATTATCGAAGAGCGGACATTTTTTCAGAACATCATAATATTTTTTCAACGGATACTCCTTTTGTTGAAAATTCAACATACTTTTTATTTTAATTATACTATAATATAACCATAAAATCAAGCCCCAAAGTAAGTGAGGTTAGAAAAATGATAAGAAAAATAATAAAGATAGATGAAGAAAAGTGCAACGGCTGCGGCGCATGTGCTGCGGCATGTCACGAAGGCGCAATAGAGATGGTAAACGGCAAGGCTAAATTAACAAGAGAAGATTATTGCGACGGACTGGGAGACTGTTTACCCGCCTGCCCGACAGATGCAATAAGCTTTGAAGAACGTGAAGCGCCCGAATACAACGAAGAGGCTGTTAAGAAAGCGAAGGTAAAGAAAATGAGTGAAAAACTTCCCTGCGGCTGTCCCGGAACACAATCGAAATCGATCAAAAGAGACTGCGCCGTTCCTGCGGCAAAAACAGCATCCGTAACGAGTCAGCTTTCACAGTGGCCGTGCCAGATAAAGCTTGTTCCCGTAAATGCACCGTATTTTGAGGACGCAAATCTTCTGATAGCAGCGGACTGTACGGCTTACGCATACGGAAACTTTCACAATGAATTCATCAGAAACCATATAACGCTCATAGGATGTCCCAAGCTTGACGAAGGTGATTATACCGAAAAGCTCACGCAGATAATTGCGAAGAACAATAT
Organism: Oscillospiraceae bacterium; assembly: GCA_015067385.1. GTDB lineage: Bacteria > Bacillota > Clostridia > Oscillospirales > UBA644 > HGM12619. The sequence goes on along the minus strand of SVMP01000001.1, from coordinate 17,300 downwards.
AAAGAGCGTAAAAGTCGTGAGAATGGAGGTTCCGTGCTGCGGCGGTATTGAAAATGCGGTAAAGAGAGCATTGATGGCAAGCGGAAAATTTATTCCGTGGCAGGTAATAACGATCTCGACAGACGGAAAAATCATTGAATAAAAAAATTAAATAAGTCTTGAAGTTTTTAAAAAAATGTGGTATAATAAGGGTACAGCAAATAAAAGGAAAGAAAGCATATGAAAATAACAAACGATATCAAATATATAGGTGTAAACGATAAAAAAGTTGATCTATTTGAAGGACAGTATGTTGTTCCGAACGGTATTTCATACAACTCTTACGCGATCATCGACGAAAAGATCGCAATAATGGATACCGTTGACGCAGCCTTCACACACGAATGGCTCGATAATATACAGAACACTCTTGACGGAAGAGATCCCGATTATCTTATCGTTCAGCACATGGAGCCCGACCACTCCGCAAACATCTTCAATTTCATGAAAGCATATCCGGATGCGAAGATCGTTTCTTCTGCAAAAGCGTTTGCGATGATGAAAAATTTCTTCGGCACGGATTTTGAAGACAGACAGATCGTTGTCGGCGAAATGAGCACTCTGAGCCTCGGCAAGCATGAGCTTGTTTTTGTTACGGCGCCGATGGTACACTGGCCCGAAGTTATCGTAACGTACGACAGCACCGAAAAAGTTCTTTTCTCCGCAGACGGCTTCGGCAAATTCGGAACACCCGACACAGACGAACCGTGGGCAGACGAAGCGAGAAGATATTTTATCGGCATTGTAGGCAAATACGGTGCACAGGTCCAGGCTCTGCTCAAAAAAGCCGCAACCCTTGATATTCAGACGATATGCCCGCTTCACGGTCCCGTTCTTAAAGAGAACCTCGGTTATTATATCAATCTTTACAACACATGGTCAAGCTATCAGCCCGAAGAAGAAGGCATTGTTATAGCATACACATCTGTTTACGGAAACACCAAGAAGGCTGTTACAAAGCTTGCGGAAAAGTTTACTGCAAACGGATGTCCGAAAGTTGCTGTCTACGACCTTGCAAGATGCGATATGGCGAAAGCTGTGGCAGACGCATTCCGTTTTAACAAGCTTGTGCTTGCGACAACGACATATAACGCCGATATTTTCCCGTTCATGAGAGAATTTATCGAACATCTCACAGCCCGTAATTTCAGAAACAGAACAGTTGCTCTTATTGAAAACGGAAGCTGGGCGCCTCTTGCGGCAAAGGTTATGAAAGAAATGCTTGAGCCGTGTAAAAACATTACCTTTACCGAAACGACCGTTAAGATCCTTTCCGCGCTCAACGATGAAAGTTCAAAGCAGCTTGACGAGCTTTCGGGTGAGCTTTGCAAGGAATATCTTGCAAGACAGGATGCGACCGCAAACAAAAACGATCTTACGGCGCTTTTCAACATCGGCTACGGACTTTATGTTGTAACATCAAACGACGGCAAAAAAGATAACGGCCTTATCGTAAACACAGTAACACAGGTAACGAACACGCCCAACAGATTGGCTGTTACGATAAATAAAGAGAACTATTCTCATCATATAATCAAACAGACAGGCAAAATGAACATCAACTGTTTAACGGTAGACGCACCGTTCACGGTTTTTGAAAAATTCGGTTTTGTAAGCGGAAGAAATGTCGATAAATTTGCAGATTGCACGCCTCTCCGTTCAGACAACGGTCTTATCTTCCTGCCGAGATATATAAATTCGTTTATGTCTCTTAAGGTTGAGCAGTATATCGACCTTGACACCCACGGAATGTTTATCTGTTCCGTTACGGAAGCGAGAGTTATTTCCGATAAAGAGACAATGACCTACAATTATTATCAGGCAAATGTTAAACCCAAGCCCGAAACAGACGGCAAGAAGGGTTATGTCTGCAAGATATGCGGATATGTTTACGAAGGAGACGTTCTCCCGTCCGATTATATCTGTCCGCTGTGCAAGCACGGCGCATCCGATTTTGAAGAAATAAAATAAAATCATTCAGGAGGAAACAGAACAATGTTAAATACAAAGGTACACGAGCTTTTAAATCAACAGATAAACAAAGAATTTTATTCTGCTTATCTTTATCTTGATTTTTCCAATTATTTCAAAGCGCAGGGTCTTGACGGTTTCGCAAACTGGTATATGATCCAGGCGCAGGAAGAAAGAGATCATGCGATGCTTTTTTACACATATCTTCAGAACGAAAATATGCCTGTAACGCTTGAAGCTATTGCAAAGCCCGATAAAGAATTCACATGTCACATGGATGTTCTTAAGGCAGGCCTCGAACATGAGCAGTACGTAACCTCTCTTATCAACGATATTTACGGTGCTGCATACGATGTCAGAGACTTCCGAACAATGCAGTTCCTTGACTGGTTCGTTAAGGAACAGGGCGAAGAAGAAACAAACGCAAACGATCTTATTTCCAAAATGGATCTTTTCGGTTCAGATCCGAAGAGCCTTTATATGTTAAACCAGGAACTTGCGGCAAGGATATACAATCCCCCGTCACTCGTACTTTAAAAAAAAAATAAACAACAATTACGGAGGTAAATTAAAATGAAAAAATATGTATGTGATGTATGCGGCTGGGAATATGATGAAGCAGTGGGCGATCCCGACAACGGTATTGCTCCCGGCACTAAATTCGAAGATCTTCCCGAAGATTTTGAATGTCCCCTTTGCGGTGTAGGTAAAGACGATTTCAGCGAAAAAGAATAAAGGCAGGCTGATCACGATGAAGGAAAATTATATGGTATGCAACTGCAAGAAGGTAAGCTATGCAGATATTGAAGATGCTCTTCATGTAAACAAAAAATTCACAGACGTTCTCGAAGCATTTGAGGATGTTCAGAAGGTTACGCACTGCTCCACGGGCTGCGGCGGATGCCATCAGAAAGTTCTCGATATTATTTCCGAGATAATGATGTCCAAATAAAAAAAGGAGCTGTTCCCTAAATTTCAGGGGGCAGCTCATTTAAAAGATGTAAAAACGAAAGGTTTCCGAAAATATGGAAATGGTATTATTGACAGCCCTCGGCGTAGGCGGTGCGACGGTCATCGGCGCGGTCATCGGCTTTATTTTCAAGAAAATATCGCACACTTTTTCCGATATAGTTTTGTCTTTTGCGGCAGGAGTTATGCTTGCCGCGGCGGTTTTGGGGCTTATTCTCCCCTCTCTTGACTACGGCGGAAAGTTCGGCTTACTGATAACGGTAGCGGGAATATTTGCAGGTGCGCTTTGTTTGAACGTTATCGACAAGATCGTGCCTCATCTGCATAAGATCGTCGGTGCGGATATTGAGGATCACAAAAGCTCGAATCTTAGCAAGGTATTGCTTTTTGTTATGGCGATCGCAATACATAACCTGCCCGAAGGTATTGCGGCAGGCGTAGGCTTCGGTTCGGGAGACACATCTCAGGCGTTGATCATAGCAGGCGGTATCGCATTGCAGAACATTCCGGAAGGCATGGTCATAATAGGCCCGATGATCGCGGCAGGCGTTAAGCCGTCAAAAACCTTTATAATTGCAATGCTCACGGGTGTTGTTGAAGTTGTTGGAACATTGATCGGCTATTTTGCGGTTACGATATCCTCGGCAATACTTCCGTTTGCGCTCGCATTTGCCGGCGGCACGATGCTGTATGTTATAAGCGATGAAATGATCCCCGAAACTCATGCTCACGGAAATGAAAGAGGAGCGACATATGCGCTTCTCGTCGGATTTTGCATAATGCTTATAACAGATGTTTTATTGGGTTAAACAAAAAGAAGACTGTACGGAAAAACCGTACAGTCTTAATTTTATGCTTTTATCAGTTAAGTTTGCCGAATTTCTTCTCAGCATAAGCGATGATCATATCAGCTGTTCCGTCGATACCGAGAACGCTTGTGCGAACACAGAGATCGAAGCTGTCAGCGGAAGACCATGATCTGTTGGTGTGGAAACTGTAATAGTTTGCACGCTTTTTATCGATCTTCAAAACAGCATCTTCTGCTTTTTTTGCATCGATAACATTGTTTTCAGCCATGTAATTAGCAACACGGGTGGGAAGAAGATCAGTAACGAGAACATGAAGGCTGCGAGGGTCGTCTCTCAACGCATAGTCTGCACAGCGGCCGAGGAAAACACATGATTTTTCAGCGGCAAGACTGCGGATAAGATCGGACTGGATATTATAGACCTTATCGGAGAGCGGTACAGCGGAATCACCCCAGTAAACATACTGACCGTCCATGGCATATGCGCCCATGGCAAGGGAATAGAGAAGGCTGTTTGTGGGTTTCTCATCGAAATTTTCAAAAACCTTTTCGTTTATTCCGCTCTTTTTTGAGGCAAGGGAAATAAGCTCTTTATCATAATAATCAATGCCAAGTTTTTCCGCTATTTTCTTTGCAACGGAGCGGCCGTGGCTTCCGCACTGACGGGCAATCGTGATAGAGAATTTTTCCGCCATAATCAATACCTCCTATGTTATTTTAACAATAATTATTTATTTTCGAGGGCTTTGAGGAGCTGTTCTGCGCTGCCGATGTTATAACCGGTAGAAATAACAGAAACCTTAAGCTCTTTGTTAACTGCAATTGCAAGGGGGAGACGCTTATCTTTGGTACCGAGAGAAGCATAGACCTCATCGGGAATGTTCTTGAAGTACATGATATTGATCTCGGGCAGACGGTCAAGAAGCTTTTTAAGGGTTACGTGAGTAAGGTCGCCGTCTTCTTTGATCATAAAGTAGATGTTGGAAGCGAAGGGCTTGTAAGCGTCGGTAACAGAAAGCATTTCATTGAAGAGATGTTCTGTGGGTTCTTCACGAACGCCGAGCCATGCGAATACTGTAACATCTTCTTTAACGAGAGAAGAAAGCTTATATTCTTTACCCTCTTTATCGAGGACAGCCGCATCGTAAACGGTTTTTGCTTCGTCCTTAGAAACAGGTTCTGTTCCTCTTACTTCAAACTCTGCAACGTACTTATCGCCTGCTTTGAGGGAGAAGTGATACATTTTAGCCTGAATACCGCCGTTCTTGATACGGAAGTTGGTCATAAGACGGTAATTACCGGGAACGAGAGCGATACCTTCATCGGGAAGCTGTTCTGTTTCGGTTCTTCTGCGGCGGAACATGGGAACGGGAGTGAATACGCCGTTTTCATAGCGTTCGAGATGAGCGTTCTTGTACGCTTCTTCGGTGCCGACAAAAGTGGGAACGAGGGTTGCGGAACGTTCAGCGCTGAGAGCAACGCCTCTCATGGAGAACCATTCGCCGTCTTTCCAGTATTCTACTTCGCCGGTGTAAGATGTTCTTGCAGGGATACCGAGGCTTCGGCAGATAGCGGTTTCGAGAACGGCTTTGGAGAACTGAGAACCGCGTTTTGTAAGAAGAAGATTATAGGGGAGAGCAACGAGAGTGTCGTAGTCGCAGGTTACGCTGACGCTGATCTCATTTTCAACGTAGGTATGAACGGTTGCGGGGTTATCGATAAATGCCTTTTTCTGTTCATCGCTGAAGAATGCTTCGATAGCTGCGGTGTAGTCGGAAAGCCATTCGTTTGCGATACGGATAGCGAGAAGATGACGTTCGAACGTAAGTCTGTTATCGGCAAAAGCTTCCGCATATTTCATCTGATGAGCAAAATGCTTTTCGAGGATTATGTTGTCACAGTCACCGAAGTCCTTACGGCTGAGAGTCTTGAGGAATGCGCATTTATCTGCGATATTCTTCGGATCATCGATAAATGCGATGATCTTTTCGGAGTTACCCTGAGCATCGATAAGGAACTGCTTGATGTCAGCGGCATATTCGGGATATTTATGAAGAAGTTCGTGATCGCTGTTTTCGTTGAAGAAAGTATTTTTGTAGTTGATTCTGATCTGTTCTGCTGCTTTCTGACGTACCTGGAAAGCTTTTACGATCTCTTCGGCATTTGCGGGACGTTCGAGATCTGCAAGTTCGGACGGTGCGGGAGGAATAAGATCGAAATCGAATTCTGCGGGGAGACCGTCAAAGTAAGTAGCGTTAGCCCAATCGAGAGTTACGTTATCGGTTTCACGAACGTCGATCTTACCGTAGAGAACTTTATCGTCCATAGTTGCGGTAATAAAGAGATCGCCGTAACCGGTAGTGAAATAAACTTTACCTGCTTCATCGGTAAGACTGTCGGAGAAATCGTAAAGAGAACCGAAGTTGATGAGAGCCATTTCTACGCGAACATCTTTTTTCGGAGCGCCGTTTTCAACGACTGTGCAGGTAATGTCACGTGTTTTTGCATAGATATCAAGAGTATTAAGCTCTTTGATCTTGGTGGTTGTCTGAACAAAACGTGAGTTTTTGGGAAGGAATCCGGAGAAAACTCTTGTATTGGTAAGCATTGCTCTGGACGCAGGCATACGGAACCAGCCGCTGTTAAGGAAAGCATCGGGTTCGCAGGCGCCGATATAGCACCATTTACCGTCAACAAGAACTTCTACCCAAGCGTGGTTACTTTCGGAAGCAGCCCAACGGGGAGTATAGCACTGTCTTGCAGGGATGCAGCAAGCACGGAGTGCGGAGGTGAGGAATGTGGATTCTTCGCCGCATCTGCCGTTGGTGTTTCTCATCATTGTAAGAGGAGAAACGGTTCTCATATCGGTAGAGGAATACGTAGCTTTTTCGAAGCACCAGAGGTTTACTTCAAGAGCTGCGTCGCCCATGCTGAGGTCTTTGATTCTGGGCCATACTTCGTTGAAGATGATAGCGTTGTAATGTTCGAGGTTTTCGTTGTTAACACGCATCATAAGTACGAAGTTGAGGAATGTTTCGGTGTCAATACCGTCTGCCCAAGGAACGAGGGCAAGGTTTTCAAGACAGGTGTGAACATGATTATAGAAAAGTTCACCTGACCAGTTTGTAAGGTCGGTCATGGGAAGATAAGCAACGAGGAATTTAAAGCAGTATTCCTCTGTTTCGTTTATACATCTTCCGAGATCGTTGCAGATATCATATCTTCTGCCTGCCGCAAGTTCTTCGGCAATTTTATAATCGGCATCAATGCGAGCCTTTTGTTCATCGGTAAAGGTAATCATCTTTAAATCACCATCCATAAAAAATTTTTTTATTATTTATTAATTATTTAATGCAAACAAGACCGTCGTGACGGATGTAAATATTACCGCCGCCTACTGCGGGAATATGAGCCTCGTAGGTATTGGAGGTAGTTTCGATAACGGGATCGATAGCGGGAGTTTCGTCGCCGCAAAGCTCTTTCATATCTTTGCAGTAGCAACCGTGCTGTTTGAAGTAGTTTCTCTGCATATAGTAGAGCTTACGGAGTTCCCATTTGAGATATTCGTTTTCGGGGATCTTGAATTCGGGCTGAGTTTTAGCTTCATCCTGGAAATAGAGGAAGCCCCAGAGTTCGGGCATATGCATATCAACACGGCCAATGGGAGACCAGATCCAGTTATCTTCGGGATAACGGATGCCTGTTTCGGGATTGATAACTTTAGCATATTTGCCGTCTCTTACTTCTGTACGCCATTCAACACGTGAAAAGTCGATTCTCCAGTAAGCGCCGGGAACGGGCTTCTGAGATTTTGCGCCTTCGATAAGAGTTTTCCAAGGCATCTTGATCTCAACGGACCAGCCTTTGTTTTCGGACATCTTTGAGGGATCGTTGATAACACCGTCGATATGAACAGCGGTTTCGAGGCCCTGGATATCGAGGCTGTTGAACACGGTCATGTTTTCATCTCTGTAGGGTTTAACGAGAAGAAGGTCCCAAACGGTGTTGAGAGCGTTCATTTCAAATTCAAAATATTTGTGGGTATCGCCATCGGGATCGATGAAAACTTCGAAGTCGTTATCGTTGAAAATAACGCAGTCACGTTCGGTAAGAGTACCCCAGATCTTATCTTCCCAAAGATAAGCGCCGATATAGAGGGCTTCATCATCCCAAAGCATTTTCATCTGAGTTTTGTGATACGGTGCGGGACGAACGGAGTTCCATTCGATATCCTCGAATTCCTCGCTCCATTCAGCAGCGTCCCAGAAAGGCTTGTCGAGACGGCCGTCGATCTGCGGAGGAAGGACAGCACGGTTGCAAACATATGTTCTGGGCTTAAATTCGATGTTCTGTTCGTTAGTGCCGATAAGGTATTTATACATTGTACGATTCTCCTATTTATGTTAATAAAATTTATATATACATTATAAACCAAAAATGCCCTTATGTCAACATATTTTTGACATAAAGGGCAAATTTATTTTTATTCAAAGCATTTTTTCATATGCGCGACGGGGAGAGCCGTCCGAAAGAAAGATGTTTCCGCAATAAACAAAGCCGTTTTTCTCAAGCATTTTCTGCATGGGTATATTATCGGCATGAGTATCTGCACGAAGACTTGAAAAGCCTGCGGCACGGGTCTGTTGTTCGGCAAAAGAAACGAGCATGGAAGCAAGCCCCGATTTTTTTGCGGAGGGGCTTACGGCAACACGGTGGATAACGCCGAAACTGCCGTTGTTGAGCCATTTTCCGTCATAGATCTTATCGTATGTCGGTTCGCCGTTCATTGAGATCATGGCTGTTGCGAAAACGGTGTCTTTTTCATCGCAGACAACATAGCTTTCGCCGTTTTTTATATCGTTTGACAGAATTTCGGCGTTGGGGTTTCCGTTCTGCCATTGGTCTATGCCGTTTTCTTTAAAAAACTTTTTTGCGGCATTTATTATTTCCATGATTGATGAAACATCGTTTGATAATGAATTACGGATCTTCATATTTTTATTTTCCTGACTTTACGGTTATGATATATCCGTCAACATTGTTGCCGGAAACGAAATAATCCGAGCCCTCGGGAAGCTCAAAGGTCGTTGTCTCGCCTTCCGATCTGAGATAGAATATTTCATATTTGTCTCCCGTTTCGGATGTAAAGAACATATGGTCGCCATCATAAGGATACGCCTTGATGTAGCCGATATATTCCTCATAGCAAAGACTTGTACCTGAAATGATCTCGGAGTGAGGCAGACCGAGATAGCGGAAATGCCACGGTTCATAGGCTATTCCCGTAATATCCGTCTTAGCGGAATCGTAACGGACGATAAAGCCGTATTTATAGCAATTTTCATTGATCCAGGCATATTCGTCCTCGCCTCTGAAATCGAAGCTTTCGCCGTCGGATGTGTAGATACCGAGGTCAATGGCAAGCCCGGTATGGTGCTCGCTTGCACCCGGTACGGCTACCCATTTTTCCGTTGTTTCAACGTCTCCGCCGTAATAATCAAGCTTTGAAGCGTAGATACGTTTCTGATCGTCGAGAGTTCGGTATGTACTGATAATATTAACATCGCCGTTATTTGTACGGTTGTAAAAATCAACGAGCAGTTCGTTGAGCGCTTCACCGGCAACGGGGTCGATCATCATGCCCGTATCACGAAACTTATATGCGGATGATTTATATGTAAACATATCGATAAGCTTGTCATCTTCGGGGAAATCGTACAGATACTGACGGTTGACAAGGATAAGAATACCCTTTTTTATATCTTCCTTTTTGAGCTCCACAGTCATCATTTTTATTTCGGGCTCGGGTTCGGGATCGGGTTTCTGTTCTGTTTCGACGGGAGGCTGTTCGGGATCAGTAACAGGATCGGGGTCGGGGTTAAAAACGGTTCCGCTGTCGGACTGTCCGTGTTCGTCCGAAATGAAATTTTCATTATTGTTTTCAGTAACGTCATCATCACGGTCGATAATAGACCAGACGATAAAAAATGTTGCGACTATAACGGCAACGGATAAAACGGCGGTGGTCACTTTTCGGATGATTCTTTTTCTGCGTCTGCGTGCAAGTCTTTTGCGGCGTGCGGTGTCTGTTGTGGGCATATAAGTGCGGTCCTTACTTAATTATGTTTTGGATTTCCAAACAAAGACAGCTCAAAGTCTGTCCTATCGGGAACAATTAATTATATCACAAATTTACCAAAAAAACAATAGATTTTCTGTGTTAAAATCAAAAACAGGACTTGTTTTTCGCAAAGAACTGTGATATAATATCTTATTATGAGTGAAATATTAACTATTATACAGTGTGTCGCCGTATTGGGTATGTTCATGGCGGCAGGCTTTATCTCCGTTAAAACAGGTTACATATCCAAGGATGCGGCAGGTGCGGTGTCGAAAATAGTAACGAGACTGATGTTTCCCGCATGGCTTGCATCGAAACTGCTTTCGCAGAACATAACAAAACAGCAGATAATCGACCAGCTTCCCCTTTTCGTTGCAGGCGCCGTAATAACTCTTATGTTGTTGGGCGTAGGATTCCTGTTTGCGAAAATAACAAAGGCAGAGGCGGCAAGAAAATACATTCTGCTGTCGCTTTGTTCGGCACCGAACGCAATATTTTTGGGAATGCCGATATGTCAGGGCATATTCGGTGACGAAGGCTCGCTTGCGTGCACGATATTCGCATTGGGGTCGGACATGATCTCATGGACGCTTACTGTATCCCTGCTTGCAGTCGGAGGCGAAAAGCTTTCGGGCGAAAAGAAGGAAAAAGGAATACACATAAATCCTGTAACAGTCGTTTTTATAATATCGTTTATCCTTAAAATGCTCGGATTCAATTTACCGTCATTTATTCAGGAGCCTCTTTATAAATTCGGTTCGGCGCTGTCATATCTTGCGATGGTGTACCTCGGCATGATGCTTGTCGGTGTTAACATAAAAAATATTTTCAAGGACAGAATGACATATCTTTTCATTCCGTTCAAATGTTTTGTTATACCGTTCGTTTTAGGTGTCGGCTTAGCTTTGACGGGGTTGTTTTCACCGATGGCGGTGGGCGTTATAACGATAGTGTTTGCGGCATCCCCGATGATCTCGATGACTGTTTTTTATAAGGAATACGGGCTTGACTACGTATTCGGCAATGCGATAACGTTTGTCTGCATACTGTTGAATATTCTGACGATACCTGCGATGTACTGGGTAGTAAACTCGATAATGAAAATATTGGAGTTAACGTAAAAAATGAAATATATATCTACTTCTGCGGAGCAGACAAGAAAGATCGCCGCAGAGCTTTTGAAAACATTTCCGCAAGGCGCCACGGTATGTCTCGACGGTGAGATGGGTGCCGGAAAGACGGTTTTTGTTCAAGGCTGTATGCAGGCGTTGGGGTATACGGGGCGTGTAACAAGCCCGACATTTGCCCTTTGCAACGAATACATGACCGAGGACAAAAAGGTAATGCACTACGATCTATGCCGTATAACAGACGAGGACGATCTTTACTCGACGGGGTTTTACGACAGTGATGCGGATCTGATATTTGTCGAATGGGCAGGAACGAACTGCGACGGTTTCGACAATGCGGTAAGAATAAGTTTTTGCTACGGTGAAAACGAAAATGAAAGAGTGATAATGCTCGATGACTGAAAAAAACATAAATGAGATGATCCTTGCTTTTGATACATCGGGGCAATCCTGTGCCACAGCCGTAGCGGCAGACGGAAAGGTTATTGCCTCGGCATTTTCAAACAGCGGGCTTACACATTCAAAAACACTGCTGCCATCGATAGAGAGCGTATTAAAAGATTCTCAGACAGATGTCAGCCAAATAAACAAGATCGCTTTAACGGTCGGACCGGGCTCATTTACGGGCGTTAAGATCGGTGTTTCGACGGCAAAGGGCTTGGCTTTTGCGAAAAAGCTCCCATGCCTTGCTGTTTCAACGATGGCGGCGCTTGCGTGCGGAGCAAAGGGATTTGACGGTATTATCTGCCCTGTTTCCGATGCGAGAAGAGGAATGCTGTACAATGCGGTATTTCGCTGTGAGAGATCGGGATTTACAAGGCTTTGCGAGGACAGACAGATAGAAGCCTCCGAGCTTGTAAACGAGCTTTCGGAATATGTTAAAAGCGGAGAAAAGATCCTTATTTTAGGCGACGGCGCAGATATTCTCGAAAAGAAATGCGAGCAGTTCGGTCTTCTGGTTTACAGAGCGGCGCAGAACGTTGCATACATTCACGCCGAAGGTATTTTCGAAGCGATAAAAGAAGGATTTTACGAAGAAAAGACGGCAGGCGAGCTGACCGCCGTTTATTTAAGACCGCCGCAGGCTGAAAGAGAGAGACTCGAAAGGCTTGCCGCAGAACAAAAACAAAAAGAAAAGGAAAACAACTGATATGATAGCTATTGCATCGGACCACGCAGGTTTTGCGCTTAAAGAAAAGATAAAAAAACATCTTGAGGAACTGAAATTCGAGGTTTGCGATTTCGGTACGGAAAATGAAGAAAGCTGTGACTACCCTGTTTTTGCGAAAAAAGCATGTGAAGCGGTAGTTTCGGGTAAATGCGACAGAGCAATCCTCGTTTGCGGCACAGGCATCGGCATGAGCATGGCGGCAAACAAAATTAAAGGCATAAGGGCGGCTGTCTGCACGGAAACCTTTGCGGCGAAATACACACGTCTTCACAACGATGCAAACGTTCTTTGCATGGGCGCAAGAATTATCGGCGAGGGCGTTGCCATGGAGATCACGGATACGTTCATCACGACCGAGTTCGAAGGCGGCAAGCACAAAAAAAGAATCGACATGTTCGAATAAGAGCCCGGGTAAAGAGATATGAAAAAAACAGTAACGGGAATAGTTTTTATTGCGGCAGTGGGAATTGCGGCTGCGGCAACATATTATGTCGTTATGACGGCGCAGGTCGATTTCAAGATAAAGCTGATCTTTTCGGGCGTTATGCTTCTTCTTGCGTTGATCGTCGGCATTTACGCTTCGGCAGTAACACGTGATTCAAAGCGTAGAGCGATAGAAAAAGCGCTCGGCGGCATTGATTCAAAGGGCATTGCGATATATGAAAACGGCGAATTCGTGTTTGCGAACGGTATGTATGTTAAAATCGAAGAAAAAGAAAACGTTAACTTTTTCAAAGCGGTAAGAGACGGAAAAGAAATTGACGGATACACTGTAAAAACAGAAGAAAACGCCGATTCCAAAAGCAAATTTCTTATTATCGAAGTAGAAAAAGCAGAAGAAAACGAAGATATCGCAGAAACAGAATAAAAAAACAAGACCTATTTTCAGAGAAAAACTCAGAGAATAGGTCTTTGATATTTTTTGTTTATTTGCCTGTAGAACCGAATCTGCCGTCGCCTCGATCGGTTTTATCGAGTTCATCACATTCGAGAAGTTCGTGACGAGGGCAAGGCACGACAACGAGCTGAGCGACACGTTCGCCTTCGTTGAGTACAGCGGTTTCGGAAGCAGTGTTGAAAAGGGAGACGAGAAGCTCGCCTCGGTAGTCGCTGTCGATAACGCCGACGCTGTTGGAGAGCGTGATGCCGCGCTTTACACCGAGTGACGATCTTATAAATATAAGACCGACATGACCTTCGGGGACAGCAACGCAGATACCTGTCTTAACGACAGCATGACCTCCGGGAGCGATCGAGACATTCTCTCCGAAAACAGTAAGGTCAAGACCTGCCGCGCCGTCTGTCGCATAAAAAGGCTCGGGGGGCTTTTTTCCGTTTCGTTCAATTCTGGAATATTTTAAAGTCATACGGTTTCCTGTTCGATAGAAATGCCGTTTTCATCGATAGTGAGAACGGAGAAGACACCTTTCTTGAAGAGAGCAGGCTGAGTGTAGTAACGGATGCCGTTCTGAACGACATCGTCGCCGCTGTGGTAATGAGCCTGAAGAACAAGAGCAACCTTACCCGAAGCCTCGATTATTTCACGAACAGCTTCCGCATTGGAAACGACATGGGGATTAACGTGTTCAAGACCGTCCATAAAAAGATCAAGACGCTGATGGCAAACCACGACAGCCTGCTTGAAATCGTCACGGGCAAGCTGTTTTTTAAGGAATTCGAGCTGGACCTCGGGAATAAAGGAATCTGTCCAATCCGTAAAGCCCGGAGCATATGCCTTACCGTCGCAGGAATAGTTTGCATCAAGAGCGACGAAGAGAGTATCTTCCTTTTTGAACTGATAAGCGCCGCCGAGGGTTTCGGAGCAATGGAGAAGCAGGTCTTTGGGAAGGCACATGCAGTCACGGTTGCCGAGAACGTAATATGTATTGACGGTGGAGCTGATCATTGAACGGGAGAACATGGAAGCGGTCATATAATTCGCATTCTCGTCTCCGCTGTCGCTGATGAGATCTCCGAGATTAAAAACAAAGTCGTATTTTTCAGCCTTTGCCTTTTCATAGAAAGCCTTTACTTTAACGGTCGTCGGATCGTCGGGAACAGGCTCGGGCTTTTTGCCGGGCTCGGGACGTGCCGGACGTTCTTTTTTAGGCAGATGAATATCTGCAATAATTCCGATTTTCATGGTATGTTCCTCCAAGAAAGTTTATATTATGAATAGTATCTGCCTCTTGTGATATTAAGAGGAAGATCGGTATTTTGGTCAAGATAAGAGTTGATGATATTTTCCGCATCGGCAGCCGATTCGTCTGTAAACAAAAATCTTATGAACCCGAAGCGGGGAAGTTTTTTATCGGCAAGCCAGAGTTTATCGGCATTCCAAAGCCTGTTGCGGCAGCCGAAATCGCAGGTGAGAAGGAAATCCTTCTTCATTCTGTCGGTAAGAAAGGCTGATTTGCCTTTACGGTCACAGCCCTTGCCGTTGCCGCCCTTTACGCAGTTTTTCATTATCATGAAAGGAAGTCTGCCGTATGCGATAATACCCGTATTTTCGCCGCACAGATCTTCCGCCTGACGCATCGTAAGCTCAAAGGAAAGAGTGAGACTGTCAAGACCGAGCGCAAAATATTCTCTGACGGATTCCGCATTTACGGCATTGAGTCCGTAATCGCCGTGAACTGTAAAACCCAGATCGGAAGCAAAGCGTATATGCCCTATGTTTCCGCAAAGAGCGTGTTTTACGCCGAGCTCAGCTGCGGCTGCAAGATGTTTTTCGACCTGTCTTTTTTCGCTGTCATGAAAAACAGACGGCAAAGCGATGCCTATCTTATCGCCGTAAGCGGCAACCGTTTTTTCCGCATTTTTACGTAAAAAGAACTCGGACGGAAGCCATATTCGAGAAAGCTTATCGGCATTTTCGGGAATAGACGCAGGATTAAAAAACAGAGCTTCGAATTCCGTTTTTTTCGCAGGCGTAAAGACATAAGGTGGATCTTTTCTCAAAGAGAAAGCCTGGTTTTTTGTAAGACGCATATCCGTAAGATTTTTGATAATATCACGGCGTGCGGAGTTAAGAACAGAAACGGGAATAAAATCGTCGTCATTTTTTTGGCAGGAGAACGTATTGATATAATACGGTGTTCCGCCCAATTTGGAAAGTGCGGTCATGATCTCTTCATCCGAAGTGGGACGTTTTTCCGCTTTTTGAACGGGAACCGATGTCTCCGAGCTGTAACCGTCGTCGCATGAAGCGGATACGAGAGCCGTTTGACCGTCGCTTTTTACGTTAATGTCAAGAGGAAACCGTTTAAACTCCTCATTCGGAAGAGATATTTTAAGCGGCTGTTCGTTTTCCTTTCGGACACCGAACATATCCTTTCCCTGCTTTGATGTAAAATAACCGTCCGTAAAGCCCTGACGGCTGAATACCTGAGCAAGGTATTCTTTTTTTTCATTGGAATACGGTTCGCCGTTTTTTGCACGAACGTAAGCATCCGTTACAGAGGCAACGTATTCGGGACCCTTCATTCTGCCCTCGATCTTCAAAGATGTAACGCCTGCATCGAGAAGCTTCGGAACGTATTCGAGAAGACAGTTATCCTTAAGGCTCAGCGTATAACCGTTTCTGTAAGGAAGGCGGCACGGCTGAGCGCAAAGTCCCCTGTTGCCGCTTCGTCCGCCGATTATGGAGCTCATGTAGCACTGACCGCTGTAAGACATACAGAAAGCGCCGTGAACGAAAAATTCGGTCTCCACGGGAGAATGAGAAGCGACAAAGCTTATGTCCTCATAAGAAAGCTCGCGTGAGAGGACCACTCTTGAAAAGCCGAGGTCTGCAAGAGCCTCAACGCCGTCAAGAGAGCAGACGGACATCTGGGTGCTTGCATGAAGAGGGACGGATGGCGAACATTTTTTCAGAAGGCTCGCAAGTCCGAGATCCTGAACGATGAAAGCATCGACGCCGGCATCCGTTAAAAATTCGGCAAGAGACAAAGCCTCGGGAATCTCTTTGTCATAAACAAGGGTGTTCATTGTTACATACACTTTAACACCGCGTTCGTGACAAAAAGCTATTGACTCCCGAAGTTCGTCATCGGTAAAATTTTTGGCGTTAATTCTCGCATTAAAACCGGAAGCGCCCAGATAAACGGCATCGGCGCCGGAAAAAACGGCTGCGCGCAGAGCCTCTCGTGAGCCTGCCGGAGAAAGTATTTCCATATTTGCTTATTTGTTGGAGATGTCGATCTTGAGGGCGAGAAGTTCATCTCTGAGCTTTTCTGCGGTTCTGCGTGCTTCGTCACGTTCGGCGATAGCCTTTGTGGTGTCATCAAGATAATCCTTGAGCTGAAGACGCATATTGTCAGCGCCTACCTGAAGCTTGATAAGCTGATCGTAAAGCTCCATAAGAGCGAGGATGCTTGCTTTTGCAAGAGAAGCGCTGGGGTTAGCGGCTGTCTGTTCCTTGATCTTTTCTTCAACCGCCTGAGCGATCTTCTGAGTGTATTCTTCGCTTTCGGTAGAGTAAAGAGTGAGCTCAAAGCCTGCTATTTTAACTGTATAAACGTTTTCCATGGGAAGTAATACTCCTTTATTGTCTTGTTTTCCTATATAATAACATAAAAAGAAAAAAAATGCAATATTTTTTTACTGAAAATAGCGTAAAATTATTTACTTTTTCATTTTTCTATGGTATAATAAAAAAACAAACACAACACACGACCGACATTTACCCAAAACGGAGGTAAGAATGACATTAATCAAATCGATCATCCTCGGTCTTGTACAGGGCTTAACGGAATTTCTGCCTGTATCAAGTTCGGGGCATCTTGTAATTTTCCAGGAGCTGTTGGGGACGGAAGAAGAAGTGTCTGATATCTTTTTCACGTCTCTTCTTCATCTCGGAACGCTTCTGGCGGTATGCTTCGTTTACAGAAGATCGCTCGGCGTTTTGATAAGAACGCTTTTCACATCGATCGGACCGCTTTTTAAGGGCGAGATAAAATGGGAAAAGGGATTGCCGACCGAAGATCCGATTAGAAGAAAGGGCTTACTGATAATTTACTCGCTTCTTCCGATGTTTCTTATCCTGCCGATAAAAAATGCCGTTGAAAGCATTTATTCATCAACGTTGCT
>SVMP01000064.1 GCA_015067385.1 Oscillospiraceae bacterium | reverse complement strand
GAAAAGGACGATGCGGTCGTCCTTGCGGGAAAAGGTCATGAGCCGTATCAGGAAATAAAAGGAATGAAATATCCTTTTAACGAGAAAGAGATCGTTATCGGGTTTTTTAATAAGTAATAAAAAATGATTCGTTTATGGGAGATGTGTTGTAAATGAAACTTTCAGATATTCAGACTGTTGTCGGCGGCGAAATAATAGGGGGCGATACGGAGTTTTTCGGCTCTGCCTACGATTCAAGAGAGGTCTTCCCCGGCTGTCTTTTTGTCTGTCTCCCCGGTGAACGTACAGACGGTCATAACTATATAAACAATGCGGCTGAAAAAGGTGCGGTTTGTGCTATCTGTCAAAGAAAAACAGAATCCCGTATACCGTATCTTCTTGTTGAAGATTCTTTGTCAGCTTTTCAAACGGCTGCCAATATGTACAAAAAATCAATAAACATTCCTACGGTTGCAGTTACCGGAAGCGTTGGCAAAACAACAACAAAAGAATTTGCGGCGGCAGTTCTTTCTTCCGAATTCAATGTTTATAAAACCGATGGCAATAAAAACAGTACGATCGGTCTCCCTGCTACCGTTCTTAATATGCCGAAAGATAAAGAAGCGTGTGTCTTTGAAATGGGAATGAGCGGATTCGGCGAGATCAGCGTTATGTCGAAAACGGCTTGTCCCGACATCGCCATCGTTTCCAATATCGGTTTTTCGCATATAGAATATCTCGGAAGCCGTGAAAATATTATGAAAGCAAAGCTTGAGATCACTGACGGTATGAGCAAGGACGGCGTGCTTATACTTAACGGTGATGATGAGTATCTTTCAAAACTCGATCCGAAAGATTTCGAACAGAAAGTTCTGTTTTTCGGTATAGGTAATAAGGACGCCGATTACCGTGCCGAAGACATTCTGTTTTCCGACGGACTTTGCCGATTCTTTGCAGTAACTCCGAACGGTGTTTTGTCCGTAAAAATCCCAACCGAAGGACTTCACAATGTTTATAATGCTCTTTCTGCGATTGCTGTCGGTCAGATTCTCGGACTTACGACAGAACAGATCAAGGAAGGTCTTTTGAGCTTTAAAAATGCTCCCTTACGTCAAAATATTTATGACCTTAACGGAATGACGATCATTGAGGACTGTTACAATGCAAGTCCCGATTCCGTTGCAGCTGCGATAAATGTTTTACGTACCAAAAACGGCAGAAAGATCGCTGTTCTCGGAGATATGCTTGAACTCGGGGAACGTTCCGATGAGCTTCATGAAATAACAGGCAGTAAACTTGTCGGCGCCGATATGCTTATCGCGTACGGCTCTTTTGCCGAAAATTACAAGGCGGGAGCTGAAAAAGCAGGATTGTCATCGGAAAAGATATTTGTCTGCAAAACAACAGATGAAGCTGCGCAGATAGTTAAAACAATATCTCAAAAGGGCGATGTTATCCTCTTTAAAGCCAGCAGGGGAATGCATGCCGAAGAAATAATCGAACAATTGAAAAAATAAAGGCAGTATAAAGAAAGGAACTTTAACATGACTATTCCTGTTTCCGTAATTGCCGCTTTCATTGCGGCGCTTGTGTGCGTCTTGATCGCCACACCCATCGTTATTCCTTTTTTACGCAAACTTAAAGCCGGTCAGCAGATCATTCAGGATATGGGACCGACATGGCATCAGTCCAAACAAGGCACTCCCACTATGGGCGGACTTATTTTCATGGGTGCGGTACTTGTTTCATATTTGATCTTCGCTTTTGAATATTATACTTCCGGCACTAATCCCGCAAGCGGTGCCGTGATTCCGTCTACGGGTATCACTTGTCTTATAACATCTGTTATCCTTGCCCTCATGGGTTTTTCCGACGACTTCATAAAGATCAAAAAGAAAAATAACGCAGGTCTTTCCGAAATACAGAAAATAATCCTGCAGTTCCTGATCTCTGCGGCATTCCTTATCTTCAATGCGATCCGAACAGGCGGCTCGACCGTTCTGTCTTTTGATTTTCCGTTTTTTGTTGACGCTATCGGCGGTTGGCAGATCGATCTTGGAATTTTCTGGTACGTTCTTGCAATGATCGTTATGGTAGGTTTTACAAATGCCGTAAATATTACGGACGGACTTGACGGACTTTGCACCAGCGTTACGATACCTGTTGCGATTTTCTTTGTTGTTGTTTCGGCTGTAAGAGGTGCATATGATATAACCGTTCTTTCCATTGCTCTCGCAGGTGCGCTTATCGGTTTTCTCATTTTTAACTGGCATCCCTGTAAGATCATGATGGGTGACACAGGATCGATGTTCCTTGGCGGACTTATAACAACGATCGCTTTTTCTCTTGATATGCCCCTTGTTTTACTTGTTGTCGGTATAGTTTATTTTATCGAAACATTTTCTGTAATCATTCAGCGTACTTATTTTAAACTTACACACGGCAAACGCCTTTTTAAAATGACCCCTATTCATCACAGTTTTGAAATGTCAGGCTGGAGCGAAGAAAAAATCTGCTTCCTTTTCTCCGGTATAACGGTGGTCGCATGCGTTATCGCCGTTCTGTTCTCAATTTAAAAGGATTAAGTTTATGACATCAACAAATCACAGCCCTTTGGATAAGAAAAAACATTCGGGATTTTGGGAAAAGAAAAGTCAGCCTCTTGATTTTCCTTTTCTTCTTGCCGTTCTGCTTCTTCTTTTTGTCGGGCTTATGATGCTTTTTTCCGCAGGCTATGCAGCATCTCTTTCCAAAACCGGCGACAGCTACTTTTTTATTCGCCGTCAGTTGATCTGGGCGACATTCGGTACTGTCGGTATGCTTATCGTTTCCAGGATACCTCCTAAATGGTATACTCCTCTTATACCCGCTTTTTATGCGATATGCGTATTCCTCCTCGTTCTTGTTCTTATTATCAGCAACGACTCCGAAAAACGTTGGATATATATCGGCTCTTTCCAGTTTCAGCCTTCTGAATTTGCTAAACTTGCCGTTATAATGATGTTGGCTCAATATATAAAACGTCATAAGGATGAGATGAAAACATTCGTCAAAGGTTTTGTCATCCCGTGCCTTATTTTCGGTGTTCCGTGTCTGCTTGTTCTTGTTGAAACGCATCTTTCGGGCGCCATTCTTATATTCGGCGTTGGTTTTATAATGCTACTTGTCGGCGGAAGCAACAAGCTTTATTGCACGATTGCCGTAGTGATCGGTATTATTTTTGCAGCTGTCGCTCTTCTTAACGTTAATTATATGATGGAACGTGTTCTCGTTTGGCTTGACCCGACACGTGATATTCTCGGCAGCGGACACCAGCCGTATCAGTCGCTTTTAACAATAGGCTCGGGCGGTCTGTTCGGCCTTGGTTACGGTAAGAGCCGACAGAAATATCTTTTTCTGCCGGAACCGCAAAATGACTGTATTTTTTCAATAACAGCCGAAGAAGTCGGTTTTGTCGGCGTTGTTCTGATTATAATTCTCTTTGCTTTCCTTATTTGGCGCGGTATCTATATTTCTATCAAAGCGAATAATGTATTTCTCTCGCTCATGTCTATGGGTATAATTACAAGGGTCGCTCTTCAGACCATTCTTAATCTTGCCGTTGTTACAAACTCTGCACCAACGACAGGTATTTCCTTGCCGTTTTTCAGTTACGGAGGCACGGCTCTGCTTGTTCTGCTTCTTGAAATGGGACTTGTATTACGTGTCTCAAGAGATTCGTATCTAAAGTAAATCAACTGTATCATTACGGATATTCCCAACAAAAGAAAGCTTTCTCTTTAACGAAAGGATCAATTTACAATGAATATTCTTGTTGCTTGCGGCGGTACAGCCGGTCATATAAATCCTGCACTCGCTATCGCAAATGAAATGAAACTCAGACATCCCGACGCAAATATTCTCTTTATCGGTACTCAAAATAACAGAGAGGCGGATCTTGTTCCTCGTGCGGGATATAAAATAGAGTTTGTAAAGGCAAACGGTTTTACACGTGCGAAAACATTCAAAGCCACAAAACATAATGTAAAAGCACTCATGACATTTGCTTCAACATCCTTAAAATTAAGAAAAATAATAAAAGATTTCGCTCCCGATGTCGCAATAGGCACCGGTGGATTTGTCAGCGCGCCTGTTATGTACACTGCAAGTAAAATGGGTATTCCGTCGGTCATTCATGAACAGAATGCTTTTGCCGGAGTTACAACGAAAATGCTTGCTCCTCGTGTTGACAGAATATTTTTAAGTTTTCCCATAAAAAATAAACTTGATTGTCCCGACTCAAAATGTATTCTTACGGGAAATCCCATTAAACGTGAATTCCTTTCAAAAACACGTGAAGAAGCAAGGCGTGAACTCGGTATCGCAGAAGATGTTCCCGTCGTTCTCTCTTGCGGAGGAAGTCTCGGCGCAAGGCAGATCAATGATGCTTTTTGTGTTATGGCTCGTCTCTCTGCCGAAGAAGGTATCATAACACATTATCACGGTGCATCAGCCGATTATAAACGTGTTATGGACACGCTCGGTGATGTTGCTTCGTCTTCAAATTTAAATATTCTCGAATATATTTATAACATGCCGACTGTAATGGCGGCATCCGATATTGTTATTAACCGTTCAGGTGCGATGACATTAACGGAAATTGCGGCTCTCGGCAAAGCCTCGATTCTTATCCCTTCGCCGAATGTTGCCGAAAATCATCAGTATTACAATGCTAAAACGTATTCCGATGTCGGTGCGGCTGTTCTTGTTGAAGAAAAAGATCTTGACGGAGAAAAGCTCTATTCTCTTGTTAAGGAACTTTGCGCAGACCGTTCCCGTCTTCATAAAATGGAAAAAGCAGCTCTCACTCTTGCTAAGACCGATGCTGCGGTTCGAATCTGCGAAGAGACCGAAAAACTGATAGAATCAAAACGTAAATAAAATTTCTCACTGTTTTTCGACAAACTCATATAATATATTATCTTTCAAATGAAGGGAATGTATTTTATGGCAAAGTTTGTCGTTTCCGGCGGAGTTCCTCTCTGCGGTGTTTTGGATATTCAAGGAGCTAAAAACAGTGTTCTGCCTATCATGGCTGCGGCTCTTTTAGCTGACGGAGACTGTGTTATTGAACATTGTCCCGATATAAGCGATACTGATTGTGCAATCGAGATCCTTTCTGAGCTCGGTGCGTTTGTTTCGCAAAAAAGAGATGTTGACGGTTCCAGAACAGTTTATATCAATTCTTCAAATGCTCTCGGTTTTGAAATTCCCGATAAAATGATGAGAAAAATGCGTTCATCCGTTATTTTTCTTGGTGCGATACTGTCTCGCAGGGGCAGGGCATTGATAAGCTTCCCGGGTGGGTGTGAGCTCGGTCCACGTCCCATTGATCTTCATATTTCATCGCTGAGGAAAATGGGAGTACGAATTAATGAAACTCACGGTTTCCTTGATTGTGAATGCGAACGTCTTCACGGAACAGATATAGACCTTGCATTTCCGTCCGTAGGTGCCACAGAAAACATCATGCTCGCCGCCGCCCTTTGCGATGGCGAAACCGTTATTAACAATGCAGCCAAAGAGCCTGAAATTGAAGATCTTCAAAATTTTCTGAACAAAATGGGCGCAAGAATCAGCGGAGCAGGTACGGGATGTATAAAAATAAACGGTGTTCATCGTTTGAACGGTGTCCGTCATAGAGTGATTCCCGATAGAATAGCGGCAGGTACTTATCTTTGTGCTGTTGCTGCAACAAGAGGAAACGCTCTTCTGAAAAACGCAGAACCGAGTCATATGTCTTCTACTCTTGCTTTTTTGTCCGATTGCGGATGCGATATTAAGGTATTCGATAAAGATATTTCGGTTTCATGCGATGAACTTCATTCCGTCAGACATATAAGAACAATGCCGTATCCCGGATTTCCTACCGATATGCAAGCGGTCTTTATGGCTCTTATGACAAAGGCAAAGGGAAATTCTGTTTTTATTGAAACAATATTTGAAAACAGATTCAAGCACATCGGTGAACTGCACAGAATGGGTGCAAATATTACAACAGACGGACGTGTTGCGGTCGTTGAAGGCGTAAAAAAATTATACGGTGCTCATGTCGAAAGTACAGATCTTCGAGGCGGAGCTTCGTTAATAATCGCAGCTCTTGCGGCAGAGGGAACAAGTATTATAGATAACATCTTTCATATCGACAGAGGATATGATCATATTGAAAATGCACTTTCTGCGCTTGGCGCACAGATAACCAGAGAACAATAATTTTCAGCGGAAGGAAAATAGAAATGGCAAGTGAACTTGAAAAACTTAATAAATCTCTTCGCCGTCGCCGTATAAAACGCATTTTTCGTTTTATGTTTATATGTCTCGTCATAGCGGTGGTGGTCTCCGTTTTGACGAGAGTTTTCCTCCGCGTCGATACTATTCTTGTTGAAAACTTAAGCAGGTATGAATCATCTCAACTTCTTCTTGAATGTGACGGTTTGCGCGGAGAACCTATCCTTCAGTTTGACAGACAGCTTGAAAGCGAGAATATAGAGACTAAATTGCCGTACGTTAAAGAGATCAATTTTTCTGTTAAATTCCCGGATAATCTTCATATCGTGGCAATTCCCGCAGTCCCCGCATATTCTGTTTGTCTGGGAGAAACATATGTTTGCCTTGATTCCGATTATAAGGTTCTTGAAGAGAATATTGCGCCGTTTCAAGGCGTCTTAAAGGTTGACGGGCTTGTCTTTGAATCTTATGAAGTGGGCAAAAACGTTGATTTTTCGGAGAATATTGAGGCATCGGTTCTGGATGATCTTATTTCTGTTTTGAGTGAATACGGACTCGATAAGAATCTTACAAAGATCGACTTTTCAAAAAAATACAATCTTACTTTTGTACTTAATGATATTATTCAGGTCGAGTTCGGAACATCAGAGGATTTTGATAAAAAAACCGAATTGCTTGTTGAGATACTGAAACGTAATCCGTCGGACAAGCGTGCTGTTATAAATGTCCGCAAGTCCGATGAGGGCAGATATCGAGCTCTCGACTGAGAATTCGGCAAAATAAACGGAAAAAATTGTGCATATTCGGAAAAAAGTCACAGAAATAAGCAGAAATCTCTTGACTAATGCAGAAAAATATGTTATCATATATAAGAATATATTTTGTAATAAATCTATTGATATTTTATAGTAAGTAAGTTCTGAAAGGATGAACGTTAATGGCATTTCGCAGTATTGAGGAACAGGATAATTTTGTTACCATAAAAGTTGTCGGTGTCGGCGGCGGCGGTAACAATGCTGTAAACAGAATGATTAAAGATGAGGTTTTGGGCGTAGAGTTTGTCGCTGTAAACACCGATAAACAGGCTCTTAACCACTCTCAGGCTACCCATAAAGTGCTTATCGGCGATAATGTAACTCACGGCAGAGGCGCAGGCGCTAACCCCGAAGTTGGCCGTAAAGCTGCTGAAGAAAGCAAAGCTCAGATCGAAGAAGTACTTAAAGGTACCGAAATGGTATTCATTACCGCAGGTATGGGTGGCGGTACAGGTACAGGTGCTGCTCCGTTTGTTGCTAAAGTTGCAAAAGAAATCGGTATTCTTACCGTTGGTATCGTAACCAAACCCTTCGCTTTCGAAGGTTCCCGTAAAATGTCTCAGGCAGAACGCGGTATCGAAGAACTTCTCCAGGAAGTTGACGCTCTTATCGTTATCCCCAACGAACGTCTTAAACTCGTTACCGATGCTAAGATCACTCTTGCTAACGCTTTTGAAATGGCTGACGGCATTCTCAAGCAGGGCGTTCAGAGTATTACCGAACTTATTCAGGGTCATGGCTTTATTAACCTTGACTTTGCTGACGTTACTTCCAACATGAAGGATGCAGGCTATGCTCATATGTGCGTTGCTTCCGCAAAAGGAAAAGACAAGGCAGAAACAGCAGCAAGAAATGCTATCACTTCTCCGTTGCTTGAAACTTCTATCGCCGGTGCTCGTAAGATCCTTCTTAACTTCACCGCTGATTCCAATATCGACCTCGAAGATATTTACAGAGCAGCTGATATCATCAAAGAAGAAGCTCATCCCGACGTTGACATCATCTGGGGTGTTATTCTCGACGATACTCTTCAGGACGAATTGCGCATAGCAGTTATTGCTTCCTGCTTCGATGAAAGCGTTGTTTCTACACCTGTTAAAAAACAGCCTGCTGTAAACAATACTTCTACCGAAAGTTTCTTCAACATTCCCGCTGCTCCCAAAGCAGAACCCGCACCTGCTCCCGCAGCTCCTGCTGCAGCAGAACCCGAATATGAGCCTATCGCAACAAGACAACCTCGTACCGGCAGCGTTCAGCGTCCTAACGGCAATGAACGTCCCTCCGCAAGAAGAGCTTCCTCTGTTGTAGATGATGATGACTCAAACGATAGCTTCCTTAAGCTTCTTAACGACATAACAAAGAGCAAATAAATTTATAAATATAAGAAAACAGATAGGACAAGCTCCTATCTGTTTTTGTTTATATGTTATTTAGCGAATAAAATTTCTCCGTCAGTATTCATTGCCCATAAATCTCCGTCAGGCGCCGTAAGTCCGATTGCAACTATGTCTTTCCATGTTGAAACGGTGTTTGCAAATTCGCAATTTGAATCCGAAGGAATAAGGATCGTTCCGGATCGTGTCAGAGCAATCGGATAATAATATTCTGAATTATTAAAAACTATTGCATATGCAATATCTGTCCATTCTTCGACTTCAGCTCGGTTTCCGCTGTATTCTCCTGCAATAACCGGTTTACCGTCTTTTTTTACACCTACCGTTATTCCAGTGCCATCTGTCCTGTTTGTGTCAATAAAACAAATATCTGTCCATGAATCCGTCTCGTCAAAATAATTATCTTTGACAGTCCTGTCTTTATAAAGAATGACAGTATGACCGTTTTCATCTATGACTGATAATACGTTCGGGAGATCTACGACAATTCCGTTCTTATCAACAAAACTGCATTTACCGCTTTCCGTAAAAACATATATACCCGGTCTGTCAAGCGTATCACCGTAAAGGATCTGCGGAGAAGCGTGCATGATTTTGTCTGTTTCATTTATTTTATTAAGAGTTTCCGTCAAATGATGTTCTGCGGGAACTTCGGTCATTCCCGATTCCGTAAAAGACAGCTCTGTATACTGCGGCTGATCGGGAAATTCATATACACCAGAATCAGTGAAAACCATTCGATTATGGATGGTATAAACAAAGCAGTTAACAGTCGATTCGGGAAAATTAACGCTTTCTATTCCGTTTACAATAAGCTCCCCATTATTGAGAATAATACGTTTATCCTTGAAAATATATGGGTTACAGGTCGTGCAAACAGGGGTATCTGCAATAGAAACAATAGATTCTTCTTCGTTATTTACGGTATTTTCTTCCTGCTCTTTTTCCGTTGTTGTTTTATCATGATCTTCTTCCGATAAGTTATCTTCAGGTTTTACGCAGGCACTTACCGTCAGAAATGATATTATTATTAATATGGTTAAAAGTTTCTTCATATTATCCCTCCTTCTTTTATTTTATCATAAAATACATTTAAAGTCAAGGCAGATAAAAGTTTCTACGAAAACCGTAGGAGCTGATTTTTGTTGTTTTTCTGCATTATAACATTCAGCTCGAATCTGAAGTTATCCGTTGTTTTTCAGCCAATATGTCGTTGTAAAATGCGAAATAACGAAGAGGATACCATTTATATCAGTTTGTGGGAACAGTTCCGTTTTGTGATGCCTCATAGTCGCCAACAACTACGATGAAGCTGTTGCTCATGTTTGCATCTCCAAAATACCAACTTCCTTTGGGTAAATTCTGATAATAACTACCTGATTTGATCATTGTTTCCCCGTCCGCATCTGTTTCATTTGTGAAATTTTCGTACGGAACAAGTTGCTTATAATCATGACTGATAGAATTATCCTCGTTAATGATACAGGCTCCGCAATAAGGATAATCACCTGGATAGAAATCACTCAACATTGTAAGACGGTTGTCCTCTGTTACATAAAACACACGAATATCGAATATTTCTTCTGCGGTAAAAATTGATTGCGCAAAAACACCGTCGATCTGCCACATATCAATCGTATCATATACAGCTTCTTGGGAGATCTTCACGGGGTATGTTTCAATTTCGGGAGTAGGTGTTGATGATGTCTCCGCATCTGATAGATCGTTTCCCGAAACGATATTTTGCTCTTCGGATGTACATGAAACACTCAGAAGAATAAAAACAATGCATAAAATTAAAGAAATTATTTTTTTCATGTTAAAACCTCCGTTTCATTATTTTATTGTATCATGTAAAAAATAAACTCAATAAAAAAAGGTATATCAAAAGATATACCTTTTTAGTTTTTTATTCGTGGAAGTATTCTTCGTACTGAAGCATTGTTGCATATGCGGGAACAATGTATTTTTCAGCATTATCAAGCATCTGATCTCTGTAAGATTCCATACCCTTTGTTATACCGGTGTTGGGGAACTGGTCAGACATGGTACTGAAGCTATGATAGTGGTCATGATAGAATGCATGGTCTGATTCAGCCATTTCAATAAAGAATCTTGCGTCACGTTCATCTCTGAAGTAGTTCTTGTAGAGGTATGCAATAACATCTTCCTTGG
>SVMP01000063.1 GCA_015067385.1 Oscillospiraceae bacterium | reverse complement strand
TAAAGATTGCTTTCATAACAGTAAAGAATCTTTCATAAACCTCGATAGCATCAGTATAATTTCCACTGTTATAATATGCCTTACCTAAACGAGCAATTTTATCCTCAAAACCTTGAAGCAAATAACTCATATCACTACACAAACAAGTAACTTCTCGATCATAGTTACCCATATATTCACTCACGATCGCCATAGCGGAGTAAAGCGTAAGATCTGATCTAACAGGGAAATTAAAAGCTTCGGTCGTGGCTAAGTCAAATTTCTTATTTGCACTGTATAAGAAAACCAAGTTCTGTCGTGCCCACAAAATATCCGAGATGTTCTTTGAATTTGAGATAACAAATTTAGCCTGTCTGATCGTTTCGGAACAGATTGTTTCAACACGGTCATCATCAGATAAACATCCGTCTTCCTGCAAAGAAATACAAGATCCCAAGTTCATACAATGATACGTAATCATATAATTGTTAGGATATTTTTTCAGACCGTCCATCAAAATATCATACGCCTTCAGATATGTATCACGTACGCCGTATTTTTCTACGCTATTTGCTGTTGAAATTATTTTAAGTGCCTCTTCGGTTTCAGATGTTCGGTCTAAACCAAACAGATAATCCGTACTTACACTAAATATAGTCGCCAACGGGACGATTTGCGAAATATCCGGCATCCCCCAATCGTTTTCCCATTTTGAGATCGCTTGATATGTAACACCTAATCTTTCAGCAAGTTCCTCTTGTGTAAGACCTTGTCCCTTGCGTAATTTTTTTATGATTTGCCCCATGGTCATTGCCATAGTAGCACCTCCTCTATTATCTTATATCGGTACCGTAATTGAATTATATCACATATCATAAGACAAATGAAGCGATTCTTAAATGAGATGTCTAAACGTTTCGTTGAGTTTATGATATTATAAACATGTCTGTACAGCAACACTTTGGCAATCCGAACAAATAAAAATAAATTCAATTTTTGAATAATTTAAAGTAAAAATTTGCCGAGAGAGACAGTAACGGTCCCCCTCGGCAGTTTGAATATTAGTTTCAGACCTACTTCATAGCAGGTAAAACAATCGATTCATTATTTATTAAACTATAAATTACAGGGTCTTTTCAAGCTCTTTGAGGTAAACTATTGCATCGGAGAGAACTTTGATGGGGCCTTTTTCGCCGGAGTATTCAAGTTCTACGATATACCATTCGGTACTACCGTCAGCTTTAAGAGTTGAGAGAACTTCTTTCCAAGGAATGTCATCTTCACCGACATAAGTCTGATAACCCTTACCATGATCTTCAGCGCCGAGAGTAAGGCTGTAAGGTTTAAGATGAACATAGTTAAATCTGCCTTTATAACGGCTGAAAATCTCAGCGAGAGTCATCTGTCTAGCGTTAAGAGCATGACCGATATCTACCTGGCAAGTAATATCAAAGTTTGTGTTGTCAAAGAAGACATCGAAGGGAGCAGTTCCATCTTCGTATTTAACGAATTCCCACCAATGGTTATGATAACCGAGTTTGATACCGTAGGGCTTGAGTTTTTCGGAAAGATCATTGAAGAGAGCTGCGGTCTTTTTCAGATTTTCAGCATCGCCGCTTAATTCTCCGGGAAGACCGGGAACAACTGCGCTCTTACAACCGATAGCATTAAGATAAGCTACGGACGCATCAAATTCAGCATCGTAAAAACGTTCGATACCGGTATGCCAGCTTACGATAGCAAGATTGTATTTAGCCATAACAGCTTTGAGTTTTTCGGGTTCCATATCGAAACCGCCGCAGAATTCAATACCTTCATAGCCAGCTTCTGCGAGTTTTGCGATCTTTTCCTCGAAATCATCAGCTTTAAGACTGCTGAAGCAATAAAGCTGAGCAGCGTATTTGTTACTCATTTTAAACACCTCATATGTTAAAAAATTTATGTATTTTCTTTATTCCCCAAGGAAAACTTTACCAATAGTGCTTTCTGCAGGGATAATAAGAACTTTTTTACCTCCGGACATGGAGATCTTTGCGGCATCGAGAGAACGAAGGAATTCATAGAATTCTTTCTTTTCCGCATTGTCATACGCATCTGCCATTATTCTCATATACTCTGCCTCTGCTTCACCCATCATTTTTTCGGATTCAGCCTTTGCGGCACTGAGAATAATAGAAGCTTGTTTGTCTGTTTCATTACGAATCTTGGATGCCTCGAGTTCACCTTCTGCAGTAAGAGCTGCTGCGATCTGTTCGCGGTCAGATATCATTCTGCCGTAGACGGCACTTTCGTTATCTGTCGGAAGGTCAAGTTTTTTGATCTCAACAGAAAGAACGGAAACACCGTATTCTGCGCTGAGGTTAGCATTGACCTGGTCTGTAATTTGTTTATTTACCTGATTTCTGTTACCCTCACCGGCAGAAATAATTTCAGTCTGCAACTTTGTACCCATTGTATTTTTAACAACACTGTATATTGTTGCATCAAGACGTTTTTCCATTTCGGAAACGGTACCTACACGCTGAGTAAACAATGTGGGATCTTCAATGACCCAGATAACATAGTTATCGACAACGAGAGATTTTGCATCACTTGTGAGAAGTTCGCTGGAAGGAACATCATACATTAATTTATTTTTCGGAAGAGATGATACTTCTTCAACAAACGGTATTTTTATATAAAGACCGGCTTCGTCGCGTATAGTTGTTATTTTTCCGAACATTTTAACTATTCCGTATTCGTCTTCTCTGACAACATAAAGAGAAGAGAAGACAACAACGACAGCTATCAACAAAACAATTACAGAGATAAAAGGTGCTATAATCTTTTTAAGTTCCATCAACCTTGTCCTCCTGTAATTTCAGCAATATTGGAAGAACTGTCTTCCCCTACTACCATGATCTTTTCCATTCCCGAGCCGCTGTCGATGTAAACATCAACATCAGGGAAAACATCTTCTATCATTTCAAGATACATTCTTTTTCTTGTTACATCCTTATTCAATATGTATTCTTCATACATAGCAGTAAATTTTGCAGCCTCACCGATAGCTTCATTTATACGCTGTTCTTTATATGCTTCGGCTTCTTTAAGTATCTTATCAGCTTCTGCCTGAGCCTCGGGTATAACAGAATTCTCATATGCTTTTGCAATATTGATAGTTGTTTCTTTTTCCTGTTTTGCTGTTTCAACAGCCTTAAATGCGCTTATAACAGCCTCTGTCGGAGGTTCAGCATCCTGAATTTTAACTTCAATTATTTGAATGCCTATATCATACTGTTCAAGACGAGAAACCATTATATCCTTGATGTCTGTCTGAATAGAGACCTTACCTGTAGTAAGAACATCGTCAACAGTTTTTGATCCCATAACATCTCTCGCAGCAGCCTGTGCGATATTTTTCAATATTTTTTCAGGATCTGCAGAATTAAAAAGATATTTTTGAGGATCACTTACTTTCCATTCCATAAAAAAGTCAACAGAAACGACATTATAGTCACCTGTAATCATTTTAGATTCGTCTTCTTTGGTAATGGAACTGCCTTTTCCGGATTCAGAATAACCAATTGTAAGCTTTCGAGTAGTCATATCCACTTTATGAACATCCTGAATAGGATACGGGAGCTTAAACTGGAGACCGGCACCGTTTACAGAGGTAACCTTACCAAAAGTTGTAACAACAGCCTTTTCTGTTTCACCTACAGTGTAGAAACTTGTTGCAACAAGAAATATCAAAATAACAGCAATAATAAGCAGCCAAACATATTTCAGATAAGACTTGTTTTTTACATTAATAACTTCGCCCATTATAATTCCTTTCATGTTTTATATTTTAATAAATGAACGCATTATTTAATCAGAGATATACCTGCATTGGCAAAAATAGCTTCATCCGATGAAGTTATGGGAACGCCTGCACAAGTAATACTTTCCAATGTTGTACACAACTGAAGAACGGTGAAATTTATAATCGGATTGTTTGAAACATTAAGAATTTTGACGTTCATCATATTACTGATCGCAGAAATATCGGTTATTGCATTAAGCGAAATATCGAGGATCTGAACCGAATTTGCAGAGGAGATCTCATTAACGGAAGTGAGCCCCGCCTGAGACAAAATCAGATTCTTGACTTTCATTTGAGAAAGCGCACTGAAGTCCGAAATAGCCGTACGAGAACAATCGAGCGTTTCAATATTGGAAAGAGAAGAAATCGCATCGAGCGTTGTAACTGCAGTACCGTCGATCTTAAGATTTTTGAGTGCAGTATACTCACTTAAAGGAGAAAGATAACTGATCGGATTATTGCTTACGGTCAATGCTTCTATATTAGGCAAACGAGATATAGCATTAAGCTGTTTAATATCATTTGTACCTATATCGAGTTCGGTAAGCATTGTAAGATAAGACAACGGCGATATATCGTTAATAAGATTATTGGAAATATTAAGAGTTTTAAGAGATGTTAAATCAGACAAAACAGTAATATCGGATATAAGATTATTCGACAGATTAAGTCCCTTCAAAACAGTAAGGCTGCTTAATGCTGAAATATCTTTTACCGTATTATTTGCAATAGACAATTCACGAAGAACAGACATGTTTTTAACATTATCAATATTCGTTATCATATTGTTGTCCAGCTTAAGCGTGTTGATCCAAAGAATCGAAAAGATCTGCTTTGCCGTTACATCATCTATCATACAGCCTGAGACATTAAGAGAAGTCAAAGATTTAAGCTGCTGAAGCGGTGTAAAATCCTGAATGTTAGGTTCATTAGCTATAATGACCTCATTAAGATTGACCATTTCAATAAGGTCATTCAAAGTATTAACAGAGCCCGTGTATTTAACATCTCCTTTTTCCTCATTTGAAAGACGTTTTACAGACTGAAGATCCCTGTAATAGATAACACCCGTCGGTTTATTTATAGATGTTCGAACCATTTGTTCGATCTTTTCATCGAGGAAAACATATGCGGAGTTTTCACTGTAAATACGGAAAGTCGCCTTATATTCATCGCTTATCATTCCGTTATCATTCATAGCAAAAGATCTTACGGTAACAGTGCCCTTTTCGATCTTAATTGGATTGTTCGGATCATACACAAGACTTTCGGTCGTAGGCGCAGAACCGTCTGTTGTATAATAAACAGTTGCGCCGTTGGAACTAATAAGTTCAACAGAAACAGCGGAGTCATAAGTGCCGGGGTCAGGGGT
This sequence comes from Oscillospiraceae bacterium, assembly GCA_015067385.1. Classification (GTDB taxonomy): domain Bacteria; phylum Bacillota; class Clostridia; order Oscillospirales; family UBA644; genus HGM12619. The sequence continues at coordinate 5,655 of SVMP01000063.1, read as the reverse complement.
CATGACAACTGTTGAGGGTCTTGTTTCAGAAAGCTTAACAATAATATAAGACGATGAAATAGAATCAATGAACTCCATAGCATCTGAGATCTTATTGGTTTTTGTTAAAAGTTGAATTTTACGGCTGTAAAAAGCTTCATTTCGGGGAGATATCTCGATACCCTCAGAAAGAACGGTTATTGCCTCATCGTAACGAGCAAGTTGTTCATAAACTTCAGCAAGAAGAATTCGTGCCTCCGAATGATCCGCATCAAATTCCAAGCATTCCGTTAAAGACTGCACCGCTTTTGAATACTCTTTTTGCTCAAGATGATCTACAGCTTCATTATAATATTTATCGGCAAAACCAAACACATTTTTATCTTGTTGAAACATAAAATAAATAATGGAAAGAGCGCCTAAAATAATAAAGGTGATCGCAAAAGAATAATAAAACGTACGGAAATAATGATGTTTTATCCTTTCCGCTTTTTTATATTGATTTTTCAGATCCTTTTGAGTTTTCAAAGAAATGCGATCATTTGAATCGGAATCTGTTGACATTGTAGAAACAGAAGCCAATTTTTTTTCAGACAAAACCTTGTCTGTTTTCGCATTTTTTATATCGCGCATGAAACACCTCGTAGTTTAATTGGTTGTAAAAGAAAAGGTAAACGGCATTATTTCTTCAAAAGTTTTTTCAACGAATGAACCGTCCTCGGAACAAATGTAAAACACAAAATTTTTATCGCAAAATTCAGCAAAAACTTGTCTGCAGACACCGCATGGATAGCAAGGTTCTTTAGAAGAACCGATAATGGCAATTGCCTTAAAATCACGCTTACCCTGAGCCAAAGCGGAATACAGAGCAGTCCGCTCCGCACACATCGTTGCAGGATAACTTACGTTTTCGATATTAAAACCCGAAATAACAGTTCCGTCTCCGCAAAGGATAGCCGCTCCGACCTTAAAGCCGGAATATGGAGCATACGCATGCTCTCTTGCAGACATTGCTTTATTTATAAGTTCGTTTTTCATAGATAAAATTATTTTATACCCATTGTTTTCAACGCTTTAAATACTGCCGAAATAGATTTATCTTCAGCAGAAATCGAATGATATTCTCTATCAAAGAACATATCTATATTATGAGCATCGGATGATTGAATATACGGTACGGATGCAGCATCGGCAAGGCTCGAATCCTTCCAGACCTCAACGAGAGGAAATCCCATATATGGATCAAGCATACCGAGAACCGCACCGACAGAAAAGGATTCCCTGTCAATATGCGCAGGTATTGCAATGCCGCCGTGAGCAGAGACAAGTTCATAAAGTCCGTATAAGGGAATACCGGAACCGACAAGAAGCATCTGCTCTTCTTCGTATGTTGAACCATCGGGCCGTATGCATGTCTGATGTCCGAATACAGATGCGTCGTTTTTTAACGGCGGCAATGTAGACTTCACATACGATTCAAAATCAAGAGCATTATACAGATCATCAAACAAACAAACAACATGAATATCTTCTGATGTTTGAAGCTCCATACCGGGAAGGACTATGAGATCTTTATCTTCCGCATATTTCATAGCAGCCGCACAATTTCCGGAAATATTGTGATCGGTTATCGCAATACAATCAAGCTCTTTTGCTATTGCACAGTCAACGATCATTTGAGGAGTCATTTCATCATCGCCGCACGGAGAAAGACAAGTATGTATATGAAAATCGTACAGAAGTTCAACATTATTCATCACAAAAGCCCTGCTTGAATTTTGTAGAGAAAAACAGACATATCCGTAATGGGAAGATCGGTAGAGAGGAGAGATATTCCCATAGCTTCGCATTTTGCTTTTAATGCATCTGTGACAGGTGTTCTGTCGCATACGATTATACAGGCAACATCGGCAATAGAAGCCGGTGCTATAATATTAGGATTAGATAAGACAGTCAGCCAAGCATCTCCGCTTGATGCATTTCCGATTCCGTGGCTTAAAAGATCGGTAGCAAAACCGCCTTCGATCAAACGCTCTCCGTCTTCAATATAAACGGAATCAACATTTCCTGCGGAAATAAGTTTATTGATAGAAAAAGGTTTATCGTATTTCACTTTACTTTCCTCCTTGAAGCTGCATTCTTACACATTGATCGATCGATACTTCTTCATTGACAATATCCTCAGCAAAAGCACGGCATGTGGGTGCTCCACACAATCCGCAGTCTAAACCGGGAAGTGTTTCATGAATAGATCGGACTTCTTTCAATTTACGAAGAGCAACTGTTCGATCAACGTCAAGTCTGAATACAGGAGTATACTCAAGCTTGGTTGTCCACATAAAATCGTCAATGGAATTATCTCTTTGATCAAAACGGTTAAGGGATACAGGGAGATATTTACGAAGAGTATGAATTTTCGCTCTTGCAACAAACGGATTTTCAATATTAAGTACACCGCCGACACATCCGCCGGCACAAGCATTAAGTTCTATAAATTCCAAGCCGTTAAGTTTATCATCTTCAAGCTCTTCAAGAACTTTTATAACATTCTCGATTCCGTCGGCTGCAAGATATTTATCACGAAGCAAAGCGGAAGATTCACCGCCGGACGAAGCCCAGCTGATACCTACAAGACCGGAAGAAGATAATTGTTGCGGAACATCTATATCCCCCATTGCAGGAAGTAAACGCATATAAACATCACTTGCGCTCAAAACACCGTCAATAAGAAGATCTTTATGACCTATCGGATATTTTGCGGAGGTAACTTTAGCCGGACACGGAGAAATAAAGAAAATACCTATATCTTTCGGATTGAGTCCGGATACTTTAACTGCCTCTTCTCTTGCTTTTTTTGCCGCAATCTCAACAGGAGCAAGAACAGGCAAAAGATTCTCGCAAAGATTGGGGAAACGTACGGCAATAAGTTTTTCAACAGCAGGACAAGCAGAACTTATACAAGGCTTTTTAATATTATCTTTAGAAAGAATCTTTCTTGTTAAATCGGAAATGATCTCAGCAGAACGAGAGACTTCCCACACATCGTCAAAACCAATCATTTTAAGACCCGTAAGGACGTAATCTATATCAGTCAGATTGTTAAATTGTCCGTAAAGAGACGGTGCCGGAAGAGCAACCTTGTATTTATAGTTATAAATCGTATTAAAACTGTCGTACACAGCTTTCTTAGCATGGTTATGACAAATTCTGATACATTCGCCGCAATCTATACACCTGTCTTCAATTATATGCGCTTTACCGTTGCGGATACGGATAGCCTCCGTAGGACAACGTTTCATGCAATTTATACATCCCTTGCACTTCGCCATGTCAAGCGTTACGGAATGACTGTAAACAGTAGACACATATACCCCTCCGTTCTTCTAAATTTATACGATAGGTTTATTTCAGATATTGATACGCATTGTTATGGTTGTACCTACACCAACTTCGGTATCTATCGTCATATCATCGGAATATTTCTTCATATTGGGAAGACCCATACCGGCACCAAAACCGAGAGCACGAATATTATCGGGAGCCGTAGACCAACCTTCCTGCATAGCTTTTTCAACATCGGGAATACCGGGGCCTTTATCAGCCAGAACAATTTCTATAAAATCGTCGGCAACCGTAATATCTGCGACACCGCCGCCTGCATGGATAACCATATTGATCTCACCTTCATACATAGCAACAGCTGCTTTTCTTATCGCATTTGCATCAATACCAAGTTGGCGGAGGACTCGTTTAACATCAGAGGATGCAGCGCCGGCAGCCATAAAATTATCGCCGTCCACATCATAATGAAGTTTTAAAATTTCAGACATTTATACTCCCCCGTTCAATTTAAGGGTTTTGTTCCGCCCAGACCGTTTTCATATAGCTTACCGCAAGCGGGAAACATTCTCTCTGCGGTTGTAAGAACAACAATATCATTATCCTTTGCGAGAGATACGATCATTGCATCGGGAACTTTGCCTCGAACAAAAACAATACAGCGAATATCCATCATTTCGGCGGTTCTGACGACCTGAGGATTTACAAGTCCCGTTAACAGAACGGCTTGATCCTTGACAAATGCAAGAACATCACTCATCATATCAGATCCACAGGCAGAATAAACCTGCGTATCAAGAAGATCTTCTCCGCAAAGAACATTGGCATTCAGAAGTTCTTTAATAGTTGAAATTTTCATATTAAGATCACCGATTCCTTTCATTTATTAGGAACTGCTTGTTAAATGATACAGTATAATTTAGGTAAAATGCAAAAGAAAAACCCACATTTTTCCGTAAATACATCTTTATAGATTTTATAAACTGTATATTTCATATTATATCACATTAACAAAAAAAAGTCAATAAAAATTATTATACAAACAGAAGATATTAATCAGACTATCCGCAATGAATATTTCCATTTTTTTTGGTATTGTCAAAACTTAAAAAATTTTATATAATAATATTAATGAGAAAAAGATTATCATTGATACGGAGGAGAATATGTTAATTGAGCAGTTGGATGAAAATAAGATTAAAGTTACTGTTGACACATCGGACCAAGAAGAATACGGTGTTACATATGAATCAATGACATACAGCGACTTAAATACGAGAAAACTGTGTGAATGTATAATGGAAAGAGCAAAGGATGAAGTCGGATTTAACATAAACGGTGCGAAGCTTCTCGTAGAGGCCAGAAAGGGAATGGACGGTTCGGTAACCCTTTTTCTTTCTAAATTATTGTCTTCAGATGACGGAAAAGAAGAGTTATATGGTCAGACAGTTGTTTTCAAGACATTTGATGATCTATGCGATTGCAACAAAGTACTTAACAATTACTGCGAAAAAATGACCGTGACGGATTCCTATGTTTTTTTGGAGAAATATTATTTATATTTCGAAATATTATGCAGAAAAAAACAGGCTTCGGAACTTCTTCGATCTGTTTTGGAGTACGGTGACAAATCAGATCTGTCACATGAAATATTAAACGAACATGGATTAAAGATTTTTTCAAAACAATATTAACATTATGGCTTTTACGGCTGATACACCGTAAAAGCTTTTAATTTTATAAAATAAAGCACTTGATTTTTTTATTCAAGTGTAGTATAATAAAAAGTGATTCAAATCAACAGATATGAAATATGTTCGGAGGCATATAAATGACAGAATACAGAGGACAAATAATAGATGTCCATACTCATATATTTCCCGAAAAAATAGCCGCCAAGGCAACCGCCTCGATCGGAGACTTTTATAACCTCGCAATGGCAAGTGTAGGTTTACGTAATCTTCTCGAAGATGAAATGCAAAAAGCGGGTGTTAAACACTGTTTTTTACTTTCAACCGCAACCGTTAAAAGTCAGGTTTGTCCGATAAACGATTTTCTTATCGAAACAATGAAAACAGCTGAAAACAAGTTTACAGCATTCGGGACGATCCATGTTGAAACAGAAAATGCATTGGATGAAGTTGACAGAATAAGAAAAAACGGAATAACAGGAATTAAATTTCACAATGATTTTCAACATTTTGCGGTAGATGATCCGAGGATATTCCCTGTATATGAAAAAGCGCAGGCAGAAAAAATTCCGATCATGTTCCATGCGGGAGACAAACGGTATAATTACACCAACCCGGACAAGTTTGTTAAATTGGCTAAGCTTTT
>SVMP01000062.1 GCA_015067385.1 Oscillospiraceae bacterium | reverse complement strand
TAAGAACAACAGCGTGGAATTCGCAGCCGCCTTCGCTTACTGCGATCATGCCGTGGGGGATAAGGCTGTTGTAGAAAATAGAGTCGCCCTCGTTGAGAACGTCAACATGGCTGCCGACCTGAACTTTAAGAGAACCTTTTACGATAACGTCAAATTCCTGACCGTTGTGCGAGTTGAGCTTGATCGGAGTGTTCTGTTCTTCCTCAAGATAGGGGAACTTAACAAGGAACGGTTCTGCAAGCTTTTCTTTGAATTTTGGAGCTAAGTTGCTGTAAACAACGCCCTTCTTTTTTATAATTTTAAGGCCTTCGCCTTTTCTTGTAATTGCAAATGATTTAAGAGTGGAACTTGTACCTTCGAGAATGTCTACAACTTCAACATCGCACGCTTTTGCGCATTTGTATATGAATGTGAAGCTGAAATCCGTTTCGCCTTTTTCAAGTTGAAGATAATCTTCAACAGTTACACCTGTAAGTTTAGCCAATTCTTCCGGAGTGTAGCCTTTTGCTTCGCGCAGGTCTTTGATTCTGCCTGCGACTTCTTTTAAACTGTAATCCATTTTTTTTCTCCTTTTGATAACAGTTTGAATAAAACAAAAAAACCCGTCCCAAAATTTCTTTTGAGACGAGTTGTATAACCCGCGGTACCACTCAAATTGCGAAAATACTTTCGCCACTTTTAAGCTCTATCAAGCTCTTTGCTTTAACGCAGCAATACGGGAGAAGTCTACTTGCTTTCGCTTTCGGTCCTCCGACTCAGAAGTGATGGGTCATTGGAAAGCTTCACCATTGGCTCGCAGCAACCGCCAACTCTCTCCAGGCTCTTCGATCCGACCGTCTTCGTCGTAGTCGTTATTTTTTGTGATATTCAAATTTTCTGTTATTATACTCCAAAGAAGTTTGTTTGTCAAGAGGGTATTTGTGAACTAATTTCAACAGTTTACTGTTAAACCGATTATTCTTCGATTTGCATATTGTTTATGTCGTTTGTAATATATATATAATTTTTATGATAGAATAAAGCATGAATTTGTTAATAATTGAGATTGACAAGTTCGAATTAATGTAGTATAATATTACATATGAATATGCGACAAAATCATTATTTGATATTTATGGTTTTATATTTTCTGCGAAAGTAAGGGGAAAATAAATGATTAATCAAAAAGTTACAGTAACTAATTCCGTTGGTCTTCATGCAAGACCTGCAACTTGTTTTATACAGAAAGCTAACGATTTTAAATGTTCTCTTTGGATCGAGCGTGAAGAACGTAGGGTCAATGCCAAAAGCCTTCTCGGCGTGCTGTCCCTTGGTGTAACAAAAGATAATGAAATAAATATTATTGCTGATGGACCTGATGAAAACGAAGCTATCAAAGCTCTTTGCGAGATTATTAATTCAGGTTTTTCGGGCTTGATTTAACTGTTTGTATTTTTTGTCTTAAAAAAAACCTCAATCAGAAATGATTGAGGTTTTTATAGCTTTATTCAATTATTAGTTGAGTTCAGCGAAGTATTTGATGGTTCTAACCATCTGGCTGGTGTAGGAGTTTTCGTTGTCGTACCAAGAAACTACCTGTACCTGATAGGTGTCGTCATCAATTTTGGTAACCATGGTCTGGGTAGCATCAAAGAGAGAACCGTAACGCATACCGATAACGTCGGAAGAAACGATTTCGTCGGTGTTGTAACCGAAAGATTCGGAAGCAGCAGCCTTCATAGCAGCGTTGATGCCTTCTTTGGTAACATCCTTGCCTTTAACAACAGCTACGAGAATAGTGGTAGAACCGGTAGCTGTGGGAACTCTCTGAGCAGAACCGATGAGTTTGCCGTTGAGTTCGGGAATTACGAGACCGATAGCTTTAGCAGCGCCGGTGGAGTTGGGAACGATGTTAGCAGCGCCTGCTCTTGCTCTTCTGAGGTCGCCTTTTCTGTGGGGACCGTCGAGGATCATCTGGTCGCCGGTGTAAGCATGAACAGTGGTCATGATACCGGAGAGAACGGGAGCGTAATCGTTAAGAGCCTTAGCCATGGGAGCGAGGCAGTTGGTGGTGCAGGAAGCAGCAGAGATGATCTGATCTTCAGCAGTAAGGGTGTTTTCGTTTACGCTGTAAACGATGGTCTTAAGATCGTTGCCTGCGGGAGCAGAGATAACAACTTTCTTAGCACCTGCCTGAATGTGAGCCATGGATTTTTCTTTGGAAGTGTAGAAACCGGTACATTCGAGAACAACGTCAACACCGAGTTCAGCCCAGGGGCAGTCAGCAGCGTTCTTTTCAGCATAGATCTTGAGAACTTTGCCGTCTACGGTGATGGTACCTGCTTCATCGTCAGCTTCTACGGTGTGACCGTCGTAACGACCCTGAGCGGTATCATATTTGAGAAGATGAGCGAGCATTTTGGGGCTTGTAAGGTCGTTGATAGCAACTACTTCGTAGCCTTCAGCGCCGAACATCTGACGGAATGCGAGACGGCCGATACGACCGAAACCATTGATTGCAACTTTAATGGACATTGGTGTAATCCTCCATGTATATAATATTTAAAATTTTATGCCATAATTATTGTATACGAAAAATATGTCATAATCAAGAATTTTAGTCAAATTAAAAAAATTATCATCATAGAACATAAGTAACATACATACCGTATTTTTGTCTATATTTAACAAAAATCCGAGTCTTTAGCGAGGGCAATATGATAAAACATGATTCCAAATATGAAATGTACGACGATGTCTCATTTCCTGTTATAATAGTAACCGACACTCTTTCTGTTGAATATTACAATACTGCCGCCGAAAACACTCTTTCGTCTCTGTGCAGAACGACCTCTCTTTTGTCGTTTCTTTCAAATGAAGTCCATGGTATTGTTTCACAGCTTCGTAAGGGTGAGATCGTTCGGCTCAAGGGTAATTTCGGAGGATATATTTTTCTGACTTTTATCCCTTTTTCTTTTGACGGAACACATCATGCTTTTGTTATGGCGGAGCACTCTTTCAGTATTTACAAATCAACCGATGGCTTTCGTAATGAAAAAGCTATTGTTGATACCTTTGTGCTTGAATATGATACTCAAATAAGAAAAATAAGCAGTTCAATAGACCGTCTGAAACAAACGGTTGTCAATTCATCTGATAAGATGATGCTGTCTGATATTTATAATATTACGAATAGTATTTCACGTGTCGATTCCATGATGGAAAATCTGAAATCGGTTATGCGGCTTCAGTCTTTGTTTGCCGAAAATAATGTCGAAAGAATTGATCTTTTACGGTTACTTTTCGATATGGACAGAGTCCTCGGCGTTTTTGATATGAGTGATGTCTTTTATGAAGAGATAGATGTTTTGTATAATAAATCGGAACTGCAATCCGTTCTGTCCGATACAGTTTCTTTTCTTCTTGAGGACAATGACGGTTCAACATCTATCAAGGTCAATGTTTAAAAGTCAACTTCTCATGCGCTGCTTTTCTTTTCCATTCCTGCTCAGAAACGTTCTTTTTCGGTGGATAAGGCTTTTTCTCTGCAAAATAAAAACAGAAAAACTTCTCTTTTCTTTGTCAGAAAGGTCGTTGAACGTCGCGGCGGCAATGTCCTTTTTAGAAAAAATAAAACTCACTATGAGGTTCTCATTTCAATAAGACGCCTCTTACCTCAGTCGTATTCAAGCTATCTTGCAAATGATAATATTCCCTTGTAAATTATCGGGATAATTTTGTCTTAACGTATTTCCTGAATACGGAATATTTCGATGTCGGCTTTTTGTTTGGATATTTTTTATATAATTCGTCTATCTGCTCGCAGACAGTCAGATATTTTTCCTGTGTTTTCGGAACGGTTTTTCCCCTTGCATAGTTTTGTATCGTTCGCGGCGTTACGCCTGTCTTTTCGGAAATTATTCCGAGTGTTATCTGTTTTTCATTGATAAGTCTTTGTAATTTTTGTTGTAACGTCATTATTTCCCTTCTTATTATTCACATATTGTGATTTATAAATTAATATTATCACACTTAAAGTGTTTTGTCAAGAGGGTCGTATGAGAAATTATTATGTCAGTATGATATCATGCTTTTATAGATAGTTTGAATTTGTGTCATTATTTGTTTACTTTGATAAAGTATCATGTAGGCATATTCATAATTGGAGATAGAATATGGGGTTTTACAATAGATTTTTGGCTCTGAATATTGATATTTGGGGCAACGGTATAGAAAAATATGAATATTTCTGTACACCCAAAGGCGCTGATATCATCGGTTTTGAAGGTGTTGACGGTATTCATTATTGCTTTATCCGCGGATTCGGCGAAACGGTTTTTGCTGTTTCTCCGTCTAACACTCCCGGTGATTACGTCCATCCCATTGCCCGAAGTTTCGAGGACTTTTTAGGGCTTATCGTTGCTTGTAAGGGTACTGCCGCCATTGAGCAGGCACACGGTTGGGATAAGGCTATGTTTGATGATTTTGTTGAACATTCCGAGCCCGACACGGCAAAGCTCTCCGCTATTGAAAAAGTTTCGGAAAAACTGCCGTTTAACGCTATAATTGATCCGTATTTCTATATAAAAGACCTTCAAAGCTCGTTTGATTACGGTAAGATCAAGTTTAATCCCGATTATTACGAAACTCTGCCCGATGAATATTTGCCCGAACCTTACGAATGGAAGGTTTATTTCAATGAAGGATTTTGGACTCACCGTTCAAGAAGCAGGGCAGGGGAGGAGCTTCGGATCGATAAAAAGATAGAGTGGGCAGATGAGATCTGGCATATTCCGTCTGTTTACAAATGCTCAAAAGGGCTTGTCGTCGATTTTTGTATAGAGATCGATCCCGATAAAGTCGATGCCTTTTTGGAAAAATGGCTTTATATCCTACAATATGACAGTAATATTGACCGAGCAACACGCGAACAGATCGAGAACGAAAATCCGCTTGACATCGATTTCCTCGCAAAATTTATTCTTAACGGTTCTGAGATTCAGAATCAAAACGGATGTTCTCTTAATTGGATGCCCGACAGCTGTCGTCCTTCGGATGTTGAAAACACGAAAGAATCAAAGCGTGTAATTGACCATTACGGGCTTGACAGCACTCGTGCATGGGTGTTTTACAGAATGTCTGTTGAATATAACACGGCAAAAAAACCGCAGCTGAATTCGTTGGATGTTCAGCTCAAACAGCAGCTTATCCCTTTTTACAGTGAACGCTTTTTAACGCCTGCCGTCGGTGAAACGGTCGAAATAAAACATCCTTTTAAAGATGAGAAATACACTTTGACCGTTTCGGAGATCGAAAAAAAGACAGTCGGTAAATTGCCGGAGGATGATGGCTGGGAACTTCCGACAAAATATACTGCGATGAGCTATACCGTATCGCTGGATCTTGCAAATTCGGGATTTTCCGTTCGTTACTGTCTTGACAGCGAAGCTCCGAGAGTTAAAAAAACGTCTCGTGAAAAGAATCTTTTTTCTCCGACTGCTTCGAACGATTTTTGTGCCGTCGGTTTTATCGGCGGCGCTGACGGACCTACCGCAATTCTTTTTTCCCACGGTCAGCCCGAAACAGCCTCTTTGCATATTGCGTGTTCCTCTCTTCGTTTTGAACATGCGGAAAATATCGAATGGCAGGCTGTTTTCAGAGAAAAACTGAGAAACGATATTGATGTTAAAATAATTTGAAAGGACTGAGTTTATGACCTGCCCTTACTGCGGAAAAGAAATGGAAAAGGGCGTTATTCAGAGCCCTCACGAAATTAACTGGAAAAAGAAAAAAGCGTTTATCGGCCGTGCTATGTTTCATAAGGATTCGATAGTTTTGTCTGAACTTTCATATTTAAGCGGTTCGGCGGTTATCGCTTACCTTTGCCGTGGCTGCAAAAAGATCGTTATTGATTACAGCGAAGATACGGAGGCATGACCGTGCAAAAACTCATTGAAAACTGGAAAAATGAAGAGGAGATCGCGCATATTCACGGTTGGGATTTTTCGCATATCAACGACCGATACCGTGAAACCACAGACTTCGGTTGGGATTATAAAGCGACTGTTTTGCGTTATCTTTCGCCCGAAAAACGTCTTCTCGATCTTGATACGGGCGGCGGCGAATTTTTGCTTTCTCTCGGTCATCCAAACACGAATTTGGCTGCAACGGAAGGCTTTCCGCCGAATGTTGAACTCTGCAAAGAAACGCTTTTGCCTCTCGGTATCGACTTCAAAGAGGCGGACTGTAAAAAATATCTGCCGTTTGACGATGAAAGCTTTGATATTGTTATAAACCGCCACGGTGATTTTAACGAAAAGGAGATATTTCGTGTTTTGAAAAAGGGCGGTATATTCATAACACAGCAAGTCGGGGCAGCAAATGACAGGGCGCTTGTCGATCTTCTTCTTTCAAAAGAAACGCCACTTCCTTTCCCCGAACAATATCTATCCGTCGTGTCCGAAAAATTCAAAAATTGCGGTTTTGAGATCGTTGAAGGCAAAGAAGCGTTCGGGAATATAACATTTTATGATGTCGGCGCGCTCGTCTGGTTCGCACGAATAATCGAGTGGGAATTTCCGAATTTCTCGGTTGACACATGCCTTGACGGCCTTTTGTCTGCTCAGAAGATCATCGAAGAAAAAGGTTTCGTTGAGGGACGGACACACAGATTCCTTTTAGTTGCGAGAAAAGTAGAGAATAAATTGTAAACTCTATTTACCATTTTTGAGAATCTGTTGAAAATGATAAATAGAGTTTGGATGATTCAGTTGAAGGGTAAGGGGTTTTGACCTTTAACAGAAAAGAGAAGATTCGTATGTAAACGAGTCTTCTCTTTCTTTTGTCTGCTAAGTGATATGCTGACTAAAGTCAGCGTGATATTTTCGCTTTGCAAAAGTGATATGAAACCTGTCGGTTTCGTGATATTCTATTCGCAAACAACTTGCGAAGCAAATAAAACTTGGCTGAAAGCCAAATATCACTGCATTTGTAACGTAACCGTTGCCGCAATATCACTCGCCGTAGGCGAATAGAGTTGCGTGATACTCCGTTAAGAGTATCACGCTAAATCACCTGTTCTCTGTCTTTTATTGAATTACTTCCAATTTTTGATCTCGTACCAGTTTGCGCCGCAGAATATCGGGAGGAGCTCTTCTTTATCTGCCGAATCATTGTTAAGGAAAACGGGTATCTGACCGAGGTTAGCTTTTGCTTTAACGGTCTGTCCGCCGCCGAAAGTCTCTCCCGTTAAAAGATTCGTCCATGAACCTTCGGGAAGATATACGTCTCTTTCGAACGTGTCTTCGGTAAAGATAGGCGCAATAAGCAAGCCTTCGCCGAGCATAAACTCGTCGTTCATGCTGTGAACATTTACGTCGTCGTTATATTTGAGCGCAAGATGACGAACGGGCGGCATACCTGTCTTACAAGCGATCGCCGAATATTTCTGCATATACGGGATAAGCTCGTAGTGCAGTCGGGTGAAATTTCGGTAGATAGCCTTTGTTTCTTCCGTCATGTCGTAAGCGTGGCGAACATCGCCGTGAGTCTGCATATTTGTAAGGAACGCCGTAAATTCGGTTGCGCGCGCAAATACTGCGGATTCCGTTTCAAGCCCGATCGTGAAATAATTTTTTGCTCCGTATGCGTAACTGCCCATGTCGAATGACATATACGGATGTCCCGAAAGTCCGCTGTTTACGGTCGCAAGAAGCTGTTCCTGAAGCTTTCCGTAAGTTCTCGTCTGGTCGCCTGCCCACATGTAAGGGCTTCTCTGCGAACCGATACCGCCGCCTCTGGAGAAGAGCATAAAGCCGTCTTTAAGACCTTTCTTTTCTCTCAATTCGAGCATTCTCTTATAGAAAGAGGAAATAAAGTAAACCGGATAAGCGTGATGTTCCGTTCCCGCAACTATTCTGTCGGGGTTCTTCCAATTATAATGAGTTTTTGTTTTACCTATCTGAATATCGCCATCGGGCATACATTCGCAAAAGTCGATCTTAACGCCGTCTATGCCCATTTCGATCATCTGTCCCCAGATCTTGTCGAAATACCATTCAACAGCTTCATCGTTCGTAATATCAAGATATGTTTCTGATCTCAGACCGCCGTAACCGTTCTTTCCACAGTCGGGATTTTCGCCCGTGCCCAAGATCCAGGGTATTTGGTTTGTGTTTTCTTCAACGGTGATGCGTCCGTCTTCATTTGTTACGGTAACATCTGCATGAACATTGTATTCTTCCTTGAATCCGACGTTTTCTCTGTCAAGTTCACCTGCTCGGAGATATACCATCGCCTTTATTCCGTGAGCGTGGAGCCAGTCGATAGCTTTCTGCATATCTTCTCGGTACGCTCTGCCCTCATCGGTGTCTCTGAAGCATTTGCTCCATAAAAGAGCTTCCATGCTTGCAACATCGGGCTTCATGTCGTTTTTGATAAAATTAGTTATTATCGTTTTACAGCTGTCGCCGCCGGGATTTCCTTTCGGGCCATTCATGTAATATTTACCCGAATCTGCTTTTACATACGAACGCTCATATTTATCTTGTTTGTCGTTAAAGAAATAGAAGATATTTGTATTATCGATCTCGGCTGAATTTGCATCATTTATATGCTTGTACTTGCCGTCGGCTTCGATAAAAAGTTTATCGTATTCGGGAATATCCGTTATCTTATCGAAGCTGAGATCTCTGTCAAAGCTCCAGAAATCTGGTCTGTATCTGCAGATATGCATACCCTGCATCCATGGAGTCGGCATATATGCGTGACCTGTAAGCTCTGTGTAACCTAAAAGCGCATCCGCCATGTTGCCTGTCGGGTAAAAATAACAGTCCATATCGCCGTGGCGAAGCTTGTATGTCCATGTATTTTCTTCAGCTTTTCCGAAATCAACGAGTGCGGATTCGTTTCTGTTAATAAACATACCGCCGCCTCGTGTCGTAAGAAAGAGGGGAAGAACAACATATGTCGTTTGGGGATTGTTCCAACCGTCGCAAGTGAAAAGGTCGATCTGCGTGCCACGCTTGTTTGAAACGTCAAGTCTCTCGCCGCCGCCGTAAATTGCTTCTTGTTCGGCAAGTGCGCCTTTCATAAAAAGACTGCCGTTTTCATAATTTACGGAAGTCACTTCGTTGATCACAGCACCGTCTTTTGAACAGAATTTAAGGGAGAAATCTTCTTTCAAAGAAAGGATCGCATATGTTCCTTTCTTTTCAGTTAATGTTATTTTATCTTTTTTAACATTGACCTCAACTCTTTGTGCGCCTGCTTTGATCTTCTCGTTCATAAAACGTGCCAATGCCTGTGCCGCACCCATATTGTCGAACTTTCCGTTTTTGCTCGTCTGCATTCTCCAACCGTTCACGCCCTCGAATGTCAAACGGAAATAAAGTCCTTCTTTATTGCGGAAATTGAGCGTTTTATTGCAGTATTTAACATCATTGACAGCCGCTTTTTTTGTCGTTTTAACGGGTGTTTTAGCCATATTGTTAACCATAGCTTTCGTTTACGAAAGCTTCCTTTCTTTTGGATTTGTCAGCTTAACGCAAATATGCCGCGTTTCTGCTTGTATATCCGTTCGGTTTCTTTTATTAACGCTCTTGCCGAGTCTTCATCAAGACCGCCTGTGCTTATTTGAACACCTTGCGGGTCAAGCGCTTCGCAAAGAGTTATTACTTCGTTGTGTCCGCAGTTTATTTGCAAGCCCTTGCCTGCTTTTTGTATTTTGACCAGAACGTCGAGCCATTCTACCATGTCTCCCTTGCCTACGCCCTGGACCCATTGTATGCCGTGAAGCTTTTCGATCGATAAAAGCGTATCAAGATGATTTAACGAGCCTATTCCGTCAAGATGGTAAACACTCTTCGGAAGCCAGTCGATCTCTGCCTGAAGCTCCGGAAGAATAAATTCACTGAAATGTTCGGGGGAGATCATGTAGGAAAAGTCACAGCTTGTAACGTACCACAGATTGTCGGGATGAAGAAGGCTCATCCAGTTTGTTGTCCCTTTTTGCTTGGTGGACGTCATAGCATAAGTACGGCTCGCAATTTCCTTGAAAACATCAAAAACTTCCCATACTCTCTTTTTGAATTGCTCAGGCTCGGAGTAAAGGTCGATTGCCGCTTCCTCTGCTCCTCGAAGAGAAACTATGGTGTCGGCACCGGGGTGCAAGTCCGTAATACCGACAAGAAAATCACCGTGTGCTTCGTCTAAAGCTGCCTGTGTCAGCTCGCACATCTTCTTCCACCATTTATTGTTTTCGTCAAATTTAATTGTCGGGAAGTCCTCATAATCATCAATGCAAGGCTCTGCCCAGCTTGTGTACGGTGAAAATTCAAGCTCACAGCCGCATACCGCGCCGACAAAGTCCGGACCGAGATTCGGGCTGTACGACGGAAACGATTCTCCGAGATATAACGTTGATTCAACGCCTCTTCTTACCGATTTTACCTGAAATTCCGTGTCGAGCCATCTTTCTTTTACTCCGTTGGGCGCGATCGGGGCAGGGGGGAGAACAGCGTTCTTTTTAGGTGCTGTTAAGCATATCAAAGGTCGTTCATCGTTTGACATGCTCCAGAATTCACGCCAACGATCCGCAACCTTTTCGTATCCTTGATCTATGTTTATCATTTAAGACATCCTTCTCGCATTTTTTTTATTTTAACATAATGAAATCGACTTGTCAATATATAAACTAAAAAAGACAGTGATCTTGTGATCTCTGTCTTGTGGATGGATAGTTTTGGATTTTGGTGAATGAGAAAGTTTGAATAACGGGAAATGAATAGAACAAGGTAAAACTTCAATAAAAATTATTCATTATTCATCAGCAAAGCGACTTCAATCTTCATTCTTCATTCAAAATCCGCTTGGGGAAATGATTAATGAATGTTGAATATTGAAAAATGAATAATAAAAACAAAAATCCGCCTTCTTACGAAAGCGGATTTTGTTTGGTGCAGGAGACGGGACTTGAACCCACACAAGCTG
>SVMP01000061.1 GCA_015067385.1 Oscillospiraceae bacterium | reverse complement strand
CAAATCTTGACTTGACCGTTCTTATGCCGATCAGATTAGGTGCAATCAAATTCGGTGCGGCAGGCTCTTATACTCTTGACGGCAAAGATGAAGCAACAGTCGCAAGGCTCGAAGAAGTTTTCACTCGCCACGTCTCCGAAACCGCAATGGTAACCACAAGGGATTATACGCCTCGTCTTACCGTTGAAGCACCGACCGATCTTTTGTTTATGCTTCTTATAATGATAGTTATAAACGCCATTGTTTTCTGTTTCTACTACGTTTCCAAGCAGGAAAATATTCATTATGTCAAGAAACTTGTCGGCTACTCAATGAGAATGATATTGATCGACACATTCCTCGATTTCAGTTCATTAACGTTCGGCGCATTCGTAACGGGTAATGCACTTGTTCTTTTGCTTAAAGAGACACTTTGCAAAGACATTCAGCTTTTCGAAATCTACATGATCGATCCTGTTGTTATTGCGATCTCACTTGTTTCCGTTTTGCTTTTAGCAGTATTCCTTTCCGTTATCGCAATCGCAAAAACATTTGCTTCAACAAATAATAACAGATACAGAAATTAAATAAACAACAAGAACTCCGAGAAAAACTCGGAGTTCTTAATTTAGCGGTATTGTTTTGCGAATGTCATTACGATTTCGTTCATGCGGTCCATTTTTGTCAGCATATCTTTTGCTAAAGCGATCTGGCATCGTGTTCTGACAAGATTGTGTTCGGGATATCTTATCTTGAAATATTTGTCGCCGATAATATAATCGTCAAGAAATCTTGTTGAAAGCTCGCATGCCAGAACGAAACCGCCAAGGGCGAGGGTGTTAAGCTCATTTTCTGTTAATGTATGAACGGTCTGTTTGATGAAGCCTTTGGTGAAAGCTGTAAAAACATCAAGATTTACCCCTGCTTTTTCATAATCTTTGCAGTCTTCTTCAACATAATTCGTTGCAAATCTTATTGCGTCGCCGAAATCGTGCCCTACAAGTCCGGGCATTACAGTATCAAGATCAATTACAACAAGAGCTTTTTTGGTCTTTTTATCAAAAAGAACATTGTTTATCTTGGTATCATTATGAGTAACTCGAAGCGGCAACTCACCGTTATTTCTCATCCTTGTCATCGTGCAGGCTTTATCTTTAACAGACAATAACCATTCCAACTCTTCTTTGACCTCTTTTAATCTTCCGCACGGATCATCGTTTGCGTCTGCAATAAGCTTCTCATAACGTTTGATCGTGTTGTGAAAGTGTGGGATCGTTTCGTGTAATTTAGAAGCATCGAAATCGGAAAGCAACATTTGAAATTCGCCGAATGCTGTTCCCGCATTGCAAACGATCTCAAGATCGTCACAAACATTGTATGTCGCAGACGGAATGTAGTTGAAAAGCCGCCAAAAACCTGTTTTATCGAAAATATACGTCTTGTGGTCAATTGTATGATAATAATGCAATGAAAGCTCATCGGGTTTTTTGGAATGGATAAACTCCGTTACATTTGCTATGTTTTCCATTACCTGCTCCGGGCTTTTGAAAACATATGTATTAACTTCCTGCACAACATATGACGACACACTGCCGTCATCGTTTCTGAAATTTACTTTATATGTCTTGTTTACATTTCCTATCGTTATCTCTTCGTAGGACAGATATTCGCCTTTGATCTTAAATTCTCGGCAAACATCTCTTATCTTTGTTTCCATAGTAATTATCCTTTACGGGTATTGTTGTGTTACAGGATCTCTCTTAATTTGTCGAGGAATGCTTCTTCTCCAAATGTGTTAAACTTGAAAAAAATTGCTTGACTTCCGCCTGAGGTTACCGCTGAAAGATATATCGGCCCGTCTCCGCTTTGAAAAAGTGTTACGTTCATGCTGACACGGTTTCCACCGAAATAACTGTACCGTTCAAAAACACGAACACTGCATCTCGCGCCGTTGTTGTAAAAATCACTTGATTCCTCTAAAGACGCAGATATGCTGCCGTTCAATATTCCGTTTTCAATGTCTCGAAGAATCTGTCCGAAATTGCCTCGGAGTGTCTTTTCAAGCTTTGCCATGATTCAACCTCTTCATACGGATAATATATTCTTAAACATAAAATATGTGATTAAAAATGGATATAACTCTTTACTATTATAACATATATCCTTTGTTTTGTCAATCATAACAAGGTAATATTTATATTGCAAAAGCATGGCAACGCCATGCTTTTGCTTCTTATTGATTTTTCTTCAGGTCTCTTGATGATCTTCTGAATGCTTTATTGATAGCAATAACTGAAAATATAAAAGATATCAAAAGCATTACGCCGAATGAAAAAATGAGTATAGGGAAATTGATGTGATATGCTGAAAATAGCGCGACATCTTTAAATATAGTTTTTGAAAGAATTAACATAATTCCGTTTCCTATACTGAAAGATAGAGAAGATATTACTATAAACTGTACAATTGTATCAGCAAATATCATTGGCTTTGAATACCCGATAAACATTTTGATATTAATAATATTATTTATTTTATCAATATAGTATATTCCAAATACAGATGTCGTGAGGAATATTAATGCCATAAATAGATTAACAACCTCTTTTGAAAGACCTATATCTATATACGGTTGAAGATTGTATTCCATGTATATGAATTGGCTTTCAAGTTGTTCTTTTATATAATTGGTGGCTGTAATATAATCGTGTTTGGAGTCTCCTTCAACATAAATTGTTGCCCCTTTAAGTATTTCCTTGTAATTCTTGAAGGCTGTCGGCAAAGTTATAAATACCCATTCGTCAATACTTGTTGTTTGTCCTTCAAGCCCAGTAACACCTATGACTTCATAATTTTTACCTTTATATTCAAAGAAACGCTTTCCGTCAGATTCTTTCGTGAATCTTTCATATACTGTTTGTCCTACAACTGCATAATTGTTTGTTTGTGAAAGTTCTTCATCTGTGAAAAATCTCCCGTGTAATATATTAGGTGTTTCCATCAATCCTTTTTTATACCAACCTCGAACATTTATTTTATTGTACGGATCTGCAATACCGCCTAACCGTAGGTCTATAGAATAATTTTCTGCGCCTTCAACATTGAAATCAAATTCAACAGACGGACTGTCTTCAGCTTTCGGCATAATAGTGATAGCTTTACCGTCAAGGCTTGAAAAATCATATTGATATTTATTGGTGTGCTCAAGCTGCCAGTTATAACTTGTAATAAATGTTATACAAACGCTTGAACAAAGGAACATTGCAAATGTTATCCATTTATAAAATGGCAAACGACTGCTTTTCTTGGCTTCTCGTCCCCTTATAAGTTCAGAAACGCTATAACTTCTGATTTTTGTATATACAAAAATCAGTGAAAGTGTACATGCGATGAATATATATAATATCGCAATCGGAATTGAATTTTTCAACATCATATCAAATGCAGGATGTTGAGTGTATTCGTATTTGTTGATATAAGCATACTCCATCAAAAAACCGATCGAGAAGCCTATAATACAATACAGAAATGATTCAAAAACAGAAAATGACAGTATTTGTGTTCTTGTAGCACCGATAAGACTGTGAATCGCATATGATTTCATATTGTTTGTTATATTGTTAACAGCTGAAAAAACTATGCTTAATATTGAAAGTACTGTCATGACTATTACAAGTACCGATCCTACTATTGCTTTTTCAGCAAATTCGGCAGATCGGTATATAGTGTCCGATACTGAACCACCGAGTATTAACGGATCTGTCAGAGAAAGTTCATCAAAAATATCATTGAGTGTATTTACGAACACTTCTTCCTGTCCTTTTTCAACAAGAAGATATCTTGTTTTGTATACACCGGTTGTTCCAAGTGTATGTGCATACATATCGAGCACCATTCTTGAACTGTTGAAATAATCGTTGTTTTCTTCATATAGTTGTATCCATTGTTCAAGAGTCATTGATATGCTTGGAATTATTATACAGTTATCAAGGATTGAGACATAAGAAGTTATCGGAGACATATAAACTTGTCCTTTAGCAATAAAACCAATAACTTTAAAGGTTGATTCTTTATCTCCGAAAAAAATACTCCCCTTAAATGTATCTCCGACAGAATAAATCTTTTTGTAATCTGAACCGAGAAGAACTGGAATATTTTCAAGGTCCAATTCTGTAAATTCTTCCTCTGTAAAAGAGCGTCCGCTGTCTAAAACAAGATCAAATAAATCGACATAATTTTTGTCTACAGCCAATGTGTGAAGCTGGTATCTATAGGGTTCGTTCGGATTATTTTGAAGACTGTTTGAATGATAAAACGAATACCCAGATGCCGTTTTTTCTGAAAGCTCTATTCCCGGCAACGGTTCACTCCTATTAATCTGGGCTTGGAATAGCAATGCCGTCTTGAGACCTTCTATTTCCATTAGATTGTCGTATAAGGCTTCATATTCTTCAAAACCGGTATCTTCAATTGAGTTGAATTTATACCCTGAGGCTCTTTCAAAATGGTCTAGGGTAATTCCTTCGGATCCTATAAAATATTTTGTATATTTTGAATATATTTCTTGAAATGATTTGTTGTTTAATTGAGCTTGGCTGTGATCAAAAAATATAATAAAAAAACAGTAAGAAAAAATAATAATCTGTGTAAGTAATATTATGGAAACAATAGGGGATCTTTTAATATTTGCCCATAGATTTAAAAAGAATAAGTTAATCATATAAATACCTCTTTCATAAATATGTGAAAATAATGACCGGTCTCCATTCTCTTTTTTGATTTGATACTTAAGAGGGAACAAAAAAATTATAAATTTGTATGTGCTAAATCTTATAAAAAAATTATACCATATATCCTTTGTTTTGTCAATCATAACATATATTAATTCGAAAAATAACAGATATGAATTAAGTTTTATAGGTTACCGATTTTTCTCTTTACAATTCTAAAGCTTTGTGCTATAATGAAACAAAATAATTAAATTACGAAAGAGGGTAGTTTTATGAAAAAATACGATGTTGCTGTTCTCGGTGGAGGTTTTGCAGGTGTTGCTGCTGCTTTGGCTGCCGCAAGAGAAGGCGTAAGCGTTCTTATTGTTGATAAAAGCAATTCTCTCGGTGGATCGGCTGCAAACTGTCTTGTTAATCCGTTTATGCCGTTTTCAACAAGAATCAATGGAGTTCTTACTGATCTTTCTGCCGGTATTTTTACAAAGATATCCGATAGACTTGCGGAGAGGGAAGCATTAAGTAAAGACCGCCTTCATTTCCTCGAAGAAGACCTTAAATATGTTATGAATGAAATGGTTTGTGAGGCAGGCGTTGATCTGCTTTTTCATGCATACCTCAGCGGAGTTAATAAGAATGGTAATAAAATTGAATCTGTTTCAGTTTCAACAAAAAGTGGAATTATGAACATTGAAGCGGATTATTTTATTGATGCAACCGGTGATGCTCAACTTTGTTTCCTTGCAGGATGTCCCACTGTTCTCGGAAGAGAGTCCGATAATCTTTGCCAACCGATGACTCTTTGTTTCCGTGTCGGTAATGCTGATGTCGAACGTTTCTTCGCGTCAGGTCCTAAATTTCAGGCGGCATATAAAGAAGCTTTTGAAAACGGAGAACTTATTAACCAAAGAGAAAATGTTCTTGTATTCAGGAATGTTATTCCTTCTGTCCTTCATTTTAACACCACGAGGGTTGTTAAATTAGATCCGACATCTCCCGAAGATGTAACGAAAGCAGAAATAATGGCAAGAAAACAAGTTTATGAGATATATGATCTTCTGAAAAAACATGCTGACGGACTTGAAAACAGTTATTTAATGATGACTGCCGCAGAAATAGGTGTAAGAGAAAGCCGAATGATTGTTGGCGAATATGTTTTAACCGAAGCAGATTGCCGCGCATTTACTATATTCGATGACGCAATTTCTGCTTGTAACTATGATATTGATATTCATAATCCCGAAGGCTCGGGTACAAGCCATTATTATTTCCCTGAAGGTAAATATTACACTGTTCCGTATCGCAGCCTTATTCCTAAGAATGTAACCAATATGCTCGTTGCTGGCAGATGCATTTCTTCGGATCACGGAGCGCAGGCTTCTTACAGAATCATGCCTTCTGTTTGTAGTATCGGTGAAGCAGCAGGTGTAGCTATCGGTTTGGCATCCAAAAATGCGTGCGATGTCCGAAATATCAATGTTTCCGAGCTTCAAAAGATTCTTAAAGACAACAATGCTTTTATTGGCATCTGAAAGCAATCTTATGTTTTAAAATAGGAGAATACAGTATGAATGATAAAATTCCACAAAAAGCACGGGATGTTCTCAACGAAAGATTTAACAAGGATAGTTTGATTTCTCTCGCTACCTCTGTTGACAATATTCCGTATGTCAGGACTGTTAATGCCTATTATGAAGACGGTGCGTTTTATGTTATAACATATGCACTTTCTTCGAAGATCGGACAGATAAAGCAAAATCCGATCGTTGCAATTTCGGGGGATTGGTTTACGTGTCACGGTACGGCAACGGATCTTGGTTACATTCTTTCAGAAGAAAACGGTTGGATAATTTCTAAATTGAGATCCGTTTTCTCTTCCTGGTATGGAAACGGACATATTAACGAATCTGATGAAAATAATCATATCCTTTGTATTCGTCTTACAGACGGTATCCTTTTTGATCACGGAACAAGGTATGATCTTAAATTCTAAACTTTATTACCGGGAGTAATTGACAGATGAGAGAATATTATCTTAAAAAAGCAGATGAAAATTTACCTGAACTTGTAAAAACGAATATATACCCTGATATTGAACAGGTAAATATGAATAACGGAGATGTTTTGACTCTGGACCTCAGAAATCATTATGTCGGATATTTTTCCTTTAAAATGTGGTATGTTGAAAGGTATATAGATGCTCCCGTAAGAATCAGAATCAGATTTTGTGAGACAAAGAGAGAATTAGAGGACGATTATAACGATTATAAGGGCTTTCTTTGTGCTTCATGGTTGCAAGAAGATGTAGTTAATATAGATTTTCCGGGTGTATATAAATTCCCTCGCAGATACGCAGCAAGGTATATAAAAATAACTGTGGAAGCTGCACCAAAACAGTTTTCTTTATCTGATTTTCTTTTTGAGTCTGTTTCAAGTGCGGATATGGACAAACTGAAGCCTGCGAAGATAAATGATGACGAATTAAAATCGATCGACAGGATTGCGGTCAATACTCTTCGAAGCTGTATGCAAAGAGTTTTCGAAGACGGACCGAAGCGTGACAGGCGTTTATGGATCGGGGATCTTCGTCTTGAGGCCCTCGCAAATTATTTTACATTTAATAATTCTGAAATAGTAAAAAGATGTCTTTATCTTTTTGCTGCGTCGGAACGTAATGATAAAGGTGTGATAGTCAGCCACCTTTATGAAAATCCTCTGTTTGTTTCGGGGGATTGGTATCTTTCCGATTACTCATTGCTTTACGTTTGCTCTCTTTGCGATTATTATAATTATACGAATGATGAAGAAACCTTCAGGGATCTCTTCGATGTTGCACGTTCCGCTGTCGATTCCGCAGTAAAATGTAAAGATCCTCTCGGTCTTGTTGATGGCGATGCTTTTATAGACTGGTGCCCGGGTTTGTACAAAAAAACCGCATACCAAGGCGTTTATCTCTATACTCTTGATATTTGGATTCAGACATTGGAAAAACTTCAATATAAAGAGGCTGAATATTACAAGAAACTACTCGAAGAAGAACGTGATACGTCACGAGAGCTTCTTTTCAATAAAGATAAATTAGTATTTATAAATGAGATCGATAATTATCAGTACAGTGTTCATTCTGCGGCGTGGATGGTTCTCGGCGGTGTTGTCTCCGATGATCCTGCAAAAACTATTCTTTTAAATGCTATTGCTTCGGAAATTTCTGTTAAACCAAAAACACCGTATATGCATCATTATGTCATCGAGGCTCTGATAAAGCTTGGCTTGGTCGAGATCGCTAAAGATTATATCCGTAATGTATGGGGCGGTATGGTTAAAGAAGGGGCAGATACTTTTTATGAGATTTATGTACATGACGATCCCGATTTTTCTCCTTACGGAGACAGAAAAATAAACAGTATGTGTCATGCTTGGAGCTGTACACCCACATATTTTATAAGAAAATACGGTTTAGATAATTAATTATGAAATGGAACAGAGAAGAATATATTGAACTCATGACTTTTGGCCGTGTTGAACGTCAGATGTTTGTTGAACTTTTCGGTCCGCTTTTAGGCCTTGAAAACGAATGGCGAGCACAGGGAGCAACAAATGATGAAATAAATCTTACAGCCTTTGATTTTGACTGGGTTCAGACGGCTTGGTGCGGTATTAATGCATGGCTCTGCTGCGGATATAAGTCCGAAGTAATAGAAGATACTCCGGATTATGTTATAACAAGAGACGCTCTCGGACGAATATGTAAGCTTTGTAAGAACAGTGCAACGATCTCCCTTCCGCTTGATTTCCCCGTTAAAGATATGGATTCATGGCTTAAAATAAAGCCTTTGTTTGGATTTAACGAGCAAAGAATAAACTGGGATTCTATCGAAAACTGTATCAAACAGCAAAAAGAAGGTGCTCTTGTTTGTGTCGGTATTCCGGGCGGCTTTGATGCACCGAGAGAATTGATGGGTGACGAAGGGGCTTGTATTGCATATTACGAAGAACCGGAACTTATGAAAGATATTGTAGATACAATAACAGATACTTCTTTTAAAATTCTCGACAGAGTCAGCGATAAGATCGTTATAGATAATATTCATATTCATGAGGATATGGCGGGTAAATCAGGTCCGCTTATCGGACCTAATCTTGTGGAAGAATTTCTTAAACCTTATTACAGAAAAATATGGGATATGCTTTCTTCAAAAGGTACTAAAATATTCTGCCAGGACAGCGACGGAGATATGACTCCCGTCGTGGATGCATTCCTTGATTGCGGTCTGACGGTTATGTATCCTGCGGAGCCTGCCGCAGGAATGGATATGGTGTCTTTGCGTAAAAAATACGGCAACCGTCTTGCGTTTAAAGGCGGTATAGATAAACATGTGCTTCGCGGTTCAAAAGAAGATATACGAAAAGAGCTTGAATATAAACTTCAGCCCTTGATGCAGCAGGGCGGAACTGTTTTCGGTCTTGATCATCGAATTCCCAACGGAACACCGATCGAAAATTACCGCTATTATGTTCAGACAGCTCGTGAGATTCTCGGACTTCCGCCTGTTGACGGTAAAAGTAAGGGTTGGGCAAGAACTGCGTTTTAATTAACAGATAGGAGTGTAATTATGTTTAACGGAAAAAACAAAGCTGTAACTTTCAGCTATGATGATGGTGTTACTCAGGATATTCGACTTATAGAAATCTTTAATAAATACGGGTTAAAGGCAACATTTAATCTTAACTCCGAGCTTCTCGGTCTTGACGGTTCGCTTGTTCGCAATGATGTTAAAATAACACATATAAAAAATAAACCTAACGATATTAAATATATCTATGACGGACATGAGGTTGCTGTTCATACGTTGACGCACCCTAATCTGACATGTGTTGATGATGATAATGAGGTTTTACGTCAGGTTGAACAGGATAGGGTGAATTTATCGGAGCTTGTAGGTTACGAAGTCCTCGGAATGGCTTATCCGAGCGGCGGCGTAAACTGCAATGACAGAGTGGCAAATATCATTAAAGAGAAAACTCCTATCAAATACGCAAGAACAGTTGACGTTACTCACAGCTTTTCACCTTACGCCGATAAATATCAGTATAAAGGAACTCTTTATCATCACGAAAATTGGGACGATCTTTTTTCTTTCGGACAGAAATTTCTTGATCTTCGGGCAGATTCTCCTCAGGTCTTTTACATTTGGGGACATGCGTACGAATTCGATATTTATCCCGAACGTTGGAAAAAATTTGAAGAATTCTGTGAAATGATAAGCGGAAGAGATGATATTTTTTACGGTACAAATCTCGAGATCTTGGGGTAAGAAATATGTCTTTCCATTTTGAATATGCTGAAAAATCGGATGTTGATGAGATCTTGCCCTCGCTCTTTTTATTGTTATATGAAAACATGCAGCCTATTGCCCCTTTTGATAAATCATTTGACGATGCTTTTTCCGAATGGGCATTCGAGGTCTCAAATGCTTTGAAAAAAGATCCTCGAAGGCTTGCTTTGATGTACTGCGGATGTCAACTGATTGGCTTCTGTATGTATTATGTCAATAACGGTGTTTTTATGATGGAAGAGATCCAGATCAAAAAGGAATTTCAAGGTTCGGGAGTTTTCCGCTTGTTTTACTGTTGGTTGATACAACGCTTGCCTTCCGATGTTTTATCCGTTGAAGCATTTACTCATACGGAAAACTTAAGATCACAGCAAATTCTCGAACATCTCGGACTGTTAAATTGCGGAGATGTTCAGAACGGAAAATTTTTTCATTATAAGGGCAATTATTCCGTTCTCCTTGATAAATACAGTTTGAATTAAGGTTCTTTCAATGTAAATTTTTTGAAATAAATTACTTTAGCCTATTGAAATTTTTAATGAATTGTGCTATACTGACAAAGTATTTTTTAATATGATTCTTTTCAGTTTTATAAGAAAGCAGGTCTTTATATGAGTATAAGAATAGGTATTTACGGTTACGGAAATCTCGGCAAAGGTATAGAAAATGCTATACGTCAAAATCCGGATATGTCTCTTGCCGCTGTATTTACTCGCCGCGATCCTTCTAAGGTTACAATTGCTACTCCCGATGTTCCCGTTGTTCTTGCAAGCGATGTTGAACAGTATGTCGGAAAAATCGATGTTATGATCCTCTGCGGCGGCAGTGCTACCGATCTTCCCGAACAGACTCCGACTCTTGCAAAACTGTTCCCTGTCGTTGACAGCTTTGACACTCATGCAAATATTCCTGCTCATCTTGCAGCCGTTGATGCTGCCGCAAAACAAGGCGGTCATGCTGCGATGATCTCTGTCGGTTGGGATCCCGGTATGTTTTCTCTTAACCGTTTTTATGCAAGCGCTATTCTTCCCGAGGGTGAAGATTACACCTTCTGGGGAAAGGGTGTCAGCCAGGGACACTCCGATGCTATCCGCAGAATCGACGGCGTTCTTGATGCAAAACAGTATACTATCCCTGTTGACTCTGCTCTCGAAGCAGTAA
>SVMP01000060.1 GCA_015067385.1 Oscillospiraceae bacterium | reverse complement strand
AATTACGTATTAAGCGAAATATCTGCGCCGATGGCTTTTTCGGTAAGGGTTTTTATAGCCGCAAAACCTGTACCCATCGAGCCGTTTTTGCCGGGTATCGAAATTATCGCCGGAACAGCTTTTTCTTCAAAAGCCGCAATAAGCTGTGGCATTGCGTTGTAATATTCCTCGGTAACAAAGATTATCGGATATTCTCCATCGGATGCGGCAAGCTGTTTAACGATCTTTTCCGCCTCCGAAACAGTATCTGCGGTTCGAACCTCAAATCCTATTGCCATGAAACCGCGAACGCTGTCTCTGTCGCCGACGCATGCTATTTTATTCATAACCGAGCCTCAGCCTTTCTTTTATTACATCACTGCTCTGTCCGGAAATAACACCGGACATAGCTATTCTGATATTTTTAATTTCATATTCTTTAGCAAGAATATATCCTGCAATTACCTGAGGTCCGAAAGAG
Source organism: Oscillospiraceae bacterium (assembly GCA_015067385.1). GTDB lineage: Bacteria > Bacillota > Clostridia > Oscillospirales > UBA644 > HGM12619. The sequence goes on along the minus strand of SVMP01000060.1, from coordinate 10,769 downwards.
ACCTTTCGAAGATTTTTTACTGCCGTACAAACAAACTTATCTGCATTTCTCTCAAGAGATGCCGTATCGGGATCCAAAGGATCGATCTCCGATATCAAAACGCCGTACTTCGTACGTGAAAGGTGTTCAAAAAACTCCGGAAGAGAACGGACATAAAGATCTGTGAGTTCTTTTTCGGAAAAGACCGAACCGCCGGACAAAACAGTCGTTGAATAAAACGAAACGTCTTTGCCCATAAGTTTTTGACGGATGAAAGCAAGGATATTTATAAGGTCTATCCTCATACCGAAAAACTCGGAAACGAAATCGAACGGAGATTTATCGGCAGCATTTTTCAGACATTCGAAGCATATACGATCGCAAACCGTATCGATCCGCTGAGGATCGCCTGTCTGCGAATATACACCGAAAGCCGCTTTTACGGCTGCGATAAAATAACCGTCAAGCAATTTTTCATCCCTTTTGTCAAAGGCTTTTTTGATCTCTTCTTTTGTAACGGAACCGCCCGAAACAAGCATTCTGTCGGGCGAGATATTGCAGATATCCGCCTTTATGAGTGCTTTTATGTTCATAAAATCGCGTCTGATATTGAAAATTTCAACAAGACTGCGGTTCGGGCTGTTTTTCAGAAGAAATTCGGAAACCTTCTCTTCTTCCGCATCGATCAATACTTCAAAATCATATGCGGATGAGATCTTCCCCGCCTCTGCGCCGAGTCTGTCGCAAATGACAGAGATCGCTTCATCGGGAGTTTTACATGAGAGAACACGACCAAAAGCCTCGGAACCCATCAAACGGGCTTCAAGGTATTTTATACGCATGGATATATTCAAATAATCTGTATCTTTGAATCGACTCATTTTTTCTCCGTATTTTCAGGGAAAAGTTTTGATGCAACGATAGTTTCAAGCTCAGGTCTCATGTTTTCAACGATAGCATCGATCGAGCAGTCTATCCTTACATTATCGTACTTAATGATAAAGCCGCTGGAGATATCTTTAACAGTCGTCTTCGCAACTTTATACTGTGGCTTGTCTTTAAGATATTCTCTAACCTTATCCGCAACATCGTAATCGATGTTAGCAAAGAACAAAGTACCCTTTTCGGAACTTTTAACGGCAACACCGGCAAGAAAAGCTGCGTACTCTTCTTTGGGAAGTTTGCGGAAAGTAGAAGTAATATCATCAAAAACTTCGTCTATGACTTCTCTTTTTGCGGCAAGAACGAGTTTCCTCGATTCAAGAGCCGCCGTGCTTTTAATATGATTTATTCTTTCAATGGCATTCTTTTCAGCCGTCTCAATGAGTGCCGCCGCTGCAAGCTTCGCTTCGGCTGTTCGTTCTGCGTATAACTCCGTAGCCTTTGCGCGTGCCTCGGAAGTTATACTTTCAGCCGCCTTTTCCGAATCGACAGCGATACGGTCGAGAATGTTATCTATTCCCATTGACAGTTCCTTACTTAATGATAAAGTTAACAAGAAGGAACGAGATAAGAAGCGCAAAGATCGCAAAGGTTTCTACCATTGCTGTGATAAGAATACATTTGGATGTCTCGTTCGGGTTTTTGGTAAGAATGCTGATGGTTGCAGCTGCCGTTCTGCCCTGGAATATAGCGGAAAAAAGACCGACGATACCCATAGGAAGACAAGCAAGGAAAAGAAGGGCGCCCTGAATAAGTGTGATATCTGCAAGTTCGGCTGAAAAAAGACCGAGTTTACCGCAAGCAACGAAGGCGATAAGGAGACCGTAAATAGCCTGAGTTGCGGGAAGGTTTTCAATAATAACGATCTTACCGAACATAGAGGGATCTTCCGTTACAAGACCTGCAGCAGCTTCGCCTGCGATGTTAACGCCGCGAGCGGAACCGATAAAAGCGAGGAGTGCGCAGAGAGCAGCGCCGAAAAAGCCCCAGAAAAGACCGCTTTCAAGAAATGAGAGCGAGCCGGGCTCAGAGATTGTTGTAGCGATTGTGTTTATTGCTTCGTTCATGATTTATTATTCCTCCGAATAAATTTTTCAAAATATTAGTTTTTTATGTTTTTTATTGACCGATCTCGGTATATTTTGCGTTTACACCGAACTCGTCGAACTTACGTCCTCCGCTTTCATAGAATTTAGAGAAAAATTCTATAAACTGCAGACGTGATGCGTGAACATATGCACCGAGAATACTCAGGGCAATGTTCAAAGTATGACCTACCGCAAAAATAACGATAAACAGGATCAGACCGAAGAAATTCGATCCGCCGAGAGAACCGAGCTTATTGAATACGCTTCCTATAACGCCTGCGGAAAGACCGAGCGCAAGGATACGAGAATAGGAAAGTACATCCGAAAGATAGCCAGTTATTCCGTATAAACTGCCCACGCCTCCGATGATCTTACCGAAAACGTCTTTTTTGTCACGTCCCTGCGTGGCAATAAGGCTCAAAGCTCCGATTCCGACAACTATTCCGCCGAGGACGGCGTTGACAAGTATCAGAGGTATTCCCAAAAGCAGAACTATCCATGAGCCGGCATCGAAAACGGCTGCAAAATACTGTTTATCACGTATAAGCATATACATCTTCAGACCGAGGCCTACAATGATATGCAAAAATCCGACAACGAAAGACACAATAAGCAATGTTATCGGGTCACTTACAGGGTCAAACCATATAGGTTTAAGCGCAAGATCGCTTCCGAAAAATGTTGAAGATATAACAGCGACGGCATCTCCGAAGAACGATCCGAACAAAAAGCCCCACACGACAGTTGAAATACCGCATATAGAGAACAGTTTGATCATGTTTCGCATTGAACCGCGAATATTCGTAAACTTAAGAGCAAGGAATCCGACAACAGCCAATACCAAGCCGTAGCCTGCATCGGAAAGCATCATACCGAAAAACAGGAAATAGAACGGTGCAACCATAAAGTTGGGGTCGAGCCCTCTGTATGTCGGCAATGCAAACATTTCGGTAACAGCTTCAAACGGCTGAAATATTTTTGGGTTTTTAAGTTTTATGGGCGGTTCTTCCTCGTCCTTGGGATCTTCGACAGAAAGATAAGCTCCGTATTTTTCACAAAGAGCGGAGACATCGTCCATTCTGTCAACGGGAGCCCATGCTTCGAGCATAAATGCGGTTTCGGTGTTCAATAATTTTTCATGAACTCCGACGAGACGGTGTACGTTCGACAGGATATCAATTGCTTTTTCGACCTTTGAAAGATCTTCGGCATATTTTTCGAGTTGAACGGTCAACGCGGCTCTCTGCTCCGAAATATCTTCTTTTTTATGCTCAATATCACGAAGATTTTCAGGGACTGTACCGCTGAGTTCGGGGAAGGATATTTTGTTAAAACCAATATCGGCAAGCGCTGACAGGAGCTGTTTTTCCTGACTTGCATGACATATTACGATCCAATAACCGTAACTTTTGTCTTTTGCAAGACACTCTGTCCAGGCAGCAAATTTTTCGGTAGTTTCACCGAAAACAAATTCGCCCTCTGTAACAGATAAAATATCCTGTTTCAAAGGTAACGATCCGATAAAGTAAGTTGCTTTCTCGGAAAAAGAATCGTTTAAACGTATAGGCAATCGCTGCCACGGAAGAAGCCTTTCGCGGAGAGTCTCAAGCCTGTTTTCTTCAGCCTTCAACCCGTTAAGATGTTCAACGGCTTTTACCGCATTCCGAGCGTTTGAGAAAAGTTCGTCTTCTGTCTCGGAATATGAGGCAAATTCAGAACGTGTCAGAACGGGATACGGTGTAAACAAGGATCTTTTCTCCTTTGAATACTGCCTGTATATCTTGAGAGTCCGTTCAAGAAAAGAAATTTTTTCGGTTATATCGTCGGAATGTTCGGTCATATTATCACATTTGACCAAAGAAGACCATTCCTCGTCCGAAAGCTTCTCCGAAAGGGGATTAACATCGACAGCGGAAAGCCACATGAGATCGTCCAGCATAGCATTTTTGTCTTGCGCCATTGCTATGACCGTGACTTTTTTCATCTTGACTATCGCCATTCGTTCACGATCCTTTCGATGACAGCAAGAATTGCCGCAGGTTTATTTTTACGAGCATTTTCCTTGAGTTCATCACAGCTGTCTTTTACTTGAGTAAGAATTCCTATCGCAAGCTCACGACCCTTTTGTTCTGTAAGCTCCTCGACTTTTTTAATTTTTTCTTCCGCCTTTGCTTCTTCAAATGCGGCTGATTGCTTTGCTCTGTCAGACGCCTCTCTGATTATAAGCTTCGCCTCTGATTCTGCAAATTCACGGCGTTTTTTGCCTGAATCTTCAGCCTGGGCGATAAGCTTTATAACCTCGATGGCTCTGCCGGTCGGTTCAGGGTCAAGAACGAGACCGTTATCAGGGTTTAAAGACATCAAACAACCTCCTTTTAAAGGATTTTTCAATGTGAAAATTTGTATGTGTGTTCTAAATATTATTATAGCAAAACTGCAGAATAAAGTCAAGAACTTTCGCTCTATTATTTTGCTGATTTTCCAAAAATTAATACAAATTTTTTTCGGAAATCCTTTTCAACAAAAAACAGTATAGACAAATCAGAGCGGATATGATATACTGTTACCATAAACTTAATAAAATACCGAAAGAGGTACAAAAAAAATGACGAGATACGATAAACTTGCGGCTATGCGTCCCGAGCAGAAAAACCATTGGGTCGAGCATACCGAAATGTCACAAATGTTTGAAAGAATTTTTGCTGAGATAGGCGTTGCCGAAGAGCTTTCAAAGCTTCCGAACGGAGAGCTTGCAAACGAGCTTGTTGAAAAAGCGGTAAATTTTCTTTATGAAAAGTTCACAAAAGCATCGGCATTGACCGATTCCGACTGTCTCGAAGCTGAGAACATCCTCCTTCCCCTTTCCGAAGAAGCAAAAAAACGTACGATGTACTGCATTGCGCACGCACATATTGACATGGACTGGCTTTGGGGATATCATGAGACCGTTGCTATCGTCCTCGGCACATTCCGCACCATGCTCGACATGATGAAAGAATACCCGGAATTCAAATTTTCTCAGTCACAGGCGGCAACGTACGATATCGCCGAAAAATTCGATCCCGAACTATTCGACGAAATAAAAGAGAGAATAAAAGAAGGACGCTGGGAGTTTTCCGGTTCGGCATGGGTAGAAAGCGACAGGAATCTTCCGTCTGCGGAAAGCATATCCGAGCACATGATCCGTTCCAAGAGATTCCTTGTTGAAAAATTCGGACTTGACCCGAAAGACATCAACATGGACTTCCACCCCGACTCATTCGGTCATACCCCCGTTATGCCCGAACTTCTCAATGCCGGCGGCATAAAATATTTCTATCATTGCAGAGGTCTTGAAGGTAATTTCATTTACCGTTGGAGAGCACCCTCCGGTGCAGAGGTTCTTGCAATAAACGAGCCGTCTTGGTATAACGATCCGATACGTCCCGGCTATCTTTCTCTCGTTGTTCCGTTTTGCGAGATGTTCGGCGGCATAGACGGAATGATAAAGGTTTACGGCGTTGGCGACCACGGCGGCGGACCGACAAGAAAAGACATTGAAATGCTTGTCGATATGCAGTCTTGGCCCGTCGCACCCACTGTAAAGTTCTCAACCTATACAGAATACTTTGCCATGCTCGAAAAATACAGAGAGAATTTCCCCATTCTTCAGGAAGAACTCGGTCCGACATTCACGGGATGTTATACATCGGAATCAAAGATCAAGACGGCAAACAGAATATCGGAAGACAGGCTCACAGCCGCTGAAACACTTACCGCTATGGCTAAAATATATGCCGACGGAAACGCATATCCGAAATACAGCGAAGCATGGCAGAAACTCCTTTTCAACCAGTTCCACGACATTCTTCCCGGCTCGGGTATTCCCGAAACGAAGGATCATGCGCTCGGTTGGTTTGAAGAGATCCTTGCAGATGCAGGCTCAGGCGCATCCCTTGCGATGAGAAGATTTGCACAGAACATTGATACATCCGACTATGAAACACCCGACTGCAAACTCAAATCAAAATCAGAGGGCGCAGGCGTAGGATGTAAGATCAGCGAAAAATACAGATACAATCTTCCCAATGTTGAAAGAGGAAGAGGTAAAACAAGGATCATCCATGTGTTCAACACAACAAATTACGACCGCCACGAGATAACCGAAATCAGAATTTATGACTGGCCCGGCAACCATGAAACTTTAAAGGTTGAAGACTATGCAGGCAAGGAAGTTCCCTTTACAGTAGTGGAAGTTGCAGCAGGAGATAACGGACACAAATGCACTACAATTCTGATAGAAGCAGACGTCCCTTCTTTCGGTTATTCTACATATATAATAAAGGAAGGCGACAGAACATCATATCATTTCGGTGCTTTTACTCCCGACCTGAGAAGACATTACTATTATAAACCCATCCTTGAAAACGAAAACATCCGAGCAGAGTTTGACGAAAACGACATGACGTTGATCTCGCTTATTGACAAAAAGACAGGCAAAGAATACATCGATAAGCCATCCGCTTATTTTGTTTATGCTCTTGAAAACGACAAATACCTCGGAGCAAGCGCATGGATCGAGGGCATTCACACAGAAGAAAAGAACCTCAATTCAGAATGCCGCGCCGTTCAGACAGGTATGTATTCAAATGCTGTACAGAGTGGTTTGAGTTATTATATTGAATTTTTGAATTCCAAGCTTGAAGTAAAAATAACTCTTGACAAGGGAGCATCTGCGCTTGAATTCAACGTATCGGCAGATTGGTTTGAAATAAACAAGAAGAAAGGAAGCCCCAAGCTTTTCTTCAAAGCTCCGTTCAATTATAACACTGACGATTACATTTACGACATTCAGTTGGGAACATTCTCACGTCCGCAAAACTCTCTTCATGACTGGTTCGGCAGAGATTTCATATATGCTCCGAACAATAGTTGTAAAGGTCTTGCGCTTTTCACCGATACAAAGTACGGTTACAGAGGTTATGACAACACGCTCCAGGTAAGCATTCTCCGAGCAACATCAAATCCCGACCCGTATCCCGAATACGGAACACGAATGGTACGTATGGCTCTCGGTATTTTTGATAATTCTTACGATGAACTGCACAAATATGCCCTCTCTTTCGAAAACGATATGCCGCATATTTCAAACACCTCTCACGAGGGAACATTGCCGCTTAACGCAAAGATCGTTTCATGTGAAGGCGCAAGCACAACGATCGTTAAAGTTTCCGAAGACAAGAGATCCGTTACGGTAAGAATTTACAATCCGTATGAAAACGGCTCGACCGCAGTTCTGACATTTGCAAAAGAGTTAAGATCCGCTTCGCTTTGCGATGTTGCAGAGTTTGAAAAATCATCAATTGAATTCAACGGATGCTCCGTCAATGTTGGTCTTAAAACACGTGAAATGAAGACTGTTGTTGTCGAATTCTGATCAACGAACGGAGAACAAAAAATGAACTATTTCAAATCCACCGACAGAAATATTAAAAAAACCGACATACGTTTAGTTCCCGAAAAAAAGCAGGGGGAGTTTCCGCCGATGATCTTTGGTGTCAATGCGGAGATCACACGTAAAGCATTTTTCGGCGGACTTTCCGCAGAAATGTTAAACAACCGAAAATTCCTCATGGGAGACGAAGCACCGAGGGGCTGGGAATGTACAAACTGCGAATTCATAAAAGATGAAAAGCACCGCAGTCTGTGCGGAAGTAATTTTGCCGTTTTACATAACGGCAGAATGTCCCAGACATCCGAAGTTATTTCTCTGAGAAAAGACGAAAAATACAAAGCATCGGCGTGGGTCAAAGCCTGCGATGAAAAGGTAAATATAACATTCGGAGTATCGAGATCGGAGCAGACTTTCACTGTTGAAGCGGATCCGAAGCCTTACCGAGAACTCAATTTTACCTTTGATGGAACAGACATCGACAACGGAACATTTACGGTTACAGCCGACGGTAATATCGAGATCTTTGAAGTATCTCTTATTCCTACCGATAATTTCTACGGTATGCGTTGGGATGTTATAGAGCTTCTCAAAGAAATAGCGCCGACATCAATAAGATTCCCCGGCGGATGCGCTGCAGACCATTTTGCATGGAAAGAAAGCCTGAAGCCAAGAGAATTCAGAACGCCTATGGACGGAACGTGTAAAGCATGGTTTTTATTCCGCAACACCTACGACCAAGACCCGTTTGATATAGGAATAAACGAATTTATCATGCTTTGCCGCGAATTGAACGCCGAACCGGAATTTACAATAAGTATACTTCTTTCAGACGGCGAAGATGCTCGCCAATTGGTTGAATACTGCAACGGAAGTCCGGAAACCGAATACGGAGCAAAACGTCAAGCACTCGGATTCGATGCTTTCAACATTCCGTTATGGTACATAGGCAATGAAGTTTCGGGTTTCGGCAATGAATTCGGATTTGACTATGCGAGCGATCCGAAAAAAGCCGCACAAAGAACAAACGAGATCGTTAAAGCCATAAAAGAGGTTGACAGTTCAATTTCCGTTGTTGTTTCGACAACATGGGCAGACTGGCAAAGAGACTGGAGCAACGGTTTTATTGAAAATCTCGACTGTCCGCACGAATATATTTCATATCATGAATACACAGATCATCTTATGGGCGGGGTCCAGTCGATACCCGATGAACAAACCTGCAAAAAGCTGGAAGACCTTTTTATGAACGGAGAAGCCGTAAACCTCGATTATTTCAAAAACGGATTAAAGCCCGGATATTTTGACGATAAAAAGGTTTGCGCTGACGAATGGAATTATTCATGGGGACGTGACTCAAACAACGTGATGTTCTTTTCAAACGCACTGCAGCTTCATCTTCTTGCAAAAAGCAGAGAAAAATATCACATCGAACGTGCGCAGTTTTTCCTGCCTGTCAATGAAGGAATGATAACGGTCCACGGCTCTCGGACAAATATTGAAAGCAGCGGATTACTGTTCAGATACATGCATTTGCACAAAGGCGGAAACATCATAAACTGCATTTGCGATAATCCCGACCTTGATATTCTTTGCACCGAACATACGGACGGCTCATATTTCATGTCTGTTATCAACAGAAGAAGCGAACCTGTTCATATATCTATCGAAGATCACGATATTTTCGATCTTATTCAGATCAAAACAGGCGAATTCAGCTTTGACTGCAACGACTATGAAATTGTAAGCCCCGACGAACCTATCGTTTACGGACACAGCGCACTGTTCATAACAATGGCAACATTACAGTTCTAAACATCATAATCAACCAAATAAGACATAAGAAAGGAGCCGCATTCAATGGATTTTTTCATTATTATACTTTCGATCGTTTTTTTATTTATCGCATATCCGTTTGTCAGATTTTTTATCAAAAGGGTGATATGCTGCTTAAAAATAAAAAGATCGTGCAAAAGAAATGATCTTAAATTGCACGCGGCTCATTTTCTTTGGTTTTTGGGTTTAAACAACTCACGCAATTGCGATTTTTACATTGAAAGCGACGAACGAATTCTTGCTGTCAAGCTTTTCGGAGCATTGACAAAAAGATCGGAGTTTGTGTTTGACAAGGACGGTACATACCGCATCAACGAACTGATGCTCAGATTCACCGTGCATCATTCGATCAAGCGCAATAAAATTCCGACTTATAATTTCCGTTATAAATATAAGGAAGATTGGGAAATAAAAAACCAAGAAAATATTACGCTCATAAACCCAGTTCCCATGGATATGTCTCTGATCACGGACAAAGGAAAACTTCCGCTGACAGTCCTTGGCGGCGGCGAAGTAAGATCACTGCAAACATTCTTGGCAAGATTGGAGAACTTATAATGAATACAACTCCTTTATTATTAAAAAGTGATTGCATATCCGAATTTTCAAGACAGATGTTTACCGATATAAATTTAGATAAGCTTATCAGTGAAGCATCTGTAAAAATACTGCAATCCCCATGCGGCAAAGACGAGATCCTACTCCGTCAGGAATTTTTCACAGTTTTAAACAACAGCGAAAAATACAAATCAGCGGAAAAATGTTTAACCACGCTGCTCGAAGAAGAACGTCTGTTCAAAGCATGGAATAATGCCGAAACAGAAACCGAAAGCTATTTTTTGAGAAAGCAAGCACTTGAAGCTTATGTCAGATCGGAAAAAATATTATCGGCAATGACCGATTGCGGAAAATTATTTTCAAGTATCTCAACATACTTTTCGTCCACCGAAAGAATCTCAAAAGTTTTTGAGATCGAAGAGGATATGAAAAAAGCGAACGAGATCCTTCGTCAAATATCCAAATCAGTTATTTCTTTTTCGGGACAAACCGTTATCGCACCTGACACAGATATTCGTTCAGAAATCGATATCCTTTCGGAAACGGCAAAAAAGGTCGGATTTTTTCTCCCCGAAAAAAAAGAGTTAAAGCCACATCTTCCAAAATCCATATCAGATGCCTTGGTAAAACTCTACCCATCGCAAATAAATGAGCTGAAAAGTATTTTTGAAAGACACAATGGCACAGAATTCAGAGAACATCTGATATATATTCCGCAGATTCAGTTCTTTTCAGAAATATTCGAACTTGTAAAAAAAGCCGAACGTAACGGAATTACGCATTGCTTACCGACTGTCTGCAGTGAAAGAAAATATATTGCAAAAGATGCTTACGATATTGCGCTTTTGGCGAAAAACTGTAAAAATATAATTCCGAACGATATTGATTTTACGGAACAGGAGCCGTTTTGCTTTCTTATCGGCGCCAACGGCGGC
>SVMP01000059.1:5212-11254 GCA_015067385.1 Oscillospiraceae bacterium | reverse complement strand
CTTCATAGTATTATCTCCTTTCAAAAGAGTATCTTGTTGCCGTTTGGTGTTACATAATCCACAAAAGTATGTTTATATATTCATTATAACATAAATATATATATGTTGTCAATAGTTACCCCCCCCGAGAAATTTCACATAATTTTTACAATTTACATAGACAACTTAGCGAACTTGTCTTTCGTCGGATAATTATGCAAACAAATATTGACAAACCGTATTTTTTGATGTATAATATTTTTACTGAATATAAAAAAACGAGAGGCTGATATTATGAAAAGAGCAAGCGGCGTATTAATGCACGTTTCAACGCTTTGGGGCGATCATTCCGAGGGAAGTTTCGGTCTAGCCGCAAAAGAATGGATAGATTTCCTTTGCGATTGCGGTTTTACATATTGGCAGACGCTCCCCTTCTGTCTTCCCGACCAATATAACTCCCCCTACTGTTCGCTGAGCACATTTTCCGTAAATCCATATTTTATAGATCTTCCGACGTTGCAAAAAGAAGGACTTCTGACAAAAGCGGAAGTCGATGCGGCTAAACAGAAAACTCCGTACAGCTGTGAATTCAAACGTCTTAACAAAGAACGTCTTGATTTGTTAAACATTGCGGCAAAACGTTGTAAAGATAAAAAAGGCATCGAAGAATTTTTGGAAAAACATCCGAGAACTGCGGATTTCTGTAAATTCATGGCAATCAGAGCTTCAAACGATGATCTGCCATGGACAGAATGGACAAACGAGACTGTTAATGAAGAAATTCTGAATCTCTGGCAATTTATGCAGTATGCATTTTTCCGTCAGTGGAAAGACATAAAAGACTATGCAAATAAAAAAGGCATTTCGATAATCGGAGATATCCCCATTTACGTTGCGCTCGACTCTTCCGACGTATGGGCGGCTCCCGAACAGTTCCAACTTGATGAGGACAACAAGCCGACAGGTATTGCAGGCGTACCTCCCGATTATTTCAGCGAAGACGGTCAGGTATGGAAAAATCCGCTTTACGATTGGGATAAGATGGAAGAAGACGGCTTTACATGGTGGAAAGACCGCATCAGCTTTATGTGTGAACTTTTCGACGGTGTACGTATCGACCATTTCCGCGGACTTGAATCGTACTTCTCCATTCCCGCAGATGAAGAAACCGCGAAAAACGGCAAATGGGTCAAAGGTCCCGGCATGAAGCTTATAAATGCGCTTAAAGAAGTCTGCCCCGACAAGCTTCTTATTGCGGAAGATCTCGGAGACATTACACCCGAAGTTGCAAAACTCGTTAAAGACAGCGGATTCCCGGGAATGAGAATTTTTCAATTTGCATTCCTCGGAGACCCCGGTTCCACGCATCTGCCGCACAACTACGATAATCACTGCATTGCGTATACCGGAACTCATGATAACAATACTCTTCTCGGCTATATCTGGGATCTTGATGACGAAACGAGAAGACATGTCCTTACCTACTGCGGATATTTCGGAGAAGACTGGGATAAAGGATATGATGAAATTCTCAGAACAATGTTCCAGAGCCATGCAGGTCTGCTGATACTCCCTGTTCAGGATCTTCTGCTTTACGGCAAAGATACACGTCTGAATGTTCCCGGAACGAGCGACGATAACTGGAGCTACAGACTAACAAAAGAACAGCTCGAAAAGATCGACCGCAAGAAATTCCTTAAATGGAATAAGCTTTACGGCAGAATATAAACTGACAGTAAAACCGTATGATATATATTCATACGGTTTTTTGTTGCAGCAACAGCGTGTTGCTTGAAATTATCAGATAATTATGGTATAATACTGTCAGAACAAACGAAGGCGGAATGATTATGGAAACAAAAGATATTATTCGTACTTTACGGACAGAAAAAGGTCTTTCACAGGACGAGCTTGCGGAAAAGTTATATGTGACAAGGCAAGCTGTTTCACGTTGGGAGACAGGTGAAACGACACCGAACATAGACACGTTAAAGCTTCTGTCAAAGCTTTTTGATGTATCTATAAACACGCTCCTCGGTTCACCGAGAAAGCTGATATGTCAGTGTTGCGGTATGCCGTTAGACGATTCTTGTATAAGCAAGGAGCCTGACGGAGTATTCAACGAGGAATACTGTAAATGGTGCTATGCAGACGGTGAATACACATATGACAACATGGACGACCTTATCGATTTCTGTGCTAAAAACATGACAAACGAACATTTGACGGAAGAGCAGGTTCGTTCTTACATGAAAGAAACGCTGCCAAAACTCAATTATTGGAAAAAATATAAAGATATCGGCGGACAGGAAAAGTTTGACGAATTTAAAAATCAGATCATTAACGAATTCAATGCTCTGAATATAGAGGGAATGCCGAAAGTTACGGAGCTGAATGCTCTTATCGGAAGCTTCGTCAATTTAGAGTATCCCATGCCTAACGGAAAGACTGTAAAACTACTCGATGACAACGCCACCTATCTCGGCAATCAATTAGAATGTGAGTTTGGCTCAGACAGATGCTTCGGAATAATTGCGAATATGGATTTTCTTCTTGTTTGTACATATGAAGAAAACGGCGAAAATCCAGAGCTTGTTCTCTATAAGAAAAGATAAAATCGATCCGAATAAACGAAAGACAGTATGGAAAAACCATACTGTCTTTTTTGACTGTTATTTATTTTTTCAGAACATCTTTCTGTAAATATCGCAAGGCTTTGCGGTCTGGCGGTTATACGGAGAGAATCGGAACGAGAAGTTTTTATTCTGCTCGTTAAGATAAAGACGGAATTTGTCGAGCATTTCGGGACCGATGCTGTCGGTTCCGATGCCGCACTGTGCGGTATCGATATTTACGGTCGTATAATCTCCGCGTTTGAGTTCGTGCGCATGGCGTATCTGCTCTATCTGTTCATCGGTATAATGATATGCGCTTGCGTTGATAAACGGTTTACCCGTAAACATAACACCGATACCTCGAACGGTGGAAATACTCATCCAACGGCAATCCATCTTATTACCCTGCGCCTGCGGTTTGATATACGGGAAGAACTGTTCATCGACCGTTCCGTGATATTCACCGACAAAAGCGGATTCCTGCTTATCGATATAACTGTTGTGTTCACCTTTTCCGTACCAACCGATATAATCGAATTTATCTTCGAGTTTCAGCTGGAAGCCTATTTTCGGAAGAGATGCAAGATTTTCAACAAGCGGTTCGAATACAGAATCGACATCGACAGTTCCGTTTCCGTAAACGGTATAATTTACAGTACATTCAATAGAAGGAATGCTTCCGTTAGCGGCAAGGCAGAGTTTTGTATGAACGAAACAGCGATCACCGTTATTTTCATAGGAAAAATCACGAAGCATTGTACGAAGAAGATTATAACGTGCATTTTTCCAGATATTTGCATTTCTGGACATATCGGTTGCAGTAAGCGGACGCCAAAGATACGGTCTGAGACCTTCTCTGATAACTTCAACACCGTTATATATATACGAATCCATGATGCCCGACTGCTTATTGAATTTAAGAGCAAATTCGCCGCCAATGAGTTCGAGAGAGAAAACAGTGTCTTTTACCGCAACTGTATCAAGAACAGTCGGCACACCGATAATTGTGGTTGAAGATTGAGGCAGTCTGAACTGGGATCTTGCGACAGAGTGACCTTTTAATGCCCAAAGAGAAGATTTTCTCGTTGTATACTCTACCTCAAGCCAATATTCTTCGCCCGAAACTGCTTTGAGAAGTTCCTCATTATAATCGATAAACACGGAAACCTCCTCACCTGCGGCAACATCGGGAAGATCGCATACACCCTCGTCAATAATATCGGAATTATTTTTGACGGTGTATTTCATTTCAAGATAGCCGAGTGATTGGAAATCATGACGGTTTTTGACGGTGACTGTTTTCTTTTCGGGGTCAAAACCGTAAGTATAAACCGGTTCAAGAACCTTTTTATATTCATTAAGATCGGGCTGAACTCTTCGGTCGCCGTTAACAAAACCGCCGCAATGGAAGAAGCCGTCGTTTTTAACATCCCCGAAGTCTCCGCCGTATGCAAGGAAACGTTCCCCCGTTTTTTCATCGATCTTCGCAAGACCGTGATCTGCCCACTGCCATACACAGCCGCCGATAAGACGAGGATATTTATAAATATAATCCCAATATTCAGCAAGGCTGCCCGAACCGTTTCCGATGGCGTGAGAATATTCGCACATGAAATATGGGCGGGGATCATCGGCTTTCGCCTGTTTTTCGAGTTCCGTAAAGGATGTATACATAAAGCTTACGATATCGACATTCATTTCGGGATCATAGCCTGCACGTTCAAAATGAACAGGACGTTTCTGAGGATCCGTTGCTTTGATATAACGTATCATGGACTTCATATTTTCGCCAAATACGGATTCGTTGCCGAGCGACCAGATAATTACGCCGGGATGGTTTTTGTCGAGATCGACCATGCGAGCCGCTCTGTCAACATAAGCGGCTTCCCAGTCGGGATTATTCATTATTTTATATTTTTCCGGACTCCAGTCGAGACCGTGGTTCTCATGATCGGCTTCACAAACGACGTAAAGACCGTATTCATCGCAAAGATCGAGAAATTTGGTATCGTTCTGATAATGAGATGTTCTGACAGTATTTATATTATACTGTTTCATGAGTTTGATATCGGTTATCATGCTCTCAACAGGAACAGAAAGCCCCATATCGGGATGAACCTCATGGCGATTAACACCCTTGAGTTTTACAGATCTGCCGTTTATAAACAATTGCTGATCTTTGATCTCTACGGAACGGAAGCCGACTTTAACAGCGCCGCACTCGATAATATTCCCGGTTTTATCTTTTAAAGAATATGTAAGATCATAAAGATACGGAGTTTCGGCATTCCATTTATATGGCTTTTCGATATTCTCACAATGATCGAGCATAAGTTTTTCGGAATCGGAAGAAATATCAAGAGAAAACTGTTTGACTGTTTTTCCGTTAGGATCGATCAATGTAAAGGCAAGAATGCCGTCAAAATTTACGCCTGAGAGGTTCTTTATTTCGGCATTTATTGAAAGATCGGCATTTATATACTTATCATCAAGAATGGTATTTACGGCTATATCTCGGACACGAACAGGCTGATAAGCGGTAAGATAAACATCTCGGATAATACCGCTCATTCGCCATTTATCCTGATCTTCCATATAAGTTGACCATGCTAATTTCAAGACACAAACAGTAATAAAATTTTCGCCGATATGAACATGATCTGTTATATCAAATTCACTGTGACAATGCGCACCCTGCGAAAAACCGACTTTTTCACCGTTAATATAAAGATAAAAAGCAGTATCGACACCCTCGAAGGTTATATGGATACGTTTATCTTTATACGATTCGGGAACAACAAAAGATCGACTGTATACACCGGTGGGATTTTCATCGGGAACGTGAGGCGGATCTACGGGAATGGGATATTCTACGTTTATATACTGAGCATTGTCATATCCGTATAACTGCCAGTTCGAGGGGACATCTATTGTATCGGAATCAGTCCAAAATTCAGGGCTAACTACCTCTTCCGGAACATAAACAGGGCTTTCGTACCATTTAAAATTCCATTTTCCGTTAAGCAAACGGACATACGGAGACTGTGCTCGACTGTAAGAAAGCGCAGAATCGACATCGGGATACGGGAAGAAAGACGCATGATTTGCCTCTTTTCCTATATTTATTATCTCAGGATTTTCATAATCCTCTTTTTTTATTTCAAGCATCATAAACCTCCTAAAAAACACATAAAATGTTATTTACGAATAATATCATAACAACAATATATCATAAATCTGTTTTTATGTCAAGAAAATATATCTTTCCGTCTATCCCCTCTTCAGATCTCTTGCGGAACCTCTGAACGCTTTATTGATTGCGAAAATAGAGAACAGGACAGAGATGAGTAATATCATGCCGTAAGAGAAAAACAAGACTTGAAGATTGATCTGAAATGCCGAGAAAAGCGTAATATCATTGAGTAATGTTCTTGATATTGCAAACATA
>SVMP01000059.1:0-5202 GCA_015067385.1 Oscillospiraceae bacterium | reverse complement strand
TGCTAAAGATGAAAGAGTAATGAACTGCGCAGATGTGTCTAACAGTATCATTTTCTTTGAGTAACCGAGGAATTTTTTAACGTTGATAATGTGTTTTATTTTGTCAATAAAATAAATACAGAAAATTACAGCCGTTATAATAATAAGAAAAATAAAAGAATCTATGATATATTTATAAATTCCTATATCAATTTCAGCTGTCCAAGTATGCTCCCAACAGGTATAGTGTTCGGCTGACATTGATATTATATAATCAATAACTGCATTCTGTTCATCCTTAGTCTTTCCGTCAATAAGAATAGGACGGCCGACTACGCCAAACTGCTCTATAACGGTAGGCAAAGTAAGAAAAACCCAATCGTCAATAGATGTGTCATGTCCTTCCCTGCCAACTATACCGATAACTTCATATTCTTTATCTTTATATGTTATATACTGCTTTCCGTCTCTCTCTGTAACAAAATCATTAAGAACATTTTTACCGACAACGGCATAATTGCTTGTTTCTTTAATCTCTTCGACAGAAAAAAATCTGCCTTCAGTAATTTCGGGAACACCGAAATCCCCTTTGTAAAACCAACCACGGACTTTCGGAGTCATAACACTGTATAAAGTTTCCATGACAATTTCAACACTGTAATTATCCACATCATCAATGTCGTAATGTAGTTCATCGGGTGGAGACTCCTCTCCCGGCAAATCATGAAGATAAATGGTAGACCCACTTAGAGGTCTGAAATCGTTTTGATACTTGTCTATATGATCAACCTGATAATTATAACTATATAAAAATGTCACACAAATGCCAACAAACGCCATCATTAGCAAATACATAATCTTGTATATCGGTTGTCCTTTATTATTTTTTACTTCTCTGCCTCGAATAAGTTCGGACGTACTGTAGTTTTGTACTTTTATATAGACAAATATTGAAGAAAGAACACAAACCAAAAACGTAAACAAAATGGCGATCACAAAGAAATTATTCAATGCGACAGGGAAAGCTTCATGGCTAGTGTAATCGCGTCTAAAAAGATGCAAATATTGCCACAAAAATCCTGTCAAGAAACCCAAAACAGTGTAAATAAAAACCTCTAAAACAGCATACAGTATTATCTGTGTTTGAGTAGCACCGACAAGATTATGGACAGCGTATGTTTTCATATTATTTGAAACATTATTTATTGCCGAGAAAACAACACTTATAAGAGAGAAAATAATCATTATCCCAACAAGAATGGTATAAATCGCATTCTTTTCTGCGATTTCATCGCCCGTCTGTAGTACAGTTGTTTTTAGCGTACCGCCTACCTGATAAAAATCTACAAGCCCCGTTTCAACCAGTGCATTATTCATATAATCAAGAAGAATGTCTTCTTTACCTGCCTCGATGAGATAATGCCTACCTGAAATCATATTTGCTCCGAGCCCGGAAATATAATGTCTGATAACAGTTTTTTTATGAAGATATTCTTCATTTTCTTCATAAATATCAAGCCATTCGGCAAGAGTTTTTGTATGATAAGGAAGGATCATCTTTTCGTCAAAAAGATGCGGGCCATTACCACCGGGGCCGAAGAATATCTGTCCTTCAGCAATAAATCCAATGACTTCATATGTACAATTTTTAACAGATGAGCCTTTACCCAAAGCTATATGGGGTGCTTCAAAAGTATCTCCCAAAGAGTATTCTTCCTTATAACTGTATCCGAGAATAACAGGAATACGGTTAACATCAAAAACCTCAAATTCTTCTTCGTTAAAAACTCTTCCGCTGTCGAGAACAAAACCAAAGATGTCTATATAATCTTGGTCTACAGAATAATATTCACTCTGCGTACCAGTACCTGTCATTACGGCGGTTTTTATATCTTCAGATGCCATGATTATTTCATAAAAAGCTTCGTAATCGTCTAATCCGGAATTTTCTAATGATTCAAACATTCCGGCAGACGCACGAACAGTCTCATCTCCATTCATATTATAAGGTCTAATATCGAAGAAAGAGTTTTCAAGATAAACGCCATGATAAGCATCTTTACGGTAATCATCCTGACTTTTTAAAAACAAAATATCCATCATGTTGTAAGAAAGAATTGAAATCTGAATAAATATCAAGATCGAGATTAAAGGCGAACGTTTAATATTCGACCATAAATTGAGAAAAAACAGTTTGAACATAATTTTAACCTCCGTGATTTTTTTAGCTTTTTTTCAAATCTCTTGCGGAACCTCTGAACGCTTTATTGATTGCGAAAATAGAGAACAGGACAGAGATGAGCAATATCATGCCGTAAGAGAAAAACAAGACTTGAAGATTGATCTGAAATGCCGAGAAAAGCGTAATATCATTGAGTAATGTTCTTGATATTGCAAACATAACAGCATTACCGACCAAGTATGCTAAAGATGAAAGAGTAATGAACTGCGCAGATGTGTCTAACAGTATCATTTTCTTTGAGTAACCGAGGAATTTTTTAACGTTGATAATGTGTTTTATCTTATCAATGAAATAAATGCAGAAGACGACCGACGTTATAATGATAAGTAAAATAAATGTATCTATTATATTGGGGGATATGCCGATATCTATCTGTGCTTGGATCGGATGTTCAATATAAGTATAACGTCCGTCAGCCATTGATCTTATGTAATCAATAACGGCATTTTGTTCGGCTTCAGTCTTGCCGTCAACGATCGTAGGACGACCTTTAACACCAAACTGCTCGATAACGGTAGGCAACGTGAGGAAAACCCAATCGTCAAGAGATGTATCATGGCCTTCTCGCCCAACGATGCCGATAATTTCGTATTCTTTATCTTTATACGTTATATATTGTTTTCCGTCTCGCTCCACCCCAAAATCGGCGAGAGCGTTTTTACCGACAACGGCATAATCGCATGTGTCTCTTATTTCTTCTGCTGTAAAAAATCTGCCTTCAGTAATTTCGGGAACGCCGAAATCTCCTTTATAAAACCAACCGCGAACCTTGGGGGTTCTTAATTCATCATAATTGATTTCCATACAGATCTCTACGCTGTAGTTGTTAAACTCTTCAATATCATAAATGAGTTCCACAGGCGGTGGGTCTTGCCCGGGCAAATCTTGAAGATACAGAACATCACCGCTTTTAGGCCAAAAATTATTTTGATATCTGTCAATATGTTCAATTTGATAATTATAACTATGTAAAAAGGTTACGCTGATGCTAACAAACGCCATCATTATAAAATACATAACCTTGTATATCGGCTGTCTTTCATTCTTTTTAACTTCTCGTCCGCGAATAAGCTCCGATGTGCTGTAACTTTTTATTTTTATATATACAAAAACAAATGAGAGGACACAAGCAAAAACCGTAAATACAGCACAAATAACAAACAATTTACAGATTGCTGACGGAAGTGCAACATGATCTGTGTATCTCAATTGAATAAAGTCAACAGCATATCTCCATATAAAACCTGTAAAAAATCCCAATATGCAATAAGCAAAGATTTCGATTATTGCATATATGATTATTTGAGTTTGCGTTGCACCGACAAGATTATGGACAGCGTATGTTTTCATATTATTTGAAACATTATTTATTGCCGAGAAAATAACGCTTAAAAGAGAGAATATAAGCATAATCCAAACAAGGATTGTATAGATAGCATTCTTTTCGGCAAGTTGATCTCCGGTCTGAAGAACAGTTTGCTTATATGTTCCGCCAATCTTATAAAAATCAACAAGTCCTGTTTCGATCAGTGCATCATTCATATAATCAAGAAGAATTTCTTCTTTACCTGCCTCGATAAGATAATGCCTACCTGAAATCATATTTGCTCCGAGCCCGGAAATATAATGCCTGATAACAGTTTTTTTATTAAGATATTCTTCATTTTCTTCATAAATATCAAGCCATTCGGCAAGAGTTTTTGTATGATAAGGAAGGATCATCTTTTCGTCAAAAAGATGAGGGCCATCCCCGCCGGGACCGAAAAATATCTGTCCTTCCGAAATAAATCCGATGACTTCATACGTGCAATTTTTAATAGATGAGGCGGTTGCAAGTGCGACATGTGGAGCTTCAAACGTATCCCCCAAAGAATATTTTTCTTTATAACTGTATCCGAGAATAACGGGAATACGGTTGACATCAAAGATCTCGAACTCTTCTTCTGTAAATACTCTTCCGCTGTCAAGAACAAAGCCGAATATGTCAAGATAATCCTGATCCACAGAATAATAATCGCTGGTCGTTCCGCTTCCGGTCATTACCGCAGTTTTAATATCTTCAGACGCCATGATTATTTCATGAAAAGCTTCATAATCATCTAACCCCGTATTTTCTAAAGATTCAAACATTCCGGCAGATGCGCGAGCAACTTCATCCCTACCAAGAGAAAATGGCATAATTTCAAAAAAGGAGTTTTCAAGATAAATACCCTGATATGAATTATACTCATAACTTGCCATACTTTCATCAAAAAGAATAAGCATTAAACAATATGAAAGTATTGTTATTTGAAAGAAAATAAGAATTGAGACCAACGGGGATCTTTTAATATTTGACCATAAATTGAGAAAAAACAGTTTGAACATAATTTTAACCTCCGTGATTTTTTTAGTTTTTTTTCAAATCTCTTGCAGAACCTCTGAACGCTTTATTGATTGCGAGAACAGAGATCAATAAAGACAGAAGCAATATCATACCGAATGAAACGGCGATAGATGTGAAGTTGAACGTAAAAACAGAGAAAAATTCGACATTACGAAGCAGTGTTTTAGATGCAATGAACAATAATCCGTTGCCGAAAACAAAAGTAACAGACGAAATAGAAACAAATTGAATAAATGTTTCGATAAAGATTATAAATCTTGAAAAGCCTATAAGTTTTTTTACATAAATTGTCTTTTTAAGCTGATCTACGTAATAACTGCAGAAAACGATCGCAGTAATAAAGATCATCAGAACGGAAATATCCAAAACATTTCCGGAAACTCCCAAATCAAGTTTAGTTTCGGCTTCCTGTTCAATAAAAGAATAATGTCCGTTTGCCATTGCAATAATATGATCTGAAACAGTATCTCGGTCGGATCCGGTACTACCGTCAATAATAATCGGACGACCTTCGCAGCTATATTGTTCAAGAACGGTTGGCAGAGTAAGGAAGACCCAATCATCAACAGTTGTATCGTGTCCTTCTCTTCCGACA
>SVMP01000058.1 GCA_015067385.1 Oscillospiraceae bacterium | reverse complement strand
CAGTCGATAATGATATTCATGGAGGAGTCAAAGCCGATAGTATCTTCGGTGCAAACGATGTCATTGTCGATCGTTCCGGGGATACCTACGCAGGGAATGCCTGCATGGGTAAGATCGCGAGCACCTCTGAAAGAGCCGTCGCCGCCGATAACAACCATGCCTTCAATTCCGAGTTTTTTACAGTTTTCAGCACCCTTGGCTACAACTTCGGGATCTTTGAAATCCTTGAATCTGGCGGTCTTGAGAACAGTGCCGCCTTTTCTGTAAAGATCTTCAACGGATGCAGAGGTAAGCTCTGCGCAATCCATTTCAATAAGACCTTTATAGCCTTTATTTATACCTATAACCTTTATTCCGTGGGCCTTAGCCTGTTTTACGACCGCTCTGATAGCGGCATTCATTCCGGGGCTGTCTCCGCCGGAGGTCATAATACCGATAGTTTTCATTGTCTGATATTCAGTCCTTATTGTATACTGTGATTTATAAATAAAATGTATTTATCGAAAAGAATACATCATTGACATTATATTACAAAGTTTTCAAAAAATCAAGTGAAAATCAAAAATGACAAAAAAAAGAACCAATCATATCATTTTTCTTAAATTCGATATATGTTTATCGAATTTTAGTAGGGGTCGAAACCTCATTCAACCCCTATTTTGAAGTTTATTTTACGAGTTCAACGGTCTCGCGCGCAATTTCAAGTTCTTCGTTTGTACCTAAAACAAGTACTTTTACTTTCGAATCTTCTGCGGTGATATCGACGTCTTTACCCATAACATCGTTCTTTTCAAGATCGATCTTGATTCCGAAATAGTCCATTTCTTCGCAGATCCTTGCACGTGTTTCGGGTCTGTTCTCGCCGACACCTGCCGTAAAGACGACAGCATCAACACCGTTCATTGCCGCAATGTAACCGCCGAGTATCTTTTTGCACTGATAGCCGAACATGTCGAGGGCAAGCTTTGCTCTGGGATTTTTGTCATTGTCCCATGCATCGTTTACATCTCTGAAGTCTGCGGAAACTCCGGAAATTGCAAGCATACCGGATTTCTTGTTCATTATGTCGTTCATCTGAGCGCCGGTAAGACCTTCCTTGTCCATGATAACGGCAACTGCTGCAGGGTCGATAGAACCGCAACGTGTCCCCATCATCGGACCTTCAAGCGGTGTAAGACCCATGGATGTGTCTATACACTTACCGTATTTGACTGCAGAGAGAGACGAACCGTTGCCGAGGTGGCAAATAACGAGTTTAAGCTCTTCAACGGGTTTTCCGAGAAATTCTGCGGCGCGGCGTGAAACATATTTGTGAGATGTTCCGTGAAAACCGTATTTACGGATCTTGTATTTGTCATAGTATTCCATGGGAAGACCGTACATATACGCATATTCGGGCATTGTCTGATGGAAAGCTGTGTCGAAAACGACTACCTGCGGAATATGGGGAACGATCTTTTTGCAAGCCTTGATCGCTGCGGCATTTGCAATCGCATGGAGAGGAGCTATAGAGTAGTAGCCTTCGATGCGTGCGATTACATCGTCGTCAACGATGCAAGCTTCTTTGAAATAGTCGCCGCCCTGAACGACACGGTTGCCGATAGCGTCGATTTCTTCGATGGAAGAAATAATAGCAAGATCGCCTTTTGTAAGACAGTCAAGCGCTACTTGGGTCGCTTCCGTATGATCCTTCATGAAAACAGGATTTTTAATTTCGCCCTTGCCGGGAACTGTGTATTTTACAAAGCTGTCGTTAGCTCCGATCTTTTCACAGTTGCCTTTTGCGAGCATTGTTTCAGTCTGCATATCAATGACCTGGAACTTGAGCGAAGAGCTGCCCGAGTTTATAACAAGAATTTTCATAAAATTTTTCCTCACATATTGATTTTTGACTTAAAATATGTTAATATATAGTGTAGAAGGTTTTCTATACCATAATTATATATCACTTTTCATTTTTTGTCAAGTCATGATTAACAATATATCTGTTGCGGGCATCGTTGCGGAGTATAATCCGTTTCATTTCGGTCATGCCCATCATCTGAATGAAACAAAAAAAATTTGCGATGCAGTCGTAGCGGTCATGAGCGGAAATTTTGTTCAACGCTGCGAACCTGCTGTCTGCGATAAATATGTAAGAGCAAAAATGGCTGTTCTCGGCGGCGTCGATCTCGTTTTGGGACTTCCTGTTCGGTTCGCTACAGGCTCAGCCGAAAAATTTGCTTACGGTGCGGTTTCCGTTTTGGCTTCTTTGGGGTTTGTTGATACGTTAAGCTTCGGAAGCGAAAGCGCAGATATTGAGAATATCGTTAAAACAGCAAACAGGATAGATGCCATCTCTCCCGAAGAATATAAGGAAGCTATGCGCGGCGGTTTAACATTTGCCGATGCCCGTGCAAGGCTTATCGGTTCGGAGCATTATGAACCGAATGATATTCTTGCCGTTGAGTACGTCCGTGCAATAAAAAAGCTCGGATGCGGTATGAGACCTTTTGCCGTTAAAAGAACGGACGGGTATCTTGAGTCTGCAACTTCTCTTCGTGAAAAAATATTTAAGGGCGATCTTTCGGGGCTTCCCGATCATTCCGCAGAACTTCTGAAAAAAGAAATAGCAGAGGGCAGGGCGCCCGGTAATATAAAAAATATAGAAAGAACCCTTTTGGGCTTTGTTCGTAATGCGGACAGGGACGCTTTTAAGAACATCTACGGTGTTAACGAAAAAGAGGGGTTTGACGGAAGGATAATCTCAGCCTTGCAGGCAAGTTCTCTTGATGAACTGTATTCTTTGATAAAAACAAAACGCTATACAATGGCGACAGTAAAACGTGCCATCCTTTCATCGTATCTCCGCATAAAAAACGAACAGCCTGCTCCCGTTCCTTTCGTTCACGTCCTCGCATTTTCCGAAAAAGGAAGACAGCTGATACGCGCCGTTCCGAGCGATGTTACAGTCGTTACCAATATATCAAAAATAAAAGAAATATATTCTGAGTTTGCCGATGAGGAACGAAGGGCGACAGATCTTTTTACGCTCTCAACTCCCGAAATAGGTGCAGGCTTCGGAGAATATACAAGGAAATTTCAATGAAAAAAATTCTCATTGTCGTCCCTTTTGAAGAAGAAGGGAAAAAACGTCTCGAGGCTGTCTGCCCCGAAAACGAATATATCTATAAAACTCCCGATACCGTTACCGAAGAAGATGTTTCCGATGTTGACGCAATAATCGGAAATGTTCCCGCACCGCTTATGAAATACGCTTCAAAACTTGAATGGTTCCAATCTCAGATGGCAGGGGTTGACGCATATATCAAGAACGGAGTTATCGGCGACGATGTTGTTATAACAAACGTTACGGGTGCTTTCGGGCTTGCTATATCCGAGCATATGGTAGGCTGTGTTTTTGAACTTTATAAAAAATTGCATCTTTACAGAGATAATCAGAACGAGGCTGTCTGGCAGGATATGGGCAGCGTAAAACAGATAGAGGGACAGACCGTGCTTGTTGTCGGTCTCGGCGATATAGGAAACTGCTTCGCAAAGAAAATGAAAGCGCTCGGTGCTTATACTGTAGGCATCAAACGCCGTATGAGCCCGAAGCCCGACTATATAGATGAGCTTTATTTGCAGGATTCTCTCGACAGTGTTCTTCCGAAAGCCGACATCGTAGCTCTTTGTATGCCCGATACAGTCGAAACAAGAGGTATGTTCTCCGCCGAACGAATTTCGAAAATGAAGGACGGAGCCACTCTTATCAACATCGGCAGAGGTTCCGCGATCGATACTGATGCGCTTTGTTCCGCTCTTGAAAACGGAAAACTTTACGGGGCGGCGTTGGATGTCTTCGAAAAAGAGCCTCTCCCTTCGGATCATAAGCTCTGGAAATTGAAAAATGCGATAATAACGCCTCATATTTCCGGGTTCTTTCACCTTCGCAAAACATATGATAACATTATAGACATATGCATTAAAAATTACGAAAATTACGTTGACGGCAGACCGTTTATCAATATCATAGACAGAGAAACGGGATACTGCAAATAAAATATCCGAGGAGGTCATATGAAAAAATATCTAAAATTACTTGTTGTGACAGTTGTTCTTTCACTTATCGTTGCTTTTACTTCACTTCCTTTTTCGGCAGACCTCGGCGGTTTTTCGGGTGATTCCGACTTCGGGGGAAGTTGGGATTCCGGAAGTGATTGGGACAGTGACTGGGGTTCCGACTACGACTACGGTTACGATTCCGATTCCGATTTCGACCTTGATCTCGGTTCGGCAATGTTCCTTTTGGGTGACGGCGGCGGTGTTTCAGCTATCGTTATTCTCGCAATTGCGCTTTTCATCTATTTCAGATTTATTAGGAGCAAAAACAACACTGCTTCCGTTCAGACACCTATTGCACCCGGTGCTACCGGTGTTGACCGCTCAACTCTCCGTTCTATTGAATCTCTGAAGCAGGCAGACCCTCTTTTTTCTGAGGAAACGGTTACGGAAAAGCTGTCAAATCTTTACGTTCAAATGCAGAATTGCTGTACGGAAAAAGAACTTGAACCTCTTCGTCCGTATTTTACGGATGCTCTCTATTCTCAGTTTGACCGTCAGGTCGAGATCCTTCGCAAAGCAGGTCAGACAAACAGGATCGAACGTATCTCCGTTCTCGATGTCGATCTTTTGGGATATACGACGGACGATGCGAACGATACTCTCTATGCAAGGCTTAAGACCCGAATAGTTGATTATATCGTTGACGACAGAACGGGCGCGGTCGTAAGCGGAAGTAAGACCGCTGAAAAATTTATGGAATATGAATGGGCTCTCATACGCTCAAAAGGTACTCTCACTCAGGCAAATGATGAACAGAAGGTCATAAACTGTCCTAACTGCGGAGCACCTTTGAATATAAATCATTCGGCAAAATGCGAATATTGCGATTCTGTTATAACACTCCCCGATTTTGACTGGGCGATCTCGTCTGTTAAAGGCATTTCCCAAAGGACAGCAGGCTGATGAATAATAATCTTCCTTTTGCTGATCTTCATGTTCATTCTTATTATTCCGACGGAACGTATTCTCCGTCAGATATCCTTTCTCTTGCCGAAGAAAAGGGTATAGGCGTTTTGGCAATAGCCGATCACGATGTTTTGGACGGCTCTTCCGAATTGGTTGGGTTATCCGAAAACAGTGCAGTAAAATGTATTCCCGCAGTTGAGATAACGTGCGACGATTTCGGCAGACAGATACATGTTCTTGCTTATCACCCCGATTTTACTGACGAATGTTTTCGCTCTTTTGTATCGGACGGCAGACGTAAGCTTGACGGTATGAGCGTTTCTCTTATCGAAAAAATGAAAGTTGCAGGCTATCCCGTAAGCGTCGATGATTTTGAACGGTTTACATGTAAACTCGGAAGCGGAGGCTGGAAAGCGCTTCATTATTTTAAAAACATCGGAATAACAAAAGAGTTAAAAGACGGCTTTTCTTTGTATTCCGAATTTGGATGCGGGTATGAGACCGCAGGCTTCCCGTCTGTTTGCGACGCTGTTTCGAAAATACATTCGGTCGGCGGTATTGCAATAAT
Source organism: Oscillospiraceae bacterium (assembly GCA_015067385.1). Taxonomy (GTDB): domain Bacteria; phylum Bacillota; class Clostridia; order Oscillospirales; family UBA644; genus HGM12619. The sequence goes on along the minus strand of SVMP01000058.1, from coordinate 5,842 downwards.
CGCTCATCCCGGTGTTTCCGTAAAAACAAGCCTCGGTGATAAGTTTGTTTCCGAGTTGGAGAAGCTTATCGGCTACGGCGCCGACGGTATCGAATGCTTTTATTCCGAGCATTCTCCCGATGTTACCGAGCTTTGCGAACGTTTTTGTGATGAACACGGCTTACTGAAAACCTGCGGATCCGATTTTCACGGTACTTTTTTAACAAGACAGCTCGGTTTTCCATGTAAAAAAACCGAAGAGCTACGGCTTGACGGTATAATATAAATATAAATTATTTTGAAATATAACGAAATGAGGTAAAGAAAAATGGTTACTTTCAAGGAAACTACTTACAAAAATTACGGCAAGTGTCTCGAAATATCAAACGGCTGCGTAGATCTTCTCGTTACCCTCGACCTTGGTCCCCGTATTATTCGTTACGGCTTCTGCGGCGGCGAAAACATGATGTTCGAAGATCTTGACAGAGTATGTAATTACGAAGAAGACGATATTAAAGATATGTTTGGCGCAAATGCAAAATGGTATCTTTACGGCGGTCACAGACTTTGGATCTCCCCTGAATACACCGAAACTTACTTCCCCGACAATAATCCCGTTGCCTATGAAACTCACGAAAATTCCGCTGTTTTCACCTGCGACGTTCAGGAAGTTACAGGCCTTCAGTTTACAACGGTTGTTACTCTTGACGATGAGGGTTCCGATGTAAACATCACTCACTGCATTGAAAACTGCAGCGGCGAACCCCAGAACTACGCTATCTGGGCTCTTACGGTTCTTGATAAGGGCGGCGTTGAACTTATTCCGTTTAACACAAACGACACCAACCTTCTCCCCAACCGTACCATCAAAGCTTGGCCCTATACCAATTTTGCAGACCACAGACTTTATATGGGCGAGAAATTCATGTCTCTCAGCTCCGACTCAACAGACAGAAAATTCAAGCTCGGTTTTGACCTCCGTCACGGTGTTGCCGCTTATCTTAACAAGGGTAATATGTTCGTAAAGAGCTTTAACCATTACGATGACGGTAATTATCCCGATAACGGATGTTCTTTCGAAACCTTTACTAACCAGCACTTCCTTGAATGCGAGACCCTCGGCGAGATCGGTCAGAAACCCGACGGATCCATCGTTACTCACAACGAATTCTGGTCTCTCTATAAAGATGTTACCATCAAAGATCCCAAAGACGAAAAAGAGATCGAAGCTCTCTTTGAAAAATACGAACTTATCTGACAGAAACGGAGATACCTACAATGACGAAGTATAAACGCGTACTTATTAAAATAAGCGGTGAAGCCCTTGCAGGCGGTCAGGGTCACGGTATCGATTTTGAAAACGCAAAAGGCGTATGTGAAAAGATAAAGACCTGTCTTGATATGGGCGTTCAGATCGCTATCGTTGTCGGCGCAGGCAACTTCTGGCGCGGACGCAACGGCAACGATATGGACCATACAAGAGCTGACCATATGGGTATGCTTGCAACCATGATGAACTGTCTGGCTCTTCAGGATACCTTTATTAAGATCGGTGTTGATGCCCGTGTTCTTGCCGCTATCGACATGCAGCAGTTTGCCGAACCGTATATCCGAGATAAAGCCGTAAATCATCTTGAAGCCGGCAGAGTTGTCATCTTCGGCTGCGGTACAGGTAACCCCTTCTTTACCACAGACACGGCTGCAGCTATGCGTGCAGTTGAAATAAGTGCAGATATCGCGCTTCTTGCTAAAAACGTAAACGGTGTTTACGACAAAGATCCCAATGTTTACCCCGATGCCAAACGCTTTGACAGCATCACTTATATGGATGTTCTTACAAAAGAACTTTCTGTTATCGACACAACCGCAACAGCCCTTTGTAAAGACAACGATATGCCCGTTCTTCTTTTTGAACTCGGAAACGGCGAAAATATCGTTAAAGCTATTAAGGGCGAACATATCGGCACAGTAATAACAAAGAATTAATAATTTTAAGGAGACTATAACCATGAAGCCTCAGTACAAAGAAATCGAAGCAAAATTTGACAAAACAATCGCAGCTCTCGAAAACGAATATTCCTCTATCAGAGCAGGTCGTGCAAACACCGCTGTTCTTGATAAACTTTCCGTTGATTATTACGGCGCTCCCACAAAAATAAACCAGCTTGCAAGCCTTTCTATCCAGGAAGCTCGCATTCTCGTTGTTCAGCCCTACGACTCTTCTGTTCTTAAAGAGATCGAAAAAGCTATCCTCGCTTCCGATATCGGTATCAATCCTCAGAATGACGGCAAGGTTCTCCGTCTTACATTCCCGCCTCTTACGGAAGAACGCCGTAAAGATCTTTGCAAACAGATCCAGAAGGAAGCTGAAAACGCAAAAGTTGCTATCCGTTCTATCAGAAGAGATGCTCTCGAAGTCTACAAGGCTCAGAAGAAGAAGAGCGAGATCACCGAAGACGATCTGAAGGTTTGCGAAAAAGATATTCAGGACGCTACCGATAAATATTGCAAAGATATCGATGATATTTCCAAGAAAAAAGAAGCGGAGATCATGGAGATCTAAGTATGTCCCTGCCTCTTCATATAGGATTTATAATGGACGGTAACGGCCGTTGGGCTCAGAAAAGAGGAGTTCCTCGCAAAATGGGCCACGAGGCCGGTGCAAAGGCTCTTGAAAAGATAATCGACCGTTGCCGTACCCTCGGTATTAAGTGCGCAACATTTTACGCTTTCTCGACGGAGAACTGGTCTCGTCCGAAAGAGGAAGTCGATGCTCTTATGTCATTATTCGATCGCTATATAAACGAGCTTCACCGCAAAATATCAAGCGGTGAAGCCGATGTTTATAAAGATGTTCGGATTCGTTTTATCGGAGACCTTTCTGTCTTTTCGGAGGAACGTCTTGAGCGTATCCTTGCTCTTGAAAAGCTTACGGATAGACAGACCGACGGATTATGTGTTAATATAGCTATAAATTACGGCGGAAGAAATGAGATCGTTTCGGCCGTTAATCGATTTATCCAAGAAAATCCCGGTGTGCCGATAACCGAGAAAGAATTATCCTTACGTCTTTACACGGACGGATGTCCCGACCCCGATCTGATAATTCGAACTGCGGGCGAAATGCGGCTTTCAAATTTCCTGCTCTGGCAGTCCGCATATTCGGAATATTATTCCTCATCGGTATATTGGCCCGATTTTACACCGAAAGAACTTGATGTTGCCCTCGATGCTTTTTCTCAAAGAACAAGGAAATTCGGCAACGTCGCAAAATAATCATTGGAAGGCATTTGAATGAAAAGCAGAATTATTTCAAGCATTATTATCGTCGCGCTTTTTCTTGTTTTGATCTTTTGCGCTCATATCCCGTTTGTTCTTAATGCTGTAATTGCGGCATTGAGTGCGGCGGCGCTTTATGAAACGCTCATAGTAACGAAATATATCGAATCGAAAGCTTTAATGGGCGCGAGCCTTTTTATCTCGATCCTCATTCCGTTTATATCACCGATTTTGAAGATCATTCCGATAAATAAGCTTGTAAGCACGTCTATTATCAGTGTTATATTTGTTTACATCCTCGTCGTGTTTATATCCATGCTTGTTTCCAAAGAAAAATTCTCGCTCGAACATCTCAGCTTTGTCTTTTTGATGACAGTTATTATCCCATGCTTCTTTTCTACGATTGTATTCAGTTACGGTATGTCCGGCGGAATAATGAATATATTTCTTATCTTCCTCTGCGCATGGGGATCGGATACGGGCGGATATATTTTCGGCAGACTTTTCGGCAGGCATCAGTTTGCCCCGAAAATAAGCCCCAAGAAGACTGTTGAAGGTGTTATCGGTTGTATCGTAAGTGCCTTTTCCGTTTCAATGATAATTGCGTATATAGGCGGTATTGTTTTTGATTCGTTTACGGTAAATTATCTTTCCGCTGCTGTTTGCGGTATATTCGGTGGCATTTGCGCTATCCTCGGCGATCTCTTCGCTTCGGTAATAAAAAGAAGCTTCGGCGTTAAAGACTTCGGAAGTATAATTCCGGGGCACGGCGGTATAATGGACAGATTTGACTCTATCCTGTTTACCGCACCGTTTATTTATATCGTTTTGTCAATGCTTCCGGTTTTTGAAACTATTCAATAAGGAAGGATCCCCTGCTTTATGAATGTAATTGTTTTAGGTTCAACGGGCTCGATAGGTACGCAGACGCTCGACTGTGTTGAAAAGATAGGCGCATCTGTCTCCGCTATGTGTGCGGGAACAAAAGTCGATCTCTTTGAACGTCAGATCAGAAAATTTATGCCGAAAGCCGTTGCAATGAGCGATGAAAAAGCGGCTGAAACTTTAAAAAACAGAATATCCGACCTTGATATCCCCGTCTTTTCCGGAGAGGACGGTGTCCTTCGTCTTTTTGATGAGGTTCCGTGCGATGTTTGTGTTAACGGCATCGTCGGTGTCGCAGGTTTGCGTCCAACGCTTGCAGCCGCAAAAAAGGGCCTTCGCATTGCTCTCGCAAATAAGGAAAGCCTTGTCGTTGCAGGTGAAATAATAAAACAGGCTTGCGCCGAAAACGGTGCGGAGATAATTCCGGTCGACAGTGAACATTCGGCTATTTTTCAATGTCTTAACGGAATCTGTCCGACCGAGGCGGATGTTAAAACCATACCAAAAAAAATAAGAAGACTTATCCTTACAGCCTCCGGCGGCGCTTTTTACGGAAAAACTCTCAACGAGCTTGAAACCGTAAAAGCATCTGCGGCTCTTTTGCATCCGACATGGAAAATGGGGCCGAAGATCACGGTTGACTGCGCAACCCTCATGAATAAGGGCTTTGAAATTATTGAAGCCGCACGACTTTTCGATGTTGACGAAAAAGACGTTGATGTTGTGATCCACCGTGAAAGCATCATTCATTCGATGATCGAGTTTACCGACAGTTCAACCATCGCACAGCTTTCTTATCCCGATATGCGTATCGCTATTCAGTATGCTATCACATATCCGGAAAGAATACCTTCTCCTGTTGAACCGCTTGACTTTTTTAAGCTTTCTGCGCTTACATTTGCTCAGCCCGATTATAAAACATTCCGAGCTCCGCTTCTTTGCAGAGAAGTTTTACGTGCCGGCGGTAATTCCGGCGCAATAATCAATGCCGCAAATGAGGTCGCTGTCTCGGCTTTTCTCAACGATGAAATAACGTTTTCGCAAATAACGGACTTTTCCGAAAAAATGCTTGATAAATATCCGATAAAGAAAAATGTTTCGATCGATGAACTGCTGCAGACAGATGCGCAGATCAGAAAAGAAAAAATAAAATAGTGAGGTTTACCTTATGCAATTTGTAACAGAACCTTTATCTCGTGATGAGATAATTAAAGCCATAGAATTTAAGTCCCCCAAACGTATCCCCATGGTATTTACAAAATGGTGGGGCGAAGGACTTTGGGAACAGTACGGTGATAAACTTAACGAGTTCCAAAAATATCCCGAGGATATAGTTGTTCTCGGCTTCCCTCTTCCGAGTTTTTCAAAAAGAGATGACGGATTCTGCTGGTGTCTTCCCGAAGTCGATCTTTCAAAATCTGCGGGTCATGATTCAAAGGTCCGTCTCCCCGACTGGAGTTATATCGACGATCTTGTAAATAACCCCCCGAATGTAGATATCCCCGGTCTTTGGGACGATCAGATCAAACGTGCCGAACAGGCAAGAAAAGAAGGCAAATATGTTGCTATTCATCATTGGAGCCTTATGTTCGAGCTTATCTGGAATTTCAGAGGCATGGAAAATCTTCTTGCGGACTATATTGAAGAACCCGAAAATGTACATAAACTTCATAACCTTGTTTGCGAAACCGAGATCAAA
>SVMP01000057.1 GCA_015067385.1 Oscillospiraceae bacterium | reverse complement strand
TCTCTCTACTTGTTAGGACATTTGCGGGAGAAAAATCAACGGTCTGAAAAACACCTTTCACCTATTTGGAATTTCAGAGGGGTGAAATTCAACCGTTTTCAAAAAAACTTGAAATTTTCTTTTTTTACATATTAAAGATTTTAGAAATCTGTGTTTTGGCTGACTTGTTGAGCGAAATGTTTTTGCGCAAAAGAAAAAGGACATGCATTTCAGCTTGTCCGAAAAAAACCGAGGAATATTTTGTAACTTTTCTTCCGTATATCTTGTAAATTTTCAGATTTTATGATATAATACTATGAGTAAGCGAACACTAACTGGTGTGGCGTTCGCTAATTACAAAGGCATCGGTTAGTTTTAGTATACCACAATTTTATTTTGAAGTCAATCGAATAATTATGATTAACCTAAATAAATTAATCGAATAAAAGTGATGATTAATTAAAAATATATAAACCCAAAAGGTATTTATATCAATTATACACTTTCTCTGATATTTTTACCATTATATATACAGGAAGCTCTCAAAAACTCTACTGACATACATATTTTCAATATTCTGTTCAAAGTATTATTCACTTATCCGTTCCAAATCCACCGCGGTTGGTAAGTTTAAGAACAGACTGACATAGATGTTCTTTGTGCCCATGCGGTTCTTGCATTTGTGATAGCGACGATCGTCATAAAACGTTATATGAGATTTTTTTGTGAGCTCAAAAATGGTCTTCCTCGGAATCTCGGCTTTAAGTCCGTTTTGACAAGGCGATGCTTGATATCACGGCCGAAAACAGAAAAAAACAATATTGGCTTTTCTTAACATTTCAGGTGCGACACCCGGGATGAGAAGGAAAGCCTTTTATATTTTTCAATAGCAATTACACTATTCCACAAATCCGTATTTGACCTTGATCCTGTCAATTTTCTTGAGCATTGGTATAGGAATAAAGATAGAAAGATAAATCCTTGTTACCATAAGCCTGACTTTTACCATCATGTCAACACCTGCAAGAAGTCTCCGGTCTGTCTATATATGTAAATAAAATAGATTTTAAATACTATTTAGAAAGACGATATCTCATACAGGGTCTGCCCCCGGTTTCATAGTCTATCTCGGAAAACAAGATTCCTTTTTCAGTGAGATAATTTAAGTATCTTCTGACCGTAACACCCGTAAGGCCTATGCGCTCAGAAATCTCGTCACCCGTCATCCATTTTAACGGATTTTTTCTCATTTCATCGAGAATAATCTGCAAGGTTTTTTCTTGTATGCCCTTGGGATAAGGGTCTTCACTCTTTTTACGCGCATTTTCTATAATAAAATCAATATTTTTCTGATTGAGCGTGTCAATGTTTTTGAGTGCTGTAAGATGCGAAACATATTTATCCAAAGCACAACGAAATCGATCATAAGTAAAAGGTTTGACAAGATAATCGACCACTTCGAGATGCAACGCTTCCTCCAACGATGTTCGATCATTTGCGGCTGTTACCATAATAATATCAACAGACTTTTTATTTTTCCGAATTTGACGAAGTATTTCAAATCCGTCCATAAGAGGCATATATACATCTAATATAATAAGATCAACATCATTATTTTCAATGTATTCAAGCGCACTTTTTCCGTCCTTGCATTTTCCAACAACTCGAAAAAGCTTGTTACGGTTAACATACTGTTCGTTGATCATTGATACCATCGGATCATCTTCAACAATTAAAACCTTATAATACATATTATGACTCCTTTATCGTTCCAAAGCTTACAGAAACCGTTGTACCGGTACCGAATTGCGATTCAATTGAAATCTCTCCTCCGAGATTTTCCACGATTTGTTTTACTTGGTACAACCCTATTCCCCTGCCCTCGCCTTTAGTGGAATAACCGTTCATAAATACTTTTTCAATATCTTCTTGCTTGATGCCAACGCCTGTGTCGTTTACCATAATCAAGAGCGAACCTTGCTTTGTGTAAATACCCAACAACAATTCCTTCGGTTGGTCATAATCTCCGTTGACTTCATTCATCGCGTCAAAGGCGTTATCGATAAGATTACCAATTATAGTGATAAGCGTTTCAGTAGGAACAAAACAATCGCTCTTTGAAAAAACTGAACCTTCTTCCAAAACGAACTGCACATTCAGCTCTGATGCTCTTGCAGATTTACCAATCAGAAGAGCCGCCACAGTAGGATCGGAGATTGCCGACATAATTTTACTGATTGTTTCTCGCTGCACAATGGTGATATTTTCAATATAAGCAGATGCCTTATCGTACATTTCCATTTGCAAGAGCCCCAGAATGACATGGAGTTTATTGGTAAAATCGTGATTGTTTGCCCTCATAGACTCTACAAGGTATCGTGTTCCCGCAAGGTCCTCCATCAGCTTTATATATTCCTCACGGTTATGCAGAATACCGACAGCACCGATGATTTCGTTTTCTTTTTTGATAGGTATGCGGTCGATAAGAAGATTCGTATTTTTAAAACGTGATTCGTGTACGCCAAATTCCTTTTCTCCCACTGAAAAAGTGCTTTCAAATACGGCTGGATCGAAAAGCGTTTGAAGGGGTTTACCGACAATATCATTTTCGGAAGAAAGATCATCACATCCGAGCATTTTCATCGCGGAGGTATTGATAAATTGTACCGTTTTGTTTTTATCTATGGCCACCACACCCTCCGCAAGAGATTCCAGGATATTATCTCGCACTTGGAACATAGCGGAAAAGACATCCGGCTCATAACCGTGCAACCTTTTTTTAATGTCTTCGGAAAGTTCCGCCGAAAGAATAATTTCCATCAGAACGGCAACAACGGTAATAATAAAAAATATCAACAGTGTTTGAAGTGTTTCCTTTTTGATGCTCTCTTGAAGCATTACCGTGATAACAAAACCAACGTAATTTCCGCTCTCATCGTAAATAGCGGCATAGGCACGGCGTTGCTTTCCGGAAGGACCATTGTTATCCTCGGCATAAAAGTCGTTATCTTTAAAAATAGGAATTGTGCCGTCATACATTATTCCGATCAAAGAATGATTTGAGTGATACAAGCGTACATTGTCTGCGCTTACGATAGATATGGCATCAATATCTCCGAGAGAATTTTGAAGCGAATCAAAATACTCGATCAAATATTCGCTGTTCGTTCCGGTTTCAATATCGTCAAGCAATGGAGATGTTGCAATTGTTTGAGAAACATTTTGGAGGTTACGATCTCGCTTTTGTGTTTCGAAAGTTACGTTTATGATAATCCCTGCACCGCAAAGAACAATTGCGAGTACCAAAATCAATAGAAGCTGCGTTGAAAATATTCGTTTTTGTATTTCGTGAATAGAATTACGCTCTGTAATATTTTTCTTTTTCATAGATGTAGCCTCCATGTTATGTTATCTATAATTTTATCATATTTTTACTTTCAAAAAAAGCTTTTGAAAGTAAAATAAATATGAAACAACCAAAAAAGATATTTATTATTTTTGTAAAATTGATTTATGAACTTACTTGTGGTAGGATTATAGCACAAAACATCCCAAAGGAGATTAATTTATGGAAATCGCACCTATTCTCGAAACAATCATGCTCGTATGCTTTGGCTTTTCTTGGCCTATGAATCTGATCAAAGCATATAAGGCAAGAACAGCACACAGCACGAGCTTGCCGTTCATTCTTCTCATCATTGCAGGGTACATAGCCGGTATTTCAGCAAAGATCGCGCTTGGAAATATAAATTATGTATTAGTGGCATATCTGCTCAACCTTGCAATCGTTTCTCTCAACTTGGTTGTGTATTTCAGAAATATTACCCTTGACAAAAAAGCAAATGTGAAATAAAGGAGATTACGAATATGTTTGAAAATAAGATCGCTAAATATAAATTCCTCAACAAAATTGCAGAAGCTTACGGTACAGTTATTTTCGGAGGAAGCTGCGATGTTAATATACCGTACGGAGAATTAAAACAAGCATTTTCATTAAAAGACAGTATTTACAACCGTAGTTTTTCCGGGCTTTCAATCGCAGATGCGGCAAGGATTTACGATGAATGTATTGCCGAGCTTTGCCCCGACACAGTTCTTTTACATATCGGAGATGCGGACATATCCGACTTTGTAGGAAAAGAATCTGTATTTGAAGAAAATTACCGCGCTCTTATCCGTACGATCAAAGAAAAGAACAAGAGCTGTCGTATTGTCATTGTATCTTTCAAGAATTACGATAATGATACAACCGTTGCAAAGATAAACAAACTTCTAGGCGATATCGCCAATTCCGAAAAATGTGAATTTGAAGATATTTCGGCGAAACGCGCATGGAACGTAAATGAAAACGCCAAAACAGCTTCATTCATCTTCGACATCGGATTTGACCGTCCATTAAGAATCAAACGTCCTATCTATAATCTGGTCAGAATTCTGTTCTGCTATGAAGGATAGACAAAAAGCGTCTTGCGACCTATCGGCGTAAGACGCTTTTTACACTGTTTATTTGATTTCGATTTCTTTACAATCTCGATATAGTCATGACAGATGTACTTCTCATCAAATAACTTTTAATTATGACTATTATTCTGCAATGCCGTATTTGACCTTGATCCTATCCATTTTCTCGAGCATCGGTTCAGCGGCAATCATAAGGAAAAGAACCGTGCTGAATGCATGAACGAGATCCATCGGAAGCCCCGTTATATAGCATGAAAGTATAGCTTCCCATTTAAGCGATGAAGATGAATACATGATCAACGAAGCCGGGTTCATTATTCCGCCATAGATCAAAACGGCGGTTAATGCTCCAAAGACAGAAAGCGAAACTCTTGTCCTTCTAAGCCAGCCTTTTTTGAACAATACGCCTGCCAAGAAGCCTATAATCCCCATTGCAAACATCTGCCACGGTGTCCAAGGGCCCTGAGAAAAGAGAATATTGGATGTTAACATTGTTGCTGCACCGACAAGGAAGCCCGTTTCTCCGCCGAATGCAACACCTGCGATAATTGTCAACGCCAGGATAGGTTTAAACTGCGGAAGCATAAAAAACATACTTCTGCCTGCAATACCGATGGCGCAAAGGACAGCTATTGTTACAAGTTCGCGTGCTTTCGGTTTACGTCCTTCAAAAATAATAATAAACGGAATCAGGCACTCCAGCAATATTGCCATTGCAACGATATTATACTGACGGTCTTCAAGATAAAAGATCCCGGCAAAGATAGTCAGAGGTATAAATAAAAGTATTGAGACAGCCGCAGCAACAGTTCTTTTATTAAGATTACGTTGTTGTCTCGGAGTCTGAGCAATAACGGGAGGTGCACTTCTTCTTCCTATTGAAAGAATAAATACGGAAAGCGAAGCAAAGAGGATCAGATACAAAGAAAGCTGATCCAATCCCTCGGAGCTTATTCCCGACGAAGTAACGATATCCGCAAGGTTTGTTATGGAAGTTGCATACAAAAAAACTCCGAAAGCAACCAAAGCGGAAATAACTGCGATTACTTTTCTCCATAAAGGCAACGGTTTCGGCTTAAAATTCACACTTCGCGGCGGCGGATCGGGAAGAGGAGTGAAATCTTCCGAGATTTCTTCAGTTTCCGCAGTTTTGCCGTTACAGCAGTAAATTATATCGGAAACAGAAACAGCCTGAGGTATCAAATGACGAGCCATTCTGTTTGCAGACGTTGTGTAAAAACTGTTTCCGGAGAAAAATTCAGATGGAGTTCCTTCTGCAACAATACGACCGTCGAAAAATAAGCCGCATTTATGAGCATATTCCGCACAGAATGAAACATCATGGCTTACCATGAGTATCGTTACCCCATGAGAAAGAAGCTTGTTTAAGATTCCTGCAAAGTTTACTTTAAATTCAGCATCGAAGCCTTTAGTCGGTTCATCGAGAAGCAAAATATCAGGTGATGTCAGTAGAACTTTTGCAAGAGCGGTTCGTTGCTGTTCACCGCCTGAGATATCATAGGGATGTCTGTCTAAAAAGCTTTCAAGTTCACAGACCTTTACTACCCGTGCGACCTGCTCGTCTTTGATATCTTTTGACAGTTTCATACCCCGAAGAGCTTCATAAAGATCTTCACGAACAGTTCTTTTAACAAAAAGAGACTGCGGATTTTGCGGCAAAGTTCCGATTTTACCGTTAACTTTGACACTGCCGCGATAAAACGAACGTATGCCGGAAAGAAGTTTCAAAGTTGTACTTTTTCCCGCCCCGTTGCCGCCGAGTATGGAATAAAACTCCCCTTTATGCAGTGTCAGTTCAAAACCTTTTACTACATCCGGAAGATTTTTTTCATATCTGAACCATAATTCTTCTGCATGAAGAGCAATTTCCTCGCTGTAAGTATACTCCTTTGGGGGCTTGAGGGAAAGAAGAGGTTTTTCTTCGTTTCTTTGAGATAAAAAACTACTTCCGTCTCTTACGGTAATCGGGCATGGAAGATCTGTTTTCACCGATGCCCATACACGCATTGCAGTCGGCATTGCAAGGAACATGCCGTCACCTTTATCTCGAAGCTGAAGTCCGACTTTTTGCGGTACATCATCACAAATTATACTTCCTTCAGACATTACTATAATTCTTGTTGCAAAAGGAAACGCTTCTTCGAGACGATGTTCTGTGAGAATTACGGTTATGCCGAGTTCTCTGTTGATTTTTCCGAGCAGAGCAAGAAAATCAGATGCGGCAATGGGGGCAAGCTGAGATGTAGGCTCGTCAAGAATAAGAACTTTCGGGCTCATCGCCAATACAGATGCAAGGCTCAGCAACTGCTTTTGTCCTCCGGAAAGTTCCGCGACGTTTTTATAAAACCAGTTTTCTATTCCGAAAAATGCTGCAACCTCTGCGACACGTCTGCGAATAGTCGGTGTATCGTAGCCAAGGCTTTCAAGGCCAAACGCAAGTTCATGCCACACTTTATCCGTAACGACCTGATTTTCGGGAGACTGCAAAACAAAACCGATCTCTTCAGACTGTGTCCGCTCGTCGACATCACAAAGATCAATACCGTTAAATTTTATTTCCCCGACAAGATTTCCGTGCGGAGAAAGACAGGTTTTAAGATGACGGAGAAGCGTTGATTTACCGCATCCGGACGGACCGCATAAAATAAGGAAATCACCTTGATTAACTAAAAATGAAACGCTGTCAAGAGCCTTCTTTTCCTGTTCGGGATAGGAGAAGCTCACATTTTTGAATATAAAATTTTCCATGCTCGTTCCTCCTTTAAATTAAGAATGAATGGTGTAAGGCTCATGCAAAGATACACAAGATAAAACGGAAAAGTAGATAAATCCATTGCGGCATATCGGATATTCGGGAAATAACGAAAACCAAAGGCAGATATAATATTGCCCGAAACAAGAAACAGACCGCTAAAAACAAGCCAACAAAAAAGAGCTTTATCTCTTTCATCAAACGTATAAATAGAAAACGCTGTTCTACCTTTCAGACCGTAGCCTCGACTTTTCATACTGTCGGCTGTTTCTATTGCATTTTCCAAAGCCCACGTTATCATAATCGAAAAAATAACTACAGCGGTTTTTGTCCTTTGAATAATACTTCCGCTCGAAACATCCCTGCCGATACTTCTTTGAGCCTCAACAACAGTATCCATCTGCTTTTTGAATTTCGGTACAAATCGCAAAGACATGCTGAGTATCAACGACAATGCCGGAATGATCTTTCCGAATAAATATATAAATTTATCCGAAGTCATGACTCTGTTAAAAGATATGAACCACACTAAAACAGAAACCAACATACAACCTGATGAAACGCCGTAAAGAATGCTTTCAAGCGTTAACGGATTTCCGCTGCTGAAATACATGAGAACAGTTATTCCTTCATGATTGAATGCAGGATTTATAAAAGCAGTCAGAAGAACCATCGGTAAACAGTATTTCAAAAGAAACATGATGTCTTTCTTACCATCGATGCTGACCGCATATACAATACCGCAAACTAACGAGACAGCCTGTCCCAAAGGATGAATGATGACCATTGAAAAGCCGATTACAATTGAAAAATAAAGTAAATTAATCAAGGGATGACAGTCATAAAAAGAATCTCGCATTTTATCCTCTCATATCTCTTCCGACGTCCGCACCAAGATCACACGTATATCTCCATTCGATGACCTCACCGTCGACAAGCTGATAACGGGAGCATCCGTAGTTTGGATACCAGCCGTTTACGCAATACATCCAGCCGGAAAGAGAACCGCAGTCGAATTCGTAAAGATTGTGAATACCCTCGATATACGCACTGTTATAGATCGGAGTCCACGAATATTCAAGATGTATGCCTTTTTGCCGGCAGACACGAAGGAGTACGTCGTAAACAGATTCTCCCTCGTAAAAAGTTACTTTAGTAGGCGTCAGTATAACGCCGTTGGATGGAACAAGTTCACGCTTATCGGGGTCAAGATCCCCGAGGTTATTGAGGATGGTGGAGCATTCGATAGAAAGAGTGCATGTGTATGTTTTTTGAGTGTTTATCTGTTGATCTTCGGGTTCAACGGGCATAGGTTTTCCCACAGGTACGGGATCTGTTTCATATTTATCTTTTTCGGTTGAATTCCCGTCAGAATAAACACGTCCGTCTCCGCTTGAAGAATTGGTAAGATAATTATCTCGTCCTGCCTGAACAGTGCCTCCGTACGAACCGTTCTGAACGGAAGCACTTCCACTTCCCGAATATACCTGATCATTTGAATTATTTGAATCTGAAAGATAATTGTCCTGATCCTGAGGAGCTGTATTTTCTACAGTATCATCTGAAGATGAAACGGTTCCGGAGTATACTGTATCATCAGAACCGTCGGAAGATGAAAGATAACCGTCCTGTTCTGTCGGCCGGATCTCTGTGGGATTATTTTCGATAACAATATCCGCTTCTTCGGAATAAACCTGATCGTCGGTATTATTTACATCTGAAAGATACCCATCATGATCGGTAGATTGAGTTTTATTTTCTGTTGTTCCTCCCGAAACGATAATCTCGACGTTTTCGGAATAGACCCGATCATCACTGTTTGAAACACCTGAAAGATAGCTGTCATGCGTTGCCGATTGAGTATTATTTTCTTCTTTTTCAGGTTCGGGTTGGATAACCGTGGTGGTATCGGCATAAACGGTATCAACATAATCTACGCTATCTGCTTTTAATATAAGATATTCGGTGATTTCATTGACTGATATATTCAGGATACTTTTCTTTGTGCCCGTAACGGATACGGAGTTTACGGGCAGATCGTTGAAGTATGCGGTGGCACTCTGTTCAGCCCATTTTTCGCTTAAATGAACTGATAAAAAAGCGGGAAAACCAAAATCTTCTTTTTCTGCAAAAGTAATCTTTACGCTACCTTCGTTCTCTTCGATATCAAGTGACAAATTAACGGAACGGGTAACGACAAGATCGTTGCCGAAAATCGTCCATTCATAGACAAGGTCTTCGGATTTCCCCGTAAAAACAGCAATAGCGCCATCTTGCTTTATCTGATCGAATATTTCTTTTTCGATCACACCGTTTTCAGGTAATTCCACAGGTGCTTTAAGATCGATCTGTGCATAATTTCCACTGCACGAAAAGAGTGAAAGGACAAGAGATAAAATTAAAAATACGAAAAATAAACGTCTCATCTTATTAGTTATTGATTTCAACATGAAAATCCTTTCAGATAATAATTATTCGCCTATGACTATTTTACTGTTTATTATTTTGAGAGTACCTGTCGTCATGGCGAGACTTTGCGTTTCATCAGAAGCCGCAAAAACAGCATCTTCAACAATAATATCGTAAATATCCCCTACCCTTGCGCTTCCGCGAAGTCTGAAACGAAGACGAAATACGACATTATAATCTTCTGCAAGCAGATCTTTACCGAAAGAGTTTCTGCCGCCCGTAATATCAAGATACAATATATTTATAAGCCCCGATTTATTGCTCTGTTCGATATTGACACTCCAATCGGGAAGGAGTCTGTCAACACGGCTTTCGCCTCCGTAATTATGAACAAAAACATTCCCCTCATCTATCCCAAGAAATTCAAGAGTAGAAGGGTCGAACGATATACTCATACTTGCCGCAGGATAGAGAGCTTTCCCGAGCGAAGAAATAAGGACATCGAGAGAAAATGTATCCGTATCGGCAAGACTTAATTTTTGCGGAGTTTCGACCGTCAACGTCGGATCTGATGTTACAGATCCGTTACCGTTATCTCTTTTAAATACAAATAGAAACAACGTTAATAAAAGCAAAAGCAGAATAATCATTAATAAAATGATGATCCTTTGTTTTTTCTTTGATGCCTTTTCTTTTCTGCTCATAAAGTCTCCTATTATTCCAAATTCGGGCTGCCTCGGAAAAGACAGCCCGAACATATTATTTTGCCTTACAAATTACTGATTATCGGAGTTCAAAGTTGCCGCTTTGGTAATAACACCGTATTCGGAACCATTTACAAAATGCTCAACGATACCGAGAGCATCAAATGTGTTGATTCGGCTGTCACTGTTGACGTTGACCGCAAGGATCTGATCATCGGTCGGAGCAGCGACTTTACGGAGCCAGAAATCAACTGCAGCAAGAGCATCCTGCGCATTGATAACACCGTCCGCATTGCTGTCGCCGAAGACAACAGTGGAAGCATCTTCATTGATTTTTATATCATAATTCTCGATTTTTACGAAATTCTCCATGGATATAGAAGAATCAACGAGTGCTACATACGAAGCAATACCTGTCTTTGCAGTTATCTCAGCGCTGTATTTGAATTCGATCTCATTTGTTCCGTCGGAATAAACGATCTTATCGCCTGCAGTAATATCAGTAACCGAGATTGCAACAGCTTTTTTGGTTTTGGGAATAAGGTCTACATCGTCACCGGTATAAAGACATACTGCGCTGAACGATACACCGTAAACAATTGCTACATTTCCGTTTGCAGAATCTGTGTTAACGACAATCATTGAATCATCAGCAGCAGAATCGGAATGGAACTTAACAGACATACCGGTAATACCAATGTAGACAGCAGAAGACTTGACATCTTCAACTTTGAATTTGATATTGAAAAGTTCATTCATTCCATCGAAAGAATCAGATGTAATTGTCAAGTCGTTATTTTTATTTGAGTCGAAATAAACGACACGAAGTTTTCCTGTTTCTTTTTCAAAAGAATATTCAAGTTCGCCGCCCGTAAGTCCGGATGCCGCGGTGACTTCTGCAACAGTGATGCCTTCGGGAACGGATACGATCATATCTATAAGCTTGTAGCCTGATTCGTTATTCCAGCCAACGATATAAACAGGAACATCGAAAGTAGTACCGGAAAGACCGCTTACCTGTGCAGGAGGATTAAATACAGCTGTAAGCTTGTCAAGTGTAACGGTGTCATCGGTAGGATTATCATTACCATCGTCGGGAGTTACAGCATCGAAAGCGACGTCGGACATATCGTAAAGAGAATTCTGATTATTAACGAAACGGTTGTACGCAACGAGTGCATAGCAAGCCTGATCGGTTGCCATATCGTTAGTACCAGCATCGGCCTGATGCTCAAACATTGC
>SVMP01000056.1 GCA_015067385.1 Oscillospiraceae bacterium | reverse complement strand
TCTATTGCTATTCAAACGGATACAAATAACTTGGCCGCTAAAAATTGTTATTTGAAATGCGGATATCAAATCTATGAAAGCAGTTCGAAGATCAAATTTCGTAAAACATTATAATTCTTAATTGTTTAATATTAAAGCTTTGCTCAAATGCTTTAAAACATTCGGGCAAAGCTTTTTATTTTTTATCATGTATTTACTTGACTGTTAAAGGAACCTATGATATAATGAAAAAAACTTCCGATTCAGAAAAAGGGAGAGATTTTATGAATGATATAGAACGTGTTCGAGATCTTGCGAAACAAACTCGGGAATTTGCATTAAGTCCCGAAATGGAACGTCGGCGCAAAATATGGACAGACCATAACAGCTTACATTTTACAAGGCCGCCGATATATATACGTGCTGTCCCTTTTCATGAATATATAACATCTGCGGATCTGAAATGCCAAGACCCCGGTCTTCGTAATCTTGAAAGAAGATTTTTGCTTAATCAATATTATATGCAGCTTTCCGACGATACGATCATGGAGCCTTTTTTGACTGTGGGCGCTGCTGTTGATTATGATCCCGTCGGGGTATACGGTTTACCTGCAACGATGTTTAAAACGGAACAAAGCGTGCGTGCCGCCGCATATAAACCCGTCATAATAGATGAAGACGATGTTAAAAAGATGGCTGTTCGTCCCTATTCGGTAAATGAAGACGAAACAAAGCGCCGTGTCGAGTGGCATCAGGAAGTTTTGGACGGCATTTTAGATATTGCGGTTGACCGTCAAGCACCTCTTTGCCAAATGTGGAACAATGATATAGCCACACTTTTAGCCAAATTGAGAGGCCTCGAAGAGATAATGTGGGATGCCTATGACCGTCCCGAATGGTTGATTGACTTGGTTTCATGGATGCGAGACAGAATCCTTGAACATATAGACCAAACGGAGAAGGCAAACGGTTTCCGCCTTTGCAATCATCAGAATCAGGCAATGCCGTATTGTCGTGAACTGGAACCGCCTTCTGCAAACGATAAACCCGTATCAACAAAACAACTGTGGGGATACATGGCGGCGCAGGAGTTTACAACTTGGGGACCCGATCTGTTTAACGAATTCATGTTTACTTTTCAAAAACCGATCTTGGAACGCTACGGGCTTACTGCTTACGGATGCTGTGAAGATCTGACCCATAAGATTCCCGTCATAAAACAGCTTAAAAATCTGCGACGCATAGCTGTATCTCCATTTGCGGATGTCGGAAAGTGTGCTGAGCAGATCGGCGGTGATTACGTTCTCTCATGGCGTCCGAATCCTTCTTCGGCGTGCTCGTTTGGCGTGGATGAGGATTTCGTACGCAAAGATATTCGTCGTGTTATTGATATTTGCGATCAGAATAACTGTGTTTGGGATGTCACGTTAAAAGATCTTGAAACGACCGGCGGTGATCCGAATGCGATCGTACGTTGGACATATATTATTCGGGATGAACTCGAAAAACGCTACGGTTGAGATCGACTGAAAAATTATAATATCATATTTAAAGCCTCAAAGACATAATTCTTTGAGGCTTATTTATATAACGATCTCCGTCAGATATTTCCAATACCGTCGAGGCATAAACTGTGATCTCATCCGTTCATTTTTACGTGATGCTATAGAGACAGTATCGTAATATTGTTGCCAAAGTTCCCGAAAAACAAGTTCATCTTCCGAATATGCAATATCTTCAAAGATTCTTGCAAGCCGAGGTTCGTTTGAGGCTAACGTCCACTCCGAACCGTTATAAAGACCGTAAATTTCACGGTTAGTGTCTCTTATGATAAATCTGTTTTCTGCATTTCTATGGGAAAAGTACGGTATCAAAAAATGTGTGATGTCATTGTCGGGAGCATATTCCGCTATCAAAGTTCCGTCTGAAACGATTCTGAAACGCAAAAATCCCTGCATGTAATGCGCTTCTTTATCTGTTTTGTGCGCAAGGGAGTTGAACTCCGAAACGGCGTGAAGGTTGTACATTTCGCATACGCTTCCACCGTGTTTTAAAACAAGACGAATAAAGTTGAAAATTATCAATCCTTTTCGGGAAGAGTCAACGCCGCAGGAAAAAGCGCTTAATATCCGTGAAAATCCGTCATTCCCCAAATGATGAATAAGCTTACGTTCTACACGCTCTGCTTTTGCTTCATCTGTTTTAACAAAAGATACTTCCGAAAAAAAATCAGTCTGGTACTCGTTATCGCAAACGATAGCCGACGGTATCCGCTTTGTTTCGTATATTTCAAAAACAACAGAAAGAAAACCCATGAATGATCCGTCGTAAGTATATATGGTCATTTAAAATTCCCCCGATAAAGATTCAGTTGCGGCTTCCGAAAGCAACCTGCTTTGTCTTGCGGCTGCAAGAACAGGGGTTTCATCGGGAAATAGTCGAAGCTGCTCGGTCGGATTTTTTTTGTATTCAGGCAAAACAAGAAGCTCATGAATAACGTCCGTGTTCAGACTTCCTCCGTAGAATTTACCGTTTATTGTCAGAAAATTTTTAGCACGCTTCATAACAACTCGCATTCGTTTCAAATCATCGTAATCGAGGCGTGTGTATTTTCTTGCTTCACGTATCCTCCATGCGTTTTTTACACCGATTCCGGGTACTCTTAAAAGAGTTTCGTAAGGCGCATCATTGACTTCAACGGGGAATTTGTCCATATTTCTTAATGCCCAATCGCTTTTCGGGTCAATGTCTGACGGAAGATTATAGTTTACGGGAACAAGTTCATCGGCTTCGAATCCGTAAAACCGCAAAAGCCAATCGGCTTGATAAAGTCTGTTTTCACGTAAAAGATTTGGCGGAGTTACAGGCAAAAGTGCAGGGTCGCCCATGGGAACATATGCGGAATAATAAACTCTTTTCATTGAGAATTTGCGGTATAGACCCTCCGACAGCCTGATTATAACCCCGTCTGTGTCGGGTGTTGCACCGACGATCATTTGTGTCGTTTGTCCTGCGGGAATAAGAGATCTGTTCGGCGACGGTTCATATCTCTGTTCATCGTATAGCTCCGAAAGCTGATGCATTGGCTTTGTTATTGCTTCTTTGTTTTTTTGAGGAGCAAGTAATTTCAGACTTTCTGATGTCGGAAGTTCGATATTCATAGACATTCTGTCTACGAGCATTGCGGCTTGTTCTATAAGCTCCGGTGATGCGGCGGGAATGGCTTTCATATGAATATAGCCTCCGAATCTGTATTTTTGACGTAACAGACGGACTGTTTTGATCAAAAGTTCCATCGTATAATCAGGCGTTCTGAATACCGCGGATGATAAAAACAAACCCTCGATATAATTCCTCGTATAGAATCCCATAACTATTTCACAAAGCTCTTCGGGGGACATCATCGCTCTCGGAATATCGGATGATGTTCTGTTGATACAGTATTTGCAGTCGTATATACAGTTGTTCGTCATGAGAACTTTTAACAATGAAATACATCGACCGTCCGCTGTGAAAGAATGACAGACTCCTCCGACATTCGTTAAACCGATCTTCCCTTTTTGTGCGCCGCGAGATGCTCCGGATGAAGAACATGAAACGTCGTACTTTGCTCCTTCTGTAAGTATTCTGAATTTATCTTTGAGAGTCATGATTGCCTCCGATGTTTTGTTTCTGTGAGTATTATATCACATAAACAGCACTTTGTCAACACGTATCGTGAAAATAATTTAATTTTATCACAAAAAAGAATCCAACAGGGATTCTGTCGGATTCTTTAGAATTTATGTATTAAATTTATCTGTAAATAGTTTTGAGATATTCTCTGCTGAGTTTTGCATTTTCGAGGGTGGGGGTTTCGTAGGAGTTATCCTGCTCAACAATTACCCATCCTGCGCCGCATTCTTCAGCAGCTTTAACGATTGCGGGGAAATCCTGAACACCGTATCCAACGGGACGGAAACGGAATTCTTCGGTAACATCAGCTTCTTTATCAATGCCGATAAGTGCGTACATATTTGCGCTCTTTCCGCCGACAAAGTCTTTGAGATGAACAACAGGGCAGTTTCCTGCATAGGTGTTGATATATTCAACAGGGCTTTCACCTGCTACGCGAACCCAACATGTGTCAAATTCGGGTTTAATAACATCAAGACCTGCGGTTTTGTAAAGATAGTCAAGAGCGTAGGTACCGTCGGGCATTTTTTCGAATTCAAAATCATGGTTGTGATAGAGAAGAGTTATGCCGTATTTTTTGCATTCATCGCTGATCTTTTTGATGTTTTCAAGAACTTTGTCGAAGCCGGGAGCAGTAGGACGGTCGCTTTCGCCCATGTAGGGGAGTGCTATGAATTTAGCTCCTACAGTGTTGTATGCGGCAACAGTTCCTTCGAGATCGTTCATAAGTTCAGCGTAAGAAACATGTGCAGATATGCATTCAAGACCGATCTCGTCGAGTATCTTTTTAACTTCTTCGGCAGGAATACCGTACATGCCTGCAAGCTCGACACCGTCGTAACCCATTTCTTTTACTGCTTTCATTGCGCCTTCAAAATCTTTTTCCGCAACATCACGGATAGAGTATACCTGAAGACCGATTTTCATTTTGCTCATTGCAAAAACCTCCAAAAATAAATTATTATACTTGACAAAAAACTTAAATTATGATAAGATAAGTCTGTAAATATCACATAAAGGTGGTTATTATTATGAAGAAAAAACTTATCGCTTATCTCAGTGGAAACGATTTTACTGAAGATGACGCTAAAAAACTTACCCATGTAAACGTTGCTTTCGGCAGAGTTCACACAGACGGAACTATCGATGAAAGCCACAGCGTTAACGAAAACATTGCAAAATATAAGAGCTGGAATCCCGAGCTTAAATTCATTCTTTCTCTTGTTCAGGCTGAACCTAACGCATTCACTTCTGTTTGCGCAAGCAAGGAAGCTATGAATAAAATGGGTGAAGAAGCTGTCAGAATCGTTACTACAACTGATTACGACGGCGTAGATCTCGACTGGGAATACCCCACTGTTCCTTCCAACGGTCAGGATACCTGCCCCGAAGATAAATACCGTTTTACCGAACTTATCAAAACTTTGAGAGAACATCTCGATGCAACCGGTGAAAAACATCTTCTTACAATCGCTGCAGGTGCAGACCTTTACTATGCTGAAGGCACCGAGCTCGATAAACTCTCCGAATATCTCGACTATATCAATGTAATGACTTACGACCTCAAGTGCGGTTTCCACTCTCTTGCAGGTCACCACACCCAGCTTTTCTCTTCTACCGGTGACGTATTCAGAAACAGCTGCGACCAGGCTCTCCGTCTTTTCCATTCTTACGGCGTACCCAAGGAAAAACTTCTCCTCGGCGCTGCTATGTATTCCAGAAAAGCTGAAAACCTTGCTGACAGAAACCATGGTCTTCTCCAGATCTCGCCCAAACCCATGGGATACGGTCCCGACTATGCTATCCTCGTTAACGAATATATCAATAAGAACGGTTATGTTCGTTACTGGGACGATGAAGCTAAAGCTCCTTGGATCTTCAACGGCAGCACATTCCTTTCCTATGATGACCCCGAATCTATGACCCATAAGGCTCAGTACGTTCTCGATAACGATTTCGGCGGCGTATTCTATTGGGAACACAAGTGCGACAGCACAAGAACTCTTCTTGCCGCTCTTTACGAAGTTCTCAAATAATTGAACCACTACATTAAAGTATAGCACAATATTTTCTTATTGTCAAGAAATAAAATATTAATAAGAAAAACATTTGTAAAAGGCACACTTGCTTTCAGCAGGTGTGCCTTTGTGTATCATATTTAAGAAGATTTATTTTCAGGAATTTTCCGCTTCGTACTTCATAATAAATTCATAGTTGGGTATAACAAATTCTTCAACACTGAGATTTGCCGCAGGAGCATATTTCTCAACGATCTCCGTTCCGGATTTTCCTGCCTTTGCCTGATCTTTCGCTGTAGAGAAATAACCGTAAATGTTATCTCTTGTATAGTAATTCCAACGAATATGTTCAAGGTAAGTCGTATAGATTTCAACATCTCGTTTATCGTAGAAAATACCGGAAGCGTATTCCTGAATATCTTCAAGAGTCTCGTATCCTTCAAAAGGCTCAAACATACGGTCTATAATCATAGCCGCAGCCTCGGGTTCATTTGCATTTACCCATATTGCCATGCAGTCAAAGTCCGAATAAGCGCTTCTCCATTCTCCATAGGTTCCGCGAGGACCGCAAGGAGTGGGAACAACGCCGTAATTTTCGACATCATATATCATTTCGTTTATCATGTGCGTAAAGGAAGTTTGTGCGAGAACGAGTTCCTGACGAATGAACGCATCGACCATCTCATAGTGACCGAGATAAGAAATGCAGTCGGCATATTGGGTGAAAAGTTTTGAACACCAGTCAAAAGTTTCGATGATCTCGATAGAATCAAGGGCGGGAACAACAGTACCGTCGTCGTTTACTTTAACATAATCCCCGCCGTTCATCATCGCAAAGTCTACGATGTTCCAAGTGATATTAAGTGCGGTTGCGGTATAATCACCGTCATTTATCTGATAATCGGGAATTATTCGCTCAAAAGTATCCCAGGTCCATTCTCCGTTTTCAACGTATTCACGGGGGTCTGTCTTACCGTAGCGAGTGATAATGCCTTCATTGACGGCAAAAATATTGTACGAATAAGAAGACTGTTTGCCCGGCCATGCGACGGGAGAAACGGTATAGGGAATACCGTTGAACATACCGACTTCAAGAAGACCGAGGCTTCCGAATTTATCGGCGTTCATATAATCGATATAATCTCTTAAACCGTCGAGAGGATAAAAAGCGCCGTTTCTTGCAGGTACGGACGGACGGTGCGTACACGCTATCTCGCCTACATAAAGACCTGCAATTATTCTTGCCATTTCGCCTTCGACGGAATTACTGAGTGCACGTTCTATAGTGACATTGCAATTAAATTCATCTGAGATATCCGAAAGTCTTTTCAAGTAATTGTCTGCCATAAGTGTTCCGACAGGATACTGGAACGGATGCTCGAGATCGTATTCCTGAATGATCGTACACTCATATCCGTCAAGATCAATAGCGGACCCGTCGCCTGTCACTTCGTTGAGATCAAGCAAAAACTCTTCCTCTGTTTTTTGAGCACAGGAACAAATGCCGAAAATTAATGTAAATAGCAATAAAATTGACAATAACCGTTTCATGTTTCATACTCCTTTAAATATTTCTTGGTTGAATTATATCATGCGGACATCATTTTGTCAATAAGTTGCAACAAAAAATCAAAAGCCCGAAATCGTTTCGAGCTTTTGTTAAAAAAATTAATTTTCTAAATTTTCCGCTTCGTATTGACTGATAAATTCATAATTGGGAATGACGTATTCCTTAACAGAGCTATTTACTTTTTCAATAAACATCGAAATTATACCTTGAGATGCTCTTCCGATTTGAGTCTCTTTTGTTGCAGATTCAAAAAAATCATAAATATCTGCTTTGGGAAGGTAATTCCAACGGCTGTTTTCGAAAACAGAAAAAATAAGATCAATGTCTCTGCTGTCTGAAAAGAATGATCTGTAGTAATCTTTCAGAGCGCTTGGGGTTTCATAGTTTTCCCATGGCTCACAAAGACGGTCAATGATCCTTGCTGATGCTATCGGTTTTTTGGCATTTACAAGAAGACCGAAACACGTTTTTTCTGAATATGTACTTACCCATTTACCGTATGTTCCGCTCGGACCGCATGGCATGGGAACGATTCCCGGCTCCTCGATGTAATTTACAAATTCGATAACCTGATCTATCGAAGTCTGAGTGAGCATAAGTTGTCCGTTTATAAATTTAGGAACCATGGTATCATGATCGTCAAACGTAATGCAATGTGAATATTTGGTGAAAATATCTGCGCACCAATCGAGTGTTTCCGTAACTTCAGGTGAATCAAGAGAGGGGAATGGTGTTCCGTTGATTACTTTTGTGTAATCAGCTCCGTTTGTCATTGCAAGATCAAGAATCGACCAGGTTATATTTGCCGCTTTGATTTTATTACCTGAATTGTCGGTGAATGTATATTTGGGAAGAAGACTTTCAAAAGTATCCCAAGTCCACTGCCCGTTTTCCAGAAGATCTCGAGGATCGTCGAGTCCATATCGAGATATTAGATTCTCGTTAACAGCGAAAATACCGTTTGCGCCTATAGCTGTTTGTTTTCCGGGCCATGCGGCAGGGCTTACGGTGTACAAAACGCCGTTATATATTCCTTGTTCAAGAATTCCGTATGGACCGTATTTTTCGGTGTTTGTATAGTCAATATAATCTTTTAAATCGTTTAGCGGATGAAAAGCCCCTATAGAAGCAAGCTCCGACGGTTCTGAGTTATAGACGATCTCGCCGATATATCCGCCTGCCATAAGTGTCGGAAATATCGAACCGAGATTTTCTCGTTCATCGGTTTCTATTTTAACAGTACAATTCCAATCCTCTGATATCTCTGCCAATCGTCTTTTGATCATATCGGTATTCAAATATACGGTGCGTTCTTTACCCGATTCAACAAAGTTTTCCTGCATTATGATAAATTCATATCCGCCGAAATCCATAGACAAAGCGTTACTGCCCATTTCATAATCGATTTCGGAATTGGACGAACAGGAACAAATACCGCATGTTAACAAGATCATTAACAGGAATGACAATGTTTTTTTCAAACTCAACACCTCTTTCTTTCTTTTATGATTTAAGTATATCATAAGAACAGATCTTTGTCAATAAAAATGAAAAACAGGCATTGAAATATGCCTGTTTTTATCGTTATTTGGACTGTGATTTTTCTAACTGTTTGGTAAATTCGTAATTCGGAACAACGTATTTTTCGATCGCATTATTTACATTTTCGGCGTTTTTTTCAAGAATTTCAGCCGAAGAGCGTCCGCTACTTGTTGAGTCTATGGCGTTCGCAAAGAAATCCTGAATGTTTGCGAGAGGCCAATAGTTCCAACGGCTGTTTCTGAAATAATTCATAACGAAATCAAGATCTCTGTCATCAAAGAAATATTCGGAAAGATAATCCTTGAGATCTTCCTCTGTTTCATATCCTTCAAACGGTTCGCAGAGGCGGTCGAGTATCATTGCAGCTGCTTCGGGCTGTTTTGCGTTTATAAGAATGCCGAAACAAACATATTCCGTATATGCGTTTTTCCATTCTCCGTATGTTCCGTTAGGTCCGCAGGGCATAGGAACAACGCCGTAATTGTCCATTTCATAACTCATAAATCTGAGGATATGGTCTATCGCTGTCTGTGTGATAACGATCTCATCGTTAAGGAACTTGGGAAGCATTCCCCAATGGTCGTCAAACGTGATGCAGTCGGAATATGTGGTGAAAAGATCTGAACACCAGTCTAAAGTATCAGCTACAGCTTTTGAATCTATCTTGGGAATAACAGAACCGTCATCCTGAACTTCAACGTAATCCATGCCGTTGAGCATTGCAAAGTTTATAAGAGACCATGATATATTCAATGCCTTTGCTTTAACAGTACCGTCATCAATTTCATACTGACGTATTATTTCTCCGAAATTGTCCCATGTCCATTCGCCGTTTTCAACGTAATCTCGAGGGTCTGTTTTTCCGTAACGCATAATAAGATTTTCGTTTACCGCAAAAACACCGTAGGATGTTAACATCTGTTTGCCGGGCCATGTTATCGGACTGACTGCATAGATCTCACCGTTAAAAAGACCTTGTTCGATAATACCGGAACCACCGTATTTTTCGGAATCGGTGTAATCGATATATTCGGATAAAACACTCATCGGATACAAAAAGCCTGCAGAAGAGAATGATGTCGGCCCCGACACGTATATCGCTTCGTGTGCATATGTCCCGCTTGCGAGAATAGGAGTAAGTGAATTCAATCTGTCTGAATTGTCATTTTTTACGGTTATCGTGCAGTTCCATTCTTCTTGGATTTCTTTGAATCTGTCAAGAATCGCATCTGCCATAAAGGTGTTGTCGGGATACGAGAAAATTCCGGCACCATCGCCTTCAACAAGGTCCGCCTGCATAATTGAAAACTCGTATCCGTCAAGATCTATACCCGTGCTCTCACCGTTTATTCCGTTAAGGTCAAGATCAAAATTTTCTTCAACCTGTGCTCCGCAGGAACAAAAGCTGAACATCATCAGGATAAGGATCATGCATGAAATAAATTTTTTCATAGTCTCACTTCTCTTTCAATTTTTTTTATTGTAACATATTATTCTCTGTTTGTCAATAAAAAATACGGTATTGTTGATTTATAAAAAAAGACAAGCCTTAAATAAGGCCTGTCTTTATCTTTTATTTGTCGCTTTCGGAATTGAAGTGCTGCATCAATTCAAAGTTGGGAATAACGTATTCTTCAACAATAGCATTATACTTTTCAGAGTGTTTTTCGGATATTTCAGTACCGGAAGTACCTTTCTGGGTGAGGGTCGTAGCATTTGTGAAGTAATCCCAAAGACCGAAGTCTACATAGTTCCAACGGCTGTGATTATAGAAGTTGAGCAACAGATCAAGATCTCTGTCATCGTAAAAGAATTCAGACATATAATCTTTAAGCGCTTCTTCGGATTCGTAGCCTTCAAACGGATCGAGCAATCTGTTTATTATCATAGCGGATGCTTCGGGTTCTCTTGCATTGATCATAATGCCGAAACTAACGTTTTCAGAATGTGCGTTCGCCCATTCACCGTATGTTCCTCTCGGACCGCAGGGCATGGGAACAACGCCGTAGTTACTCATTTCATAACTGATGAATCTGATTATATGGTCGATCGCAGTCTGCGCCATAACTACTTCGTCTCCGAATAATGCGGAGAGCATCTGGTCATGAGCATGGAAAGTAACGGAGTCTTCATACTGTGTGAATAATCTTGCACACCAGTCGAATGTTTCGATGAATTCGACAGAGTCCATAGCAGGAATAACGTTTCCTGAATCATCGATCTTAACGTAGTCCGCACCGTTCATCATTGCAAAGTCAAGGACAGACCATGTTACGTTAACTGCGTTTGCCTGAATAGCACTGTCATTGATCTGATAGTCAACAAGACATTTTTCAAATGTATCCCAAGTCCATTCACCGTTTTCAACATAGTCTCGGGGGTCAACTTTACCGAAACGTGAAATAAGATTTTCGTTTACAACAAATACACCGAAGGAGGTGACAGTCTGTTTTCCGGGCCATGCGGCAGGAGTAACAGCGTAGGGAATACCGTTTTTAAGACCTTGTTCGAGAAGACCTACCGTGCCGACTTTTGATGCATCTCTGTAATCAAGATATTCTTCAACAGAGTCGAGACGGTGATAAAATCCCGCTTTGATAAATGCGGTGGGGCCGGATGTGAAAATAACATCGCTCACATATCCGCCGCTCATCATTGTCGGAGTAACAGTGTCAAGTCTGATAGTTCCGTCTGTTTTAACGGTAATAATGCAGTTATATTCTTCTTGGATCTCTTTGATTCTGTCAAGAAGAAGGTCAGACATAAGAGTGTCTGTAGGGTAGGAGAATAAGCTTGTTTCGCTTTCAGCCATATGATTTTGCATAATAACACATTCATAGTCATCCATGTCTATCTTTGAGCCGTCGCCAAGCAT
>SVMP01000055.1 GCA_015067385.1 Oscillospiraceae bacterium | reverse complement strand
AACGTATGAATTTGAAAAAACGCTGTGATCGTTGCTGCTGCTGAATTTTTCTTCGTTAAAAGAATAAATGTGCTCGGGCTTGCCGTTAACGTTTAAATAAACGTCAAAATATGACGGGCGGCAGCTAACTGTCATCTGCGAGTCTATTGTAACACATTCGGGTATGATAATTTTCTCAACTTTTTCTCCGCACGAAAAAATTATCTCTTTTTCGTTTCTTTTAACCTCTGCTTTAACATCCGCAAGCTGAAATATAAATCCCGCTTCACCGTTATAAACGGCGGATGTCAGTTCGTAGCTTGCAAACGGAAAAAAGCGGCAGAACATTCTGCTGCACGTTCCGTTCGTTAAAATATATCTGTTATTTTGAACGTATTCTTTACAATCCTCGCTCTTTGCGGTCACGGGATAAAGATCACCGCGGTCATCGTTTATAAAATCCTTTAAAAATGACATCTCACCGAGCATTATTTTCAGGTTTTTATACATCGAAAGCGAAAATATTCTTTTAAATTCGGAATTCAACATAATCTATTCCACTTTTCCGTTTTTTACGGGGATAAGCTTGGCGTCGGGCAAAGAAAGAATGGGTTCGCAGGATGTTATAATGACCTGCTTACCTAAAATTTTGCCCGTTATATAATTTCTTCTTCCGATGTCAAGCTCTGAAAAAACATCATCGAGCAAAATAAGCGGATACTCACCCGTTGTTTCAGCTAAAATTTCAGCTTCTGCAAGCTTAAAGGACATAACGCACGAACGCTGCTGCCCCTGCGAACCGTAAATTTTAACGTTTTTACCGTTAAGATACGTTTCAAAATCGTCTTTATGCGCTCCGAGAGATGTATACCCAAGCTCTCTGTCACGTTCACGGTTTTTTTCAAGCTCGGAAAAAAGCTCGTTTTCATCGTTAGCATAAAAAGAAGGAACGTATTTCAGCTTCAACTCTTCAGCACCGCCCGATATTTCGTTTGAAACGGGGGCTGCGAACTGTTCGAGCCGTGTAATATAATTTTCTCTCGTTTTCGTAACAAGAAAAGAAAGCTTTGCGAAGCGTTCGTCCCAGATGTCGAGCGTTGAGATATCGCCCGATTTCAAAAGCGCATTCCTTTGCTGAAGAACACGGGAAAACTGAGAAAGAAGCGTATAATAAACAGGACGTATCTGACATACCGAAACATCCATAAATCTGCGGCGGTTGTCGGGTCCGTTTTTTATAAGCGTGAGCTGTTCGGGATAAAAAAGCACGGAATTGAGGTTTCCCATAAATTCTTTCGGGACGACCTTGCTTTCGTTGAGATAGATCTCTCTTCGCTTTTCGCTGTAAAAACGTACTTCTGCGCTTTGGGGTCTGCCGTCCTTTTCAAACTGAGCAATTATGTTCGAAAAATTTTGCCCCGAAAGGATCATTTCTTTATCGGACGCACCGCGAAAGCTGCGGCATTCCGAAAAAAATCTGATCGCTTCCATTATGTTTGTCTTGCCCTGCGCATTGTTTCCGCAAAGGATGTTCACTCCCTCGTCGAAAATTACATGCGCGCTTTGAATGTTTCGGAAGCTTGTAAGATCAAGCGAACGTAAAAACATAATTTATTTTCCGTTCAAACGCATGGGCGCAAGGAGGAAAAGGAACGAATCTCCCTCTTTGGGAAGGAAACAAACGGAAGAAAGCGGTGTGTTGAAATTCATAACGACTTCTTCGCATTCGCATGCGCTGAGAATATTGAGAAGATTTCGGTTATTTACACCGATCTCGAACGGAGAACCGCAGATATCAGCGTCGATCTCATCGTCAAAGCTGTGTCCGTCTGCCGTGCGGCATGTTATAAATATCTTGTTGTTTTCAAGACTTATTCTTACGGGAGCCTTTACTTTTTCGCTGATAAGAACGGATGCTCTCTCAACGACCTTCTTAAGCTCCGTAGTCTTGACGGGAACGGAATATTTAAAGCTCTTCGGAAGGATCTGAGAATAGTTCATGTATGTTCCGTCAACAAGGCGTGATACCATGCGGGTATTTTCAAACTCAAAAACGATATGTCTCGATGTAAGCCCGATACGGACATTTCCTTCCTCGTTTTTCATTATCTTTATAAGCTCGTTTAAAACCCTGCCCTGAACAAGAAAAGTACACGTTTTATCGCATTCGTATTTTTCCGTTCTCATAGCAAAACGGAACGAGTCTGTGCAAACGACTTCGAGAAGTCCGTCATGTATGTTGAAAAATGCACCTGTGTATATGCCTTTAACATCACTCTGCGAAACCGCAAAGATCGTCTGACGGATAACGGAATGCAGAAGCTTCTGATCTATGTTGAAATAATCGCATCCCTCAACAGTGGGGCGTTCGGGAAATGTGTCCGCATCCATATAGGGAAGAATATATTCGGAGCTTCCTCCCGAAACGGTAACGGTCTTGTTATCGTTTTCGGTAAAAGTAACGGTTCCCGGTTCCATGCTTCGCATGATGTCGAGTATCATCTTCGCATCAACGGCTATCTTACCCGCATCTGTTACATCGCCCTCGATGGTGGACGTTATACCGAGATCCATATCAAAGCCCGTTACAATTATATTTCCCATCGCTTCCGCCTGGATAAGAAAACACGAAAGGACCGGAAGCGCATTCTTTGCGGGTATGCTTCGGGATACTATACCGAATGTTTCGTAAAGAACCGTTCTGTCACATGAAAATATCATTTCTTTTACGTAAACTTTCTTGCGAAAGTCCCTTTCTTCTTTTTTTTTACTTTCGGGGCGCAGCCCCTTTCTCTTTTTTTCCCCTTATATATAATAACAAAGAAATAAATATATTTTTTGTAGTATTATGTAGGGGCTGTTAAAACAGTTGAAACACCCGTTTTTTGCCTTTATTTCAAGATTTTGGCGATTGTTGACGAAGTGTGGATAAATATCGTTTTACTTTTGCAAAACTCCGTATTGTTCATTCTGTGGATCCTGTGGACGAAAATCTTTTGATACTGTTGAAAACTTTTCTCTCTGTCGGTTTATTCTGTAGAAATCTGTTGTCGATTCTGTTGATTTAACGTCATAAAGCGTAACCGCACACCCGGTACCCAAAAATCATCACGGATTTTTTGAAAAACGCGAAGCAATTTTTTTCTGAGAAAATCACTCGGAAAAACGCGTAGTATTTTATTCTGAGAGTACTCCACGGAAAAAATGCGAAGCATATTATTTTATTCTGAGAGTACAACCCTAAAAAAAACGCAAAGCGTTTTTTTCAAGGAACTCAACAAAGTTGAGTTCCCAATTATCTTTCCTGAACATTTTTGATTATTGTTTCAACTCTGTTTTTAAGACTGTTATTTGTTTTAAGCTTGGTTTCGATCTTTCTTATGGAGTGATGAACGGTTGAATGGTCTCGTCCGTTGAAATGCTGACCGATCTCGGGAAGAGAGAGGTCAGTTATCTCACGCATGATGTGCATTGCGATCTGACGCGCGAATGTTACGTTTTCAACACGTTTTTTACTGAGGATATCTTCTTCGGAAACACCGAATTCGTGGCTGACTTCCTTGAGGACTTTATCGAATATTACGGGAATGGGTTCGTTTTCGCTCGTTATATCTCTTACTGCGCTGCTTGCGATAGCTATAGACGGGGGCAGATTCGAAATAAGCTGGAAAGCCATGATCTTTTTGAGAACGCCTTCGAGCTGACGGATGTTGTTTTTTATCTTCATTGCAACGAAGTCAACAACATCGTCGGGAAGCTCCATACCGTATGTTTTTGCTTTTTGCTTGATAATTGCGACCTTAAGCTCATATTCGGGGAGATAGATGTCTGTTATGATACCCATCTCGAAGCGGGAGCGGAGTCTGTTTTCGAGAAGCTGAATATCTCTCGGAGGACGGTCGGATGCAAGAACGATCTGCTTGTTAGCTTCATAAAGAGCGTTGAACGTATGGAAAAACTCTTCCTGAGTTGAGTCTTTGTTTGCAATAAACTGAATATCGTCAACAAAAAGCACGTCCACACTGCGATATTTATTTTTAAATTCGGGCATGGTCTTGTTTTTGATGTTTTCGATAAGCTCGTTTGTAAATTCTTCGCCTGTTATGTAGATCGTTTTGTAATTCGGGTAAGAAACAGCGATCTCATTTCTGATAGCTTTGAGAAGGTGTGTTTTACCGAGACCTGTATTACCGTAAAGAAAGAGGGGGTTGTACGCCTTTGACGGATTTTTTGCGACCGCATAGCATGCGGCATGAGCGTGTTTGTTTGAATCACCGACAACGAAGGTGTCGAAAGTATATTCGGGGTAGATGGGTTCGACCATGCTTTCGAGCTCAATATCACGTTTAGGTACTTCCGGAGGTTTTGTACCGTAAGGAACCGGTCTTTCTTCCGGTATGATAACTTTTATTGTCATTTCAAAACCAACCATGTCCGAAAGCTCATGACTTATGAGATCTTTATATTTTGACATGATTATGTCACGCTGGAAAGAAGATTCGACCATTAAGATAGCGGAATCATCTTCGTAGGCTATAGGAACTATCGGACGGATCCAAAGATCCATAGCTGATTCACTAATGTGGCTTGTCAGACGTTCCACAGCAGCCGTCCATAAAGTTTTGAAGGCTTTCATGAATATCATCTCCTGTTTTTTTATTTACAATACGCTTGCATCGGGTCTTATGCAGCGTCGGATAAAGCTTATTATAATATTTTATATACTTATAGAATACATATACTTTATTATAACATAAAATGCGGTCGGAATCAAGATGTTTTTTTTAAAGTTCATGTTATTTTTCGAAAAAAATTTTAATTAAGGTATTGACAAGGCGGATTGAAATGTTATATAATATAGCTAACACTGTAATTATGCCCATTTATAAAGAAATGGGGAATAAGTGAAATTTTGTGAAGACCCCGGAAAAGGAGGTTCGGTCAAGATGTTAAGAACATATCAGCCCAAAAAGAGGCAGAGAAGCAAGGTTCATGGCTTCAGAAAGAGAATGAAGACTGCTAACGGCAGAAAAGTTCTCGCAAGAAGACGTGCGAGAGGCAGAAAACAGCTTTCGCTGTAATTGTAAAGTATGAAATATACGAAATCTATCAAGGACGACAGGGTTTTCCGTCAGCTCTATAAAAAGGGCTCCAGCCATGCGTTTCCGACTGTTGTGGTCTATTACCGCAGAAACAGACAGTCAGTTAATCAATTGGGTCTCACAACCACGAAAAAAATCGGGAAAGCAGTTGCGCGTAACCGTGCGAGAAGGCTTATGAGAGAGGCTTACAGGCTTCTTGAAAACGATATCGCAAAGGGTTACGATATAATTCTTGTTGCGCGCTCGAAAACCCCGTTCGTTCTGATGGATGAAGTAAAAAACGATCTTACCCGCGCTTTTACAAAAGCAGGTATGATTGCCGGAGAACAGGTTAAATGAAAATATCCGATATCCCTGTCAAAGCGGCTGTTGCGCTGATAAAGATCTACCGAAAAAATATATCTCCGTTCAAACCCCCGTGTTGCCGATTTACCCCGACCTGCTCGGAGTATGCTTTGGAAGCGTTCAGGACTCACGGTTTTATAAGGGGGTTTTTTCTTTCGTTGCGGAGAATTTTACGGTGCCATCCGTTTTGCAAAGGCGGCTATGACCCTGTTCCAGAGAAAACAAGGAGATCAAAACTAAGCAAATGGAAAGTCTTTTAGACATAATTTATGTCCCTCTTGCGTGGATATTCAAGCTTTGTTACAATCTTGTGAACAATTACGGCTTGGCTATCCTTCTCTTTGCGTTTATTGCAAAACTTTTAATGCTCCCTCTCAGTATCAAGGCTGAAAAAGGCAGACTGAAAATGCAGGCTGTTCAACCGAAAATGAACGCCCTTCAGCAAAAATATAAGGGAGACACCAGAAACCCGAAATATTCCGAGGAATTGCAGCAGCTTTACGCTGAAGAAGGCTATAACCCCATGTCCGGTTGCCTTCCCACTTTTATTCAGCTCCCCATCATCCTCGGTCTTTGGAATGCGATCCGTCGTCCGCTTACCTATATTTTAGGCTTAAACAAACTGACGAATTTCGCTATTGTGAACATCCTTCATTCCAACGGTGTTCAGAAAGTGATCGATGCGCTCGGAAAAACAAATGTTGCGGATTTTGATGCTGTTACAAAATGGCTTCAGACAAACGAGATCCGTATAGCGCAGCTCCTTAACGATCCTCAAATTTTTGAAACGGTAAAGACCGGACTTGAAGACTACGCTCTCAAGCATCCCGAAAGCGGTTTTATCACCGAATTTACCACTCTTAATCTTAATTTCCTCGGTTTAGACCTCGGTATGACTCCCAGCGAGTATATCAGCGAGGCAGGTTCTATTTTTGTTTTGGCAACGCTTTTGCCTATCATTTCAGGTATAACATCTTTCCTCACAAGCTATTTGACTCAGAAGATCAACGCTATGCCCACCGCAGACGGTCAGAAGACAAATATGAATCTTCTTCTTTACACCATGCCTCTGCTTTCCGTCTGGCTCGCATTCTCGTTCCAGACCGGCGTAGGTATTTACTGGATCGCATCCAACGTTCTCTCGATCGGTCAGATATTCTTGCTTAAAGTTATCGTAAAACCTCCGAAGCCTGCTGAAAAACCCAAAAAGGAAAAGAAACTCAATTACAATCAAATCGAAAAAATGAAGCGTATTGAACAAGAGCAGGATAAAGACGGTGCGATAATCGTTACCGAAGAAAATACCGACGAAACCAAATAAGGCGGTACTATGCCCTTTTCAAGCGTTTGAAAGGATAAAATCAAGTGGAAAAGACATTTACGGGTAAAACGATCGATGAAGCTGTCGAAGCGGCGGCTAAAGAACTCGGCGTTTCCCAAGACAGTTTTTCTTACGAGATCGTTGATATGCCCAAAAAAGGCTTTTTCGGCCTCGGCTCCGTTCTCGCAAAGATAAATGTAAAGTACGAAATTTCTGCAGAAGACAAGGTTGAACAGTACCTTTCCGGCCTTTTTAACATAATCGGTCTTGAAGGCTGCAAAACAAGCATCACTGTTGAAGAAGAAAACATCAACATCTCCATCGATGGCGAATCTGCCGATATTTTCCTCAGAAAACAGGGCGAAGCTATTGAAGCTCTCCAGATGATAATCGCGCTTTCCGTAAATCACGAAAACGACAGTAAGTATAAAGTTTCCCTTAATATTAACGACTATCGCGAAAAATCCAAAGAACGTCTCGAAGCTCTTGCGGCTCGTATCGCAAGACAGGTTCAGAAATCTCACAGACGTGTTACTCTCAACCCCATGAGCGCTTATCAGAGACGTATCATTCACACTTGTCTTCAGGAAGAACCCAACATAACAACATTCTCCGTAGGCAGCGAGCCCAACAGAAAAGTTGTTATTGCTTATCAGGGTGAAGAAGGCGAACAGCGTCCCCATAAAAAATCCAACGGTAAAGGCGGCTATAAGAAGAATTTCAACAAGCCCGCTCACCGTAATAACGATAATGCCGAAAAAGAAGAAGGCGTTACCGAAATATCTTTTGTTGAAGGCGAAAAAAGAGCTCCCCGCGTAAATAAAGAAGAAAATCCCTCTTCCAACGAAAAACGCAGCGGCGGCAACAAAAAACCCTACAACAAAAAGCCCTACTCCGACCGTCCCCGTCAGCCCCGTCCCGAACGTAAACCCGTTGAGACTTCCGCTGAAACGACCGAACCTACAGTAGAACTTCGCGCAGGGGAAAAAAGAGCACATAGAACTGAAAACTAAACAAGGTTTAGTTTTGCAGTTCTATAGGAAATTACCCCTTTCCTGTCAAAGACAGGAATTTGCTGAAGCAAAACGGGATAATTTCAAGATGTAGGATCTGAAAACGAAGGTTTTCGATTCGGTAATCACTTAAAGCTTAACATATGATGTTAAGAAAAAAGGACAAAAAAATATGAAAAACGAAACGATCGCTGCACTTTCAACTGCTCCGTACAAGGCTGCAATAGGCGTAATACGAGTGTCGGGCGAAGAAGCCCAAAAGATAGTGGGAAAGATATTTTCCCGTGATCTTAGTGAAGTTGCGTCGTCTTCGGTAATACATGGGAATATCGTCGACGGCACAGAAACCGTTGACGATGTTCTTCTTTCCGTGTTCCGTGCGCCGAAGAGCTTTACAGGAGAAGACGTAATCGAGATATCATGCCACGGCGGTGTTTACAACTGTTCTCGCATTCTTCGACTTCTTATACAAAACGGTGCGCGTCAGGCAAAAAACGGAGAATTTACAAAACGTGCTTTTCTTAACGGAAAGCTGGACCTTTTAAAAGCAGAAGCAATTATAGATCTTATCGACAGTGAAACGAAAGCCGAAGCACGAGCTGCCGTAAACCGCATGAAAGGCGGACTTTCCGATAAGATAAACTCCGTAAGGGGAGCATTGATCGATATTTCGGCGCAGCTTTTGGCGTATGTCGATTATCCCGACGAGGACATTGTTGACACATCCCCCGAGCTTCTGCGTGAAAATATCACAAACGCATATGATCAGATAGAAAAGCTCATAAGATCTTACGATTCGGGCAGACTTATCCGAGAGGGTGTAAAAACCGTCATCGCAGGCAAGCCCAACGTAGGCAAAAGCATGTTGATGAACCGCATATTAGGTGAGGACAGATGTATTGTTACCTCGGTTGCGGGAACGACACGAGACGTTATAGAAGCGTCGGCGGAGCTTGGCGGTGTTAAGCTGAGACTGTTTGACACGGCAGGCGTTCGTGATGCGGACGACGAGGTCGAGAAGATCGGTGTTGAAAAAACGCTCGGAAAGATCAGTGAAGCAGAGCTTATCTTAGCAGTTTTTGACGTTTCCGACGAAGCAGTTTTCGATGACGAGGAGCTGCTTGCCGCAATAAACGCTTCAAATGCGAAAAAAATAGCCGTTTTTAACAAAACAGACATTGTATCGGCTGATAATATTACCGTAGAAAACTTTGACGCAAGGGTAAATATAAGCGCTAAAACGGGTGACGGCATAGAGGAGCTTGAAAAAGCGATAGCCGAGCTGTTCCCGATGGGTTCTGAGGGCGAAGAAAGTATTATGCTTTCGAACGTCCGTCAGTACGAGTGCCTTGTCTCAGCCCAAAGAGAGATTACTCATGCGCTTGATAACATCGGCATCACGCCCGACGCACTTCTGAGCGATATAGAAAGAGCTGTTGAGGCGCTCGGAGAAATGACGGGCAAGACGGTGTCCGAAGAAATAATAGACAATATTTTTTCCAGATTTTGTGTTGGCAAATAGCCGTAAAAGGAATTATTTATATGATCATAATTGATGAATACAGACTTAAATTAGAAGAATACAGAAAGCAGGCAGCAGACCTCGGCTCCGCAATGAAGATCGGCGACCTTAAAGCCCGTCTTGAAGAGATAGAGACTCTTGCCGCAGCTCCGGATTTCTGGAACGACATGGAAAATTCCCAGAAGCTTCTTGTTGAACAGAAGACATTAAAGGATAAAATTACAAGATATAACTCGCTTTTGGGGCTTATTGACGATGCCGAAACTCTTGCAGACATGGCGGAAGAAGAAGCAACAGAGGAATATGACGAAGATCTCGGCGAAACCGCACGTAATATCGAAAAAGAATTTGAAAAACAGACTCTTGAAACACTTCTCAACGGCGAATACGATGCAAACAATGCTATCATAAACTTCCATGCCGGTGCGGGCGGAACAGAAGCTCAGGACTGGGCTCTCATGCTTTACCGTATGTACTGCCGTTTCGGCGAACAGCACAACTATAAAGTAAAGACGATCGATATGCTTGACGGTGATGAAGCCGGCATAAAGAGCGCATCTATCGTTGTTGAAGGTCCGAATGCTTACGGTTATCTTAAATCCGAAGCAGGCGTTCACCGTCTTGTACGTGTGTCTCCGTTCGATGCTTCGGGCAGACGCCATACGTCTTTCGCATCCGTTGAAGTTATGCCCGAAATTACGGATGATATGAATATCGAGATCCGTGAAGAAGATATCAAGGTAGAAGCTCACAGAGCATCGGGTGCAGGCGGTCAGCACGTTAACAAGACCGACTCCGCTATCCGTATAACACATATTCCCACGGGTATAGTTGTCGGCTGTCAGAACGAACGTTCTCAGAAGCAGAACAGAGAGCAGGCGCTCAAAATGCTTAAAAGTAAGCTTTTGGAGATCAAAGAGCGTGAACATCTCGACAAGATCGAAGATATCAAGGGCGACCAGATGCAGATCGCTTGGGGTTCACAGATCCGTTCTTACGTATTCATGCCTTACACACTCGTTAAGGACCACAGAACAAACTACGAAATGGGCAACGTAAACGCTGTTATGGACGGCGATCTTGACGGCTTTATCGACGCTTATCTCAAATATCTCAAAAACGAAGGTCAGAATTAACTTTTAAAAGGAGTTATTCGTTATGAACATTTTCAGAACAAACGACAGAAAACATTTTGAACTCGATCTTCCCTGGGTAGATCTTCTCGTTGCGGGAATTTTCGGCGCTGTTATCACGGCGATCGTTATGTTTTTCATCAGCGTTAAAGAAGACTGATGGAGCTTACGAATCTTTCCGTTATCCGTGATCTTTGCGAGCGTTACGGCTTTGAATTTTCAAAAACACTCGGTCAGAATTTTCTTACGAACGCCGCTATTCCCGTAAAAATCGCAGAGGGTGCGGATATTGAAAACAAATTCGTTCTTGAAGTCGGTCCGGGCTTCGGATGTTTAACTAAAGAACTTTGCAAACGTGCGAAAAAAGTCGTTGCCGTTGAGCTTGACAAGTCGCTTTTGCCTGTTCTTGATGAAACATTGGGCGAATTTTTCAATCTTGATATAATAAATGATGATATTTTAAATGTTGACATCTCTGCGCTTTGCGAAAAGTACGGCGAAGAGAGCGTTGATGTTTGCGCAAATTTACCGTATTATATAACAACTCCGATCGTTATGTCTCTCCTCGAAAGCGGTGCACCTGTACGTTCAATAACCGTTATGGTGCAAAAAGAGCTCGCAAAACGCTTTATTTCTTTGCCAAACACACCCGATTACGGCTCTGTTACGGCATCGATAATGTATTATGCGAACGCAAAGCTTCTTTTCGGCGTCTCCGCAGGCTCGTTTTACCCTGCGCCGAAGGTCGATTCAGCAGTTATCAGGCTTGAGGTCATCCCCGAAAACGAACGTATACCCGTAAAAGACAAAGAAATTTTCTTCAGGGTCATCAAAGCGGCTTTTGCGATGCGACGTAAAACGCTCGTCAACAATCTCTCGCAGGAGTTCGGCATTTCAAAAGCTGACTGTGCGGAGATATTAAAGACGTTAAACATAAAGGAAACCGTTCGCGGCGAAGTTCTTTCTCCTAAGGATTTTGCAAGGATAGCGGACGCTGTTTCTGACAGAAAATAAAACCGGAATATTCTCAAAAGAAAGTAGTGCATTATTATGAGGATAAATGGACAACCCTGGCTCGATACTGACGGTAATGTCATTCATGCTCACGGCGGCCATATGCTCCGTCACGGCGAATTCTGGTATTGGTACGGCGAAGATCGACGTGATGATAATTACGTTTCCTGTTATCGCAGTAAAGATCTTAAAAACTGGGAAAATCGCGGCGCTGTTTTAACTGTAAACAGCAATGTTAAACCGATGGAGGTACGCTCCGATCTTACGATCAAAAGAAACGTTGAAGGCATAATTGACAGGATCGACGGCCTGAATGTTATCCCCGCATCTAAAGGCAAGGTAAATAT
>SVMP01000054.1 GCA_015067385.1 Oscillospiraceae bacterium | reverse complement strand
GATTTCCCGACGTAACGGAAACCTCACTTTCCGTAATCTGTCCTATTTTTTCAAGAACGGATAGAGAAATTGCGGATTTCAGACGGTTTGCGGTAACGATATTTGTTTTTACCGCATTTATTCTGCCGTCCGTATCTTTTTCGAAAGAAATGATATTATCAAGATCGTACTGTTCGGACATCATTTCTTCTTCGATCGCTTCGCTTATTTTTTCGCCTGCAATAATTTCAACATTTGCCTTTGCCATCGTTTGAAGTATAGGTCTTACGGATCTTTCCGCAAACGAAATCAGCATCCCGATCGAAACAAAAACGAAAATTATAATTAAGGCCCTTATTTTAACCGAGTATTTATTTCTCCGCACATACATCACCCGATATATTATATGCACGGGCACAGCGAACTGATAATTCTTGTTAAAACAAAACTATGGGGCTGCCAATATCATAAAGCTTTTCCTCCGGGAAGGATACGACTTTTTTCCCCTTCATTTCAATAAAATCGATTATTTTGCGAGCATCGGGAGAACAAAAAATGTTTCCGATAAAAATAACTTCTTTATCCGTAACGATCGATGCGCCGCCGATAAATCCGTTAGGATAACCGTCGAGAAAAACACCCTCGTTTGAAACGAAAAGCGTCTCTATCCCCTCTTTTTCCGCCGCTTTTTGAATTGAACGGTCGGATGTTATTATTGATCGGTCATCAACCGCAACAGTACTGCATTTTGCGTATCCCTGCTGAACATTCACACAGGATATGCTTTGCTTTTCGCATTCTTCGAGGATCGTTTTACAGGTATGATCTTTTTTACAAAAGAGTTTTTTCCCGACAAGAGCCGCATTATAAGCTATTTCATAGGGATACGGCGAATATGATTCACAGCCGCATATAACAGGAACATTTATAAGTCTGTTTGAAAGAAGGTCAAAAAGATAAGGGGCGCAGATCAATGTATCACCCAAAGAAAAAATTGAAAGATCCGTATGAAACGAAACTTTGGGATCGAGACGAGGATTGTCAGGCAAAAGAACAGACCGTTCAAAATATGACAGAACAGATCCCGGTATTTTTTGTGATGTCAAAATTATCATGATTTTTTCGGTAAAACGTGTAAAAAATAATAATAAACGATTCCTTAAAAAAAGAAAGGAAAACTTTCGAAACGAAAGCCACTGTTAATAATTATGAATGAAATTCAATGCGAAAAAAACTGTATTTATCAAAAAGACGGCATATGCGAGCTTCAGACCGGCATCAAGAAAAACAGAAACGAGCAAAACTGTGTTTTTTTGACGGAATATAAAGAGAGAGAACAGGATGTTCCCACAAAAGCTGAAGCTAAAAATGATCTGTATTTATAAAAGAAAACTGTATTTAACAGTATAACATTTTTTAAACGAAAAGTCAAGAACAATAAAAACGGATGATCTCGATCTGAAATCATCCGTTTTTATTTTAAATTCGATCTGATTAAACCCTTCGGGCAAATTACATAAGTTTTGCGCCGTTGATCTTGATGCCGGGGCCCATAGTGGAAGCTACAACGCAGCTCTTAATGTACTGACCTTTAGCAGCAGCAGGTTTAGCCTTAACGATAGCACCCATAAGAGTGTCGAAGTTTTCCTGGAGTTTTTCAACGCCGAAGGAAGCTTTACCGATGGGGCAGTGAATGATGTTGGTCTTGTCGAGTCTGTACTCGATTTTACCTGCTTTGAGTTCCTGAATTGCCTGAGCAATGTTGGGGGATACGGTACCTGCTTTGGGGTTAGGCATAAGACCCTTAGGACCGAGAACTTTACCGAGACGGCCTACAACGCCCATCATATCGGGAGTTGCAACAACTACGTCGTAATCGAACCAGTTTTCATTCTGGATCTTGGTAAC
Organism: Oscillospiraceae bacterium; assembly: GCA_015067385.1. GTDB lineage: Bacteria > Bacillota > Clostridia > Oscillospirales > UBA644 > HGM12619. The sequence continues at coordinate 10,033 of SVMP01000054.1, read as the reverse complement.
GAGTTCAGCGCCGCCAACGAAGTCAGCGCCTGCAGCTTCTGCAGCCTGAATGTTGTCGCCTTTAACGAAAGCAAGAACTTTAACGGATTTACCTGTACCGTTCGGAAGAACGATAGCACCTCTTACCTGCTGGTCAGCGTGACGGGAGTCAACGCCGAGGCGAACGTGGATTTCGATAGTTTCATCAAATTTAGCCTTAGCTGTCTGGCAAACAAGGCCAAGTGCTTCGTCGGCATCATAGAGCTTGGATCTGTCGACGAGTTTAGCACTGTCTGTATATTTCTTACCTTTTTTCATTTAAATAATTCCTCCTGTGTGGTTTTTCGGACGATTCAAACGATCCTCCCACTTTTTTAGGGACCTCAGTCTACGACCTGGACACCCATGCTTCTTGCTGTACCGGCGATCATCTTTGCAGCTGCTTCAACGTCATTAGCGTTGAGGTCAGGCATTTTCTGTTCAGCGATCTTGAGAACCTGTTCGCGAGTGATCTTAGCAACTTTGTTCTTGTTGGGAACACCGGAACCGCTTTCAATGCCGCAAGCTTTCTTAATAAGAACAGCTGCCGGGGGGGTCTTGGTGATGAATGTGAAGGAACGGTCCGCATAAATGGTAATGACAACAGGGATGATAAGACCCATGTCATTTTTCGTTCTTTCATTGAATTCCTTTGTAAATGCCACGATATTAACACCGTGCTGACCGAGCGCGGGGCCTACGGGCGGAGCCGGATTTGCTTTACCGGCGGGTATCTGAAGCTTTACATAAGCTACTATTTTCTGAGCCATGTCAATTAACCTTCCTTAAGAATGAAATGAATTTTGCAGATCAAATGACCTCAATCTGGTCGAGTTCGAGTTCTGCGGGTGTTTCGCGTCCGAACATAGAAATAACTACTCGGACTTTGTTGTTCGGTATGTCGATCTCTTCGACGATACCTGTAAAGTTCTCAAGCGATCCGCTCGTTATCTTAACGGAATCTCCAACGGCGTAGTCTACTTCCGCAGCCTGTTTCATAATGCCGAGAGAAGCGATCTCTTCGTCAGTAAGAGGTACGGGCTTACCTTCGGGACCGACAAATCCTGTAACACCGCGAATATTTTTAACAATAAACCAGGTGTCGTCATTGACGATCATATTGACCAAAACATAACCGGGAAAGAGTTTTCTTTCTCTTTCAACAGTTTTGCCTGCCTCGTTGTCCTCTGCAACCGATTCCGTCGGTATGCGGATGTCAAAAATCAGATCCTGAAGCTTTCTGTTTTCAATGATAGTTTCAAGACTTGTCTTGACCTTATTCTCGTAGCTTGAATAGGTATGAAGCACATACCATTTTCCGTTCTGCGCCATCGTTTATCCTCCGCCAATTAGGACACAATGAGACCTGCAAGGAATTTGAACAAAGCGTCAACTGCGCCAATGAATACTGCAGAAAGCAGAACAACGCAGATAACAACGATAGTGTTGTTCAAAACCTGTTTAGGTGTGGGCCAAACGACTTTGGAAATTTCGCTCTTGACTTCTTTGAGGAATTTTCCTGCTTTTGCAAAGAAACCGGGTTTCTTTTCCTTTTTGGTTTCAACCTTAGCGGGTTTCTTAGCTTCGGACTTTTTGATTTCTTCCGACATCAAATTTGACCTCCTTACTTTGTTTCCTTGTGAAGCGTGTGCTTGCGGCAGAACTTGCAGTATTTGTTCATTTCAAGTCTGTCGGGATTGTTCTTTTTGTTTTTGGTAGTGTTGTAGTTCCTCTGTTTGCATTCCGAGCATGCCAAAACTACTTTATCCTTACCCATGTCGGCACCTCCTTAATTATTTGCCTCCCTTTCTCGCCGATCCGTATTTCGATTTCGGACAGGCACAGCAAAGGCGTTCTGACTTACGTAAACACCGTTTTTACGGATTTTTGCGCAACTCAACAAAGCACCTTTACGCAAGGTAGAGACATTATAACACAAATTGAAGAAAAAAGCAAGAGTTCGAAACGCCACTCTGTGTTTTTTCTATGAATTTTCAAGTAAAATATTGCAATTTCTTTATTTTGAGAGCCAATGACCGATCCATACTCTTTGAACACGCCAAATCGGCATCCGATCATACAAATCATATCAATTATTGACATAATATACAACAACCGATTGACACCGACTTCGATTTATGTTACAATAAAAAAAGAATTGGAGGGATGTCAGATGAAGACAAATTACGATTTAATAATTATAGGCGCAGGTCCTGCAGGCATAGCCGCGGCATTATCGGCATCTCGGTCAGGGATCGACACTTTGATCGTTGAGCGATACGGATGCGTTGGCGGCGGAATGACATCAATGTACATAAGACCGTTTCTCGGAAGCGTTACAAATAATAATATAGGTAGAGAGATCGAACAAAGCGTAAATTCTTACTGTAACAGAATGTCTCATATTGAAGCGGCAAAGTATGCATTAACAAAATTGCTTCACGATTCGAACGTCAATGTTCTTCTCCAGTCATCATTAGCTTCCGTCAAAGTTGAAAACAAAAGAATACGCACTATAGAAGTGACAACGCAAAGCGGAAATATTGAATTAACAGCAAAGCAATTTATCGATGCAAGCGGAGACGGAGCTTTGGCGGCGATGGCGGGATGCGAGATCAAGGTTGGACGTTTGTCTGACGGACTGATGCAGCCCACCTCGATAATGTTCACAATAGAAGGAATCGAGCCGTGGCAACAACTCACCTGCCAGCACGAAGAACATTATCAGGATCTCGGAGACGGCAGAGAATATCTTGATCTGTGCCACAAGGCATGTGCCTCCGGAGAACTTCCGAGCACGATAAACATTGTCAGACTTTACAACACCGGCCACACGGGAGAACGAATGGTCAATGCAACGCAACTAAATAAAGTAAATCCCTTAGATCCGCAAAATCTTTTTGAATCCGAATATATATTAAGAGAACAGATACACGCCGTTGTAAACTTTTTAAAGAATAATATTCCGGGAATGGCAAACATAAGAGTAAACGGAAGCTCGACAACGCTCGGAATAAGAGAATCGAGACGTGTTATGGGCGATTATGTTCTTACGGAAGATGATCTTATCGCAGGCAGAAAATTTGACGATGCAATCGTTCACGATGCATGTTTTTCTATAGACATACACAACCCTGCAGGCCCCGGACAGTCCGTTGACGAAGAACGCTGTCCGAAGGTTGCACAGCCGTACGATATCCCGTATCGTTGCCTTACCCCGATCGGATTCGACAATCTCCTTGTTGCAGGAAGATGTATTTCCGGAACACACGAAGCACATTCCTCATACAGAGTAATGAGGATCTGCATGGCTATGGGCGATGCAGCCGGACACGCCGCCGCCCTCGCCGTTAAAAGCTCAAACAATACTCGAGATATAGACATTAAGGAATTGCAGAAATTGATAAATATTGGAAATAACAATTAACAACAAACCTAATTAGTCTACCCCCAAAGACAAGAACCGAGCTCTGAAAAGGAGTTCGGTTCTTTTAGTAAATCCACATTTTTAATTTTAATCAATATATACTTAATTTTCAAAGTAAAATACTTCAACGCTATCCGAGATATGTCAGCCAATCTGTTTTCAACGCTTCATAATCTTTTCCGAAAGAAGATTCGAGGTCCTGCGTGTGATATGCATTCATAACATTTTCTATTCCATACACATCAACAAGATAGCAAATCATGGAATGGGCTTGCTGATATGAGAGTTCACTGCCGACATAAGGACACTTTTTATTATTCAACTGTTCAAACGTATCGCCAATCGTTGTGTATTTGCCCATTTCAAATTCAAGCCTCGAATACACATCCGCATAAAGTCTGAAATCAATTGAATCCAATGTGTCAAACTTACCGCCGCAAGCAAGATAATTTACATAAGTCGCTTTAGCAATAACAGCGGTTGGATCACCCGACTCCGCCTTTTCATCATAATAACCTTGCTCAGTCAATTGGAATATCTGAACATATCTAGATGCAATAAGATCGTTAAACCCCAAATCATAACAAAAATAATCACAAATGCCTTCGCTCAGCCAAATATGCTCATTTTTCAATGTTGTTACCCCCATAGCATGCATGGCTTCATGTAACGTTATATCCGAATTGTTTATATACATATCTCCGCTTGAATAAGATGTATGAGAAGATTTTTCGTCAAACAGAACATAATACTTAAAATCTCTCTCAGTATCGAGTCCATCTGACAGATTATTTTCTTTAAGATAATCTATAAGCTCAAACAAACCGGTCGTGCTGTAAAAAAGAAAACCGTGATATTCCTGAGGAGCACCCGAATCGATATCTTTCAGATAGTAAGTTACGTTATCAAACGTCATTATATATTTATACAACGCATTCGATGAAAACTTCATTGTGGCAAAAAATGTCTCAATCTCTTTTGATTGTATGTATTCCATATCAACACCGAAAGATTTCAAGAAAGCAGTTTTATATTCGCAACGTTTATCAATATCGAGGAGAGCATCTGCACCGTATTCTTCATAAATAAAAGCAAAGAGCGCTTCTGCAAACGGAATATATTTTTCCTTGTCATACTCAAACAAATGATCGTATAGCGTTAAATAATGCAGGGTAGTAATATCCGTAAAAAAATCCGAAAGATCCGTTATCTCTTTGCCGCTTTCGTATGCAGATAATCCGTAAGCCAGCCAATCCTCTTCGCTCTCACGAACTTTTTCAAAAGAGTCTATCTCAGTTTCTTCAGTAACTGTTTGCTGTGTCTTTTCCGAATCGACATCATTCTGCAAAGATTGCTGATTGATCGAACAGGCGTTTAACAAAAACACCAACAATAAAAACATAATTAACGTAAATCTGTTTTTCACTGTTTTCTCTCCTCCTTGGCAAAAAAATCCTCATATTTTTCTTTCATCCGACAAATATCATTTCTGAACAATTCAAGTTCGGAAAGTTCGGTCATATACTTTAAAAAAGTGCTGCATAAATTTTTTGTCCTTTTAGGATGAAGCAACGCAGACTCCTGCATAAACACAGACCATGTTGTTGCACTCTCACCGTTTATATGTTTTTCAACTCTGTTCATTATACGGTCAACATATGCTCTTGCCTCTTCTGTTTTCCCGAGTTGAACATATATACATGCAATTTTACAGTAATCGGAAAGCAAGGGCAGATCGTAAAATCCTGCATATTTCCCGTCTGTAACAGTTTCATATAAGGCGGCAGCGTTCATATAATAAAAAAGTTTTTCTTCGGGCGGCATTTCGGGCAATATAAGCTGACGAATAGAACACTCAGCCATATCTATAAGATTAATAAGATTTTTCCTAACCTGAATTCTATGTTCCTCGCCGTTCATTACCTGTACAGCATAGATCTCTCTGCTATGTTTCAACATTGGCAGTTTATTGTAATAATACCGGCTCTTTTCCTTATATTCCGGATATCCCGACTCAGAACATAGCTGAAGCATCATTCGGTATATTTCATTACGGATATCGTCATCCGTGCAGTATTGTTCAGCATGATCGGCAAGAGAGATCATTGTTTCTATACGTTCTTTATCTTTTGAAAAACCTCTCAGAACCGTACCCATTATTTCGGGATAAACAGAATAATGATCGGGATTCAGTCTTATCTCATGAATTCGTTCATGGTATAAACCTTCCATATCCCCATTCAATTGAAGCTCTTTTATCTTTGATTCGAACTCACGCTTATGTTCGGATTCAAACATAACGCCCATATCAAAAAGAGAATCTATAGAACATTTAAAAAGTACTGCAATTTTCGGAAGCAACGTTATATCAGGAGAAAGAAGACCGCGTTCCCATTTGGAAACAGTCTGCGATGAAACTCCGAGATGCTCGGCAACCGATTCCTGTGTCATATTTCGTGAGACACGTAATTCCTTTAATTTTGTTCGCAGCGCCATAACAACCTCATAAAAAGCGAAGAATATCTATACCGTTATTATATCACAACCTACAACTGATTGTAAACAGACAATTCGGCACAAAAGATTGTCGTTTTCAGACCAATACTAAATAGATCCCCCGAAATCGGAGGATCTATTTGTTATTTTATTCGCCGTAAACAGCGACTGTACCTTCGTAATGATGAACCATATAGTTTTCAACTATCTGTTCATATTTATCTTCGTTGGATTCAAGCAAGGAAGTGATGGAAGTGTCTGTTTCGGTAACGCTCTCTATAACGCCTCTTGCGCCTTCGAGGAAGAAGCCGTATTCGGTGTTTTCAAGCATATTTGCAAGAACGCGGGCATCTCTTTCATCAAAGAAGATCTGATCAACCATATATCCGATAACATCTTCCTTTGTTTTAAACTCATCAAAGGGTTCATACATTGCATCAAGGACTATAGCCGTTGCGCCGGGATCTTTTGCATTTACGGGAATACCTGTTGCATAGTCAAGGCTTTCATGATAAGAGGGGAAAACACCGGGAGTTGCGTTCGGGCCCTGAGGATAAGGAAGGATACCGACATTATCAGTCACATAAAGCAATGATCTTTCAGATCCGAAAAGTTCGTTGCAAGGAGCTGTAAGAAGAACGATCTCGCCGTTAACAAACATATCGACACCTACGTAGTTCCAGGGATCGCCGGGATGGAAGTAGTCCTTACATGTCTCATAATAGATCTTACGGGCACGTTCAAAAGCAACGAAGCCTGCATCTGTATAAGCACCGCAAACCACTTTTCCGTCTTCGTAAGAAGAAAGTGTGTTACCGTTTGAAAGGAACATCATCATAGCAAAATATGCAGGGTGAGTTGCCATACCGTAGATCGTTCTGCCGCCGTCGTCATGGGTATATTCGGCAAGGCTGGCTTCAAACTGATCCCAGGTCCAAGCATTTGATTCAACATATTCTCTGGGGTCAGTAAGACCGAGCTTGGAAATAAGGTTTTCGTTTACGGAAATCGGATAACCGAATGAGGAATAATACATAAGTTCAGACCAACCGTAAGGAACGACAGCATAAACGTCATCTTTCCAGATTGTTGAATTAAGCATATTGGGTGTGCCCCATTTATCTGTATTCGCAATATCAAGAAGACCGGAAAGACCTGTAAGATAGCCTGCACGGATATCATTTACAAGGCCGTAAGTTCCTGCGGTTACGATATCGTAATAAGGCTGACCGGACATAACGGAAGCACGAAGAGTGGAGTAAACCGTATCGCCGCTGTATTCAACTTCGATCTTACAGTTCAAAGCTTCTTCTACCTCTTTTTCACGCGCAAGTGCCAGGTCCGAATTGGCTGTTCCGGCAATATAACCGTAAATAGTATCGGTGTAACAATGTCCCCATGTAACCTCAAAACCGTCAAGATCGGCTGATTCGACATTTACTCTATATTCGGGAACGATCTCCGGTTCGGAAGATTGACACGAACAAAGAACAAACACAAAAGCGATAACAAGACAGATTATTCTTGAGAAATTTTTCATAACAAAAAACCTTAACTCTCGTTTACGAAAGTTTCCTTTCTTTTTTATTAACATAAATCTTTTCAATTTCAGGTTAAATTTAAAATTCAAAACGGAACATCACAGCATTATCCGAAATATCGCATACTGTATTGAATTTATCAAGCAATTCGCAGGAAACAGTCACGACAGATCCGTTAAGATAATTGTTTATATCCAAAGCAGATTCTTCTCCTCGGATAATATTCTGCACGAACATTTTCACGGGAGCATTTTCAAATTTAAAGTCGATCTGTTTAAAATCACCGAAAACACCTATGCGTTCCGCATTACCGACATTACATGAAACCGTGGGAGGTGTTGTATCGTCAATAAACTGCCTTCTCTTTATAGCCGCAACGGAATAAACGCCTGTAGGGTTCATTGATGCTATAACAAAAGGCATTTTATCCTCACGTACAACAGTCGGAAGTTCGGTATTTCTTGCCATAACAGCCGCAGCCGCCTGATCAACAACTCTGTTTTTCGCTTCTTTCGCCCATGAATCGTACGGACCGAAGTACATACTGTCAACAAGAATATCGTCAGACATATTAAACTCGCCTCCGACAAACGACGGTGCGAATCTCTGCCATTTTACAGTAGCGGTGACCTCATCCAGTTTAGAATTTACCTTCATCCAATTTTTTCCGTAAGAGGAACGCATAATGCCGACAGAACAACCGAGAGCCGCCCCTATATACAACGTATCCTCGCAGTTAACGACGCATTTCGAAAAAGGCAAAAAGTACGAAACTCGGTCCAGCGTTGTCGTATCGCAGAGCATATCGTCAGTAACATCGTATGTACGAAAAACATCCGAAAACTCACAAAGTTCTCTGCCTCTGTCTTTAAAGCCGTCCATATCCGCATAGCGGAACTTACTTTCATCACCGAAAACACCGTTTACGGGTGCTGTACATGTAGAATGCTCGATAATGAGTTCAGGGAAACATTTCTTTGCCACATCACTCATCATTTTTCTGTACGGAACAATACCTTCAAGTCCCGCATTGCCGTGAGCTCCCCAGTCTACCTTCCAAAAACGAACGCCTGCGTATTTACACCACAATGCACGCTCTTTCCAATACTCTTCATGCAATTCTCTGTGTGTTGAAAAATCTTTATGGAAGTCCTCACCTGTTAATGTCGGAGATATCCACAGACCGAGGCCTTTCCAACCTTTTTCAATAAGCTTATCATTGAGCCCCTTTAAGCGTTCCGCAGGAGTACCCGGAAAAGACGGAAATCTTTCGGCATTGGGGATAACCGAACCAAAAGCTGAAATATCGGGAGATGTCGGAGCATCATACGGAACATCCCAACCGTCATCAAAAACGAAGAAGAGATCGCCTCTCAGATCCGGAAACTGATCGGCAAAACCGCCCTCTCCGAAGACATGTTCTTCATCGATAACATCACGGCCGCCGTTATTGCCGTCAAAAAAGCGCCGAGAGGTTTCTTTTCCAAATATTTTATTTTTGCCGACATACCCTTGGGACGCCCATGTGCACCAATAATTTTTCCCGCTGTCAATTGTTGCTTTGAAATTATTTTTTTCCATAATAAAACACCTGAAATAGATCAAATTACATCATAACAAAAAATATTTAAAATCGTCAAAATGTATCCTCCCCGAAAACGACAGGGAAGATACATTTCGAATATTAAAAATCATTTAAGAATAGACACGGCATCGATAATATTTTTCTCATGCGCCTCTTTGCCGTATTTATCGACTTCGGCTTTATTTTTTTCGCCGTGAGTCAAACAGCCTGCGCCGCCGATACATCCGCCCATGCAAGCCATACCTTCTATAAAGTTACCGTCAAGAAGGTTTTTGCTGAGTTTCAGAAGAGCAACACGGCAAGCCTCTATACCGTCACAAACAACGGGCTTGATCTCAAAATCGATATTCTGTTCTTTCATAGCCTGAGCCGCAGCATCAGTAAGACCGCCGCTGCGAGCAAAGATGCGTCCGAAATAAGAAGCATTGTCGAGAACGCCTTCTTCAAGAGAAGCGATATCAAGATCTTTACTGTCAAAGAGAGCCTGAAGTTCTTCGAATGTTAAAACAGTGTCAACATACTGCTTTACCTTCTCAAGCTGAGCTTCTGCTTTTTTTGCAGTACAGGGTCCGATAAAGATGACCTTTGCGTTGGGAGTGGTTTCTTTGATATATTTAGCAAGAACCGCCATCGGAGACATATTGTGAGAAATATGTTCTACGAGATTCGGAAACGCAGATTTTATGTATTGAACAAAAGCAGGACAGCAGGAGCTTGTGAGAAGACCTTTTTCGGAAAGTTCCTTAGCCTCTTCAAGAGCAACCATATCCGCACCGAGCGCAGCTTCGATAACATCCTGGAATCCGAGCATTTTAAGGCCCGTTACGACTTGTCCGAGCTTTGCATAAGAAAACTGGCTTGAAATGGAAGGAGCGACGACCGCATAAACCTTAAAGCCTTCTTTTTGGCTCTTTTTAAGAATGTCGATAGCATTGATCATAAAAGATTTATCTGTTATAGCGCCGA
>SVMP01000053.1 GCA_015067385.1 Oscillospiraceae bacterium | reverse complement strand
AAGCAAGGAATATCTTAACGCTCTGGGCGAGACATGGCAGGCGGCGGACACGATACTCACGGCTATCGGTCAGTCATACACGACAGCGACACCGCTTCAGCTTGTAAACTATGTTGCGACCATAGCGAACGGCGGAACACGTTATCAGCCGTATATTATCAAAGCCGTAAGAAACAGAACTACGGGCGAGCTGATCAACGAAACGAAGCCGACGGTCCTTGAAAAGATCGATCTTAAAAAATCGACCGTTGATTCCATATTGCTCGGCATGAAGATGGCGGCAATGGAGAAAGGCGGTTCGGCATATTCGGGTTTTGAGGATTTCAAAATAACGACGATAGCCGTAAAAACGGGTACAGCGGAAACAGTCGGCATACCGACATCGCTCATGGTCGGCGTTGCGCCTGCGGAAAACCCGGAAATAGCATTTGCGATAGTAATAGAAAACGGCGGTCTGAGTGCCTCGCCGATAAATGCGGAGCTTGTAAAGGACGTTCTTTCGTATTATTTTTCAAAAGAACAGCGTTTTATATCCGCACAAAATGAAGGTGAGCTGATAAGCTGACCGAAGAAAAGGAGTCGAACATGGGAAAGCTGATAGTTGTGGCATCGGGCAAGGGCGGAGTCGGAAAGACGACGCTTACGGCAAATCTTGCCGCCTGTCTTGCCGAAAGAGGAAACCGTGTGCTTGCGGTCGACTGTGATATATATCTTAAAAATCTCGACATTGTTTTCGGAATGAGTGACGATCACATCTGGGATTCATCGGACGTATACGCAGGCAGATGTACCGTTGACGATGCGATAGTTCATGTTAACGGAAAAGAGAGGCTTTATCTTCTTTCCGCGCCTCTCAGAAGTCCCGACGATCCCGACGGTCTGAGTGAATTTCTGTTAAAGACCGCAAAAAAGCTTCTTGACGATAACGAATACGATTATATAGTGATGGACTGTCCTTCGGGTATCGGAAGAGGTATCGACAGTTTCTTTACAAGAGGAAGCCACGTTATAGTTGTGGCAACTCCCGATGTTACATCCATTCACGATGCGGAGCGAGTTGCGGCGGCGGCATATGAAAGCCACGCAAATGTATCGCTCGTTGTTAACAGAGTACGCGCCAAAGCTATCGAAAACGGCACAGCGCCGAACATAGACGATGTTATAGACAGAGTGAGCGTAAGACTCATAGGACTCATACCGGAAGATTCGAAGACATCGGAAGCGCTGAACGCCGAACAGCTTGTTATTGACATAAAAAGAGCGCGTTCGAAAAAAGCATACGTAAACATAGCCGCAAGGATCGACGGTGAATTTACGGAGCTTTACAAATTCTGGTAAGAATCAATTCCGCAAAGAAAGGAAGGCTTCAGAGCCGAGGTATTATATATGAACATTGCACTTATTGCGCACGATAAACGTAAAGAGCTGCTTGTACAGTTCTGCGTTGCAAATTGCGGAATATTCGCAAGACACAAGCTTAGTGCTACAGGAACGACCGGAAAGCTCATTGCAGACGCGACCGGGCTTGAGATAGTACGCTTTATGAACGGCATACACGGCGGCGTACAGCAGATTGCGGCAAGAATGGCAAACGGTGAAGTTGACATGCTTTTCTTTTTCCGAGACCCCTCTCTTTCCACAAACGAAACATACGACTGCACAACGCTTTTACGTCTTTGTGACGTACACAATATTCCCGTTGCAACAAATATAACGACAGCGGAGCTCCTCGTCAAAGCCCTTGAAAGAGGCGACTTTGAATGGAAAGAGCCCATAATGATGACATCTGGCAAACGTAAGAAAAATATATATTAACGCATATCTCCGGAGGATAAACAATGGCAATTATTAAAGCACCGAGAGGAACAAACGACGTTCTCCCCTCGGACTCATTCAAATGGCGTTACGTAGAAGCTGTTGCGGATAAAACGGCTCTCGCCGCAGGATATAAAGAAGTCCGTTTCCCGACTTTTGAAGAAACAGAGCTTTTCGCTCGCGGTGTCGGTGACACTACGGACATTGTACAAAAAGAAATGTATACCTTTGACGACAAGGGCGGAAGATCCATGACTCTTCGCCCCGAAGGCACTGCTTCGGCGGTCCGTCTTTCTCTTGAAAACGGACTTCTGGGCGGAGCGCTTCCGTTAAAGCTTTACTATAAGATCAACGTATTCCGTTACGACAAGCCTCAGGCAGGCCGTTACAGAGAATTCAATCAGTTCGGCATGGAGCTTTACGGTGCTCAGTCTCCGTTTGCGGACGCAGAGCTTATCGAAATGGCTCAGATGTTCCTCAAGAACCTCGGCATAGACGGCGTTAAGCTCAAGATCAACTCGATCGGCTGTCCCGTATGCCGTGCAAAATATCAGGAAGCGCTCAAAGAATTTTTTGCTTCACGTGAAACAGAGCTTTGCGAAACATGTAAGGGCAGACTTCAGAGAAACCCGATGAGAATTCTCGACTGCAAGAGCCCGATCTGTCAGAGCATCGGTGCAGACGCTCCGAAGATCACGGATTTCCTTTGCGATGAGTGTGAAACACACTATGCGGCTGTTAAACAGGCGTTGGAATCCATAGGAACGGAATATGAAGAAGACAGCGGTCTCGTTCGAGGTCTTGACTACTACACAAAGACTGTTTTCGAGCTTATCGACACAAACAGCGGTCTTGCGGTAGCGGCAGGCGGCAGATATGACGGACTTATCGAAGAGCTCGGCGGCAAGCACACCCCGGCAGTCGGCTTTGCAAGCGGCATAGAAAGACTTTTCCCGCTTATTCCCGATTTCGGTACTGATCCCGTTGCAGATATTTACATTGCATCGATGGGCGAAGAGGCTGCAAAGAAAGCGTTTACTATGGCTGACGGCTTACGTAAAAACGGCATCAACGCAGAAACAGACCTCATGATGCGTTCCGTAAAAGCACAAATGAAATATGCGGACAAGATCGGCGCACGCTACACGATGGTCATAGGCGATTCAGAGCTTGAAGCAGGCAGTGCAGACCTCAGAAACATGGCAAACGGCGAATCCGTAAAAACAGATATAAACGATATTGATGCACTGACCGACATATTGAAGAAGTAAGTTCACAATTGTGACAAACAAATATAATAAAATTTAGAAAAGGACAGATCAACTATGTATATTAACCGTACAGACTACTGCGGTAATTTCAATATAAAAGACGAAGGCAAGCAGATCACGGTTGCAGGCTGGGTACAGAGAAGAAGAGTTCTCGGCGGCCTTATCTTCATTGACCTCAGAGACAGAACAGGCATTCTTCAGCTTACATTTGACGAGCAGAAATCCAAAGAGCTTTTCGATATTGCGTACACTCTCCGTTCCGAAGACGTTATAACCGCAACGGGTACCGTTACCGCAAGAGGCGAAAATGCGATCAATAAAAATATGGCAACAGGTGAGATCGAAGTTTCCGTTGAAAGCCTTACCGTTCTCGGCAAGAGTGAAACACCTCCGTTTGAGATTGTTGAAAACTCCAACGTTAACGAAGAGCTTCGTCTCAAGCACAGATATCTCGACCTTCGCCGTCCCGACCTTCTGAACAACCTTCTTTTCAGAAACAAAGTAACAAAGATCACCCGTGACTATTTTTACGACAACGGATTTATCGAGATCGAGACCCCGATGCTCATAAAATCGACACCCGAAGGTGCACGTGACTATCTTGTTCCTTCCCGTGTACATCCCGGTAATTTCTATGCTCTTCCGCAGTCTCCCCAGCTTTATAAGCAGCTTTCGATGGTTGCGGGCTTTGACCGTTACATTCAGGTAGCACGTTGCTTCCGAGACGAAGACCTCAGAGCAGACAGACAGCCCGAATTTACACAGATCGATATGGAAATGTCTTTTGTTGACGTTGAAGACGTTCTCAAGATCGGCGAAGGCTTCATGCAGAAGATCTTCAAAGAGGCGCTCGGCGTTGACATTCAGCTTCCGATCAAACGTCTCACCTTTGCCGAAGCTATGGCGAAATACGGTTCGGACAAGCCCGACACACGTATCGGCATGGAGATACACGATCTTTCCGCGATCGTTGAAAAGAGCGGATTTTCCGTATTTACCGGCGCGATCGCAGGCGGCGGCAGTGTAAGAGGCATCAACGCTAAGAACTCTGCGAACAAGCTTACAAGAAAAGAGATCGACAAGCTTACCGAATATGTTAAAGGCTGCGGCGGTAAAGGTCTTGCATGGATAAGACTTACCGAAGAATCCACCGCATGTTCTTTCGCAAAATTCATGACCGAAGATGAAATGAACGCCATCCTTACCGAAATGGGAGCAGAAAAAGGCGACGTTATCATGATAATTGCGGACACGAACAATTCCCACGTTCTTTCTCAGCTCGGTATGCTCAGAACAGAAACGGCAAAGCGTCTTGAGATCAAGCCTGAGGGTTGGGATCTGATGTGGATCACCGAGATGCCGTTCTTTGAATATGACGAAGAGCTCGGAACCTTTGTTGCGATGCATCATCCGTTCACATCTCCGCTTGACGAATGTCTCGAATATCTTGAAACAGACAAGGCAAAGGTAAGAGCGAAAGCATACGACCTTGTTCTCAACGGCGTTGAGCTTTCAAGCGGCTCTATAAGAATAACAGATCCTGTTCTCCAGAAGAGAATATTTGCGCTTCTCGGTCTTTCCGATGAAGAGGCTTACAAGAAATTCGGTTATCTTACCGATGCGTTCAAATACGGTGCTCCTCCTCACGGCGGTATGGGTATCGGTCTTGACAGACTTGTTATGCAGCTTCTCGGAGCAGACAGTCTGCGTGATGTTATAGCATTCCCGAAGGTTCAGAATGCGTCCGAGCTTATGACGGACTGTCCTTCCGCACCCGATCTCAAACAGCTTGACGAGCTGCATCTTGCTATTGTTGAATAACATTTTTTTGCAATTTAAATAATTCTACAGTAATTGGAGAGTTTTTCATGATAACCGTTTCCGGCTTAACGAAGCGATACGGCAGCAAGGTCGCTGTTAACAACATCAGCTTCACGATAAACCAAGGCGATATCGTCGGACTTCTCGGACCGAACGGTGCGGGTAAATCGACGACCATGAACATGCTTACGGGATACATCTCCTCACACGCAGGCAAGATCATCATAAACGGTCACGACCTGCTTGAAGAACCGTCAAAGGCAAAGGAAAATTTCGGATATCTTCCCGAGATCCCGCCGCTTTACCATGATATGACGGTCAAGGAATATCTCAGCTTTGTTTACAACCTCAAGGGTTGCAGTAAAAAAGAAAACATCAAAAAGAAGAAGGAGCATATTGCGGAGGTATGCGAGGTCGTTAAAATAACGGGCGTATACAACCGACTCATAAAGAACCTTTCAAAAGGTTACAAGCAGCGTGTCGGTCTTGCGCAGGCTCTTATCGGTGACCCGCCGATCCTTATTCTTGACGAGCCCACGGCAGGCCTTGACCCGAAAGAGATTGTTGAGATAAGAAACCTCATAAAACGTCTCGGCACAAGAAGAACCATCATTCTTTCCTCTCACATTCTTTCCGAGGTCCAGGCGGTCTGCGAGCGTATAATCATTATGAATGAAGGCTTTATCGTAATGGACGCTATGGCTGACGATCTGACGATGAAGATGGGTGCAAACAGCCGTTACGGTGTACGTCTTGCGGCACCCGAAGATGCGGATGTTATAGGCGTACTCGGAGCGCTTCCGGGCGTTGCAAAGATAGAGTATGTGGGTTCTTTCGAAAAAGGAACGATCGACTTTATTATCGAAGCGGAAAACAAGGTGGATATACGCCGTCTGCTTTTCGACGAATGTGCGAAGAGAAACTGGTATATCCTCATGATAACGCCTCTCGGCATGTCTCTTGAAGATATATTCCTTACCCTTGTTGCGCAGAACGACGAACAGCGTGCGCTTGCAGGTAAAAAGGAAGAAAAGAAAGAAGAGGCAGACAAAAAAGAAGAAATAAACAAAGAAAAGGAGGGCGAGAACGGTGACAGCAATAATTAAGCGTGAGCTTGTCGCATTTTTCAAGAACCCGATCGGCTGGTTCGTTCTTGCGATATACTCTTTCCTTTCCGCTATTCTTTTCACATTATTTGTAATCTGGCAGAACACGAGTTATCTCGGTGACTATTTCGGTTTTTGGCTCTTTTTCGTTGACATGGTCGTTGTCGGCATTCTTTCGATGCGATTTTTCAGTGAAGAGAAGAAAAACAAGACCGATCAGCTTTTGTTGACATCCCCCATAAGCCTTTATCAGCTTGTTTTGGGTAAATTTTTCGGTGCGCTTATAATTTTCCTTATCTGCACATCGGTAAACCTTTTTTACGTTCTTATAATCGACATTTTCGGAACTGTTGATTACGGTTGTTTATTGACAAACCTCATAGGCACCGTTCTTGCGCTCTGCGCTATAATCTCCATCGGTCTTTTTGTTTCAGCATTAACGGAAAGCTCGGTCGCAGCTGCGGCAGGCACGATGGCGATACTGTTTTTCATGTTTGTTATCGACTTTTTCGGAATATTCCTTCCGACATGGCTTGCAAACATAATCATGCACGCAAATATCTATGCTCAGTTTGACGATTTCACTAACGGTATTCTGAGCCTTCCCCCCATTGTTTATTACATTTCGGTAACGGTCATCTTCCTGTTCCTTGCTGTAAGAATGATCGAAAAACGCCGTTGGAGCTAAGGAGGTGCAGGAGAAATGGCTAATGAAAACATTAACGAAGCGAATGTAAACGAAAACGCAGAGGTTGTTGAAGAGGTTGTAACCGAAGAGACAGCCGAAACGGTTGAAGAAGTCGAAAAAGAACCTGCGTCTGCCGGACCTTATGCGGCGCTCGGCGGAACTGTTTCCGACCAGAAAATACCGAAGATAAACAAAAACAAAGTTAAATTCGGTTCTCTTGCAACCCTTTTTACGATCCTTTTCATTGCGATAGTTATTGCTGTAAACGTTGTTGTAACGCTTGCGGCTGAAAGATTCACACTCAAAGTGGACCTTACATCCGAGCATGTATTTACGCTTGACCAGGAGACTATCGATTTTCTTGCGGAGCTTAAATCTCCCGTTGAAGTAATAATACTCGGCGACGAGCAGACGTACCGTTCGGCGACATCGACATCCGACGCTATCGCTCCGACAAGATACGTTATCGAAACGGTTGACAACTACATCCGTGAAAACGAAAATGTGACCGTACATTTTGTAGACCCCAGATACAACCCCAATTTCTTCAAAACAAGAAATATCACTCTTGACGACGGTACAGACACGGCAGAGAACATCTTCCTTGTTGTTTACTCTCCCGAAACACAGCGTTACCGTTTCATTAAGGACACTATCTTTGAAAACCTTCAGTATGTAGGTCTTGAAAGACGTCTCACGGCAGGTATGCTTTACGTTACGGTCGAAGATATCCAGACGATCGCTATCGTAAAGGGCCACGGCGAAGAATCCCTGCCTTATTTCCAGGAAACACTCAAAGACAACGGCTTTGACGTTAAATACATCACACTTCAGGAATTTGACGCCATTCCGGATTTTGTATCCATTCTTATCGTCAACAATCCCACAAGAGCATACAGTGACGACGATATCGCAAAGATCGACCTTTGGCTCAACAACAACGAACTTCTCGGTCATCATCTTATGGTATTTACAGACCTTGATATGCCCAAGAATCCCAAGCTTGAGGATTATCTTGTTGAGTGGGGACTTTCGCTCGGCACGGACAACGTGTTTGACTATCAGAACAGCTATGCATTCACAAACGCATCTTATCCGCTTCTGAAAGTTAAATACGCAGACGATGCGATGACACTTGCAGAGGACCTCGGCAGAGAAGGATATTATCAGTTCGTTCAGCTCGGTGCGGCGCGTCCCGTAACCTGTCTTTACAAAACAAAGGACAGCAGAACGACATATAATGTTATACAGACATTTGACAGCGCATTCTCAAGATTTACAGCGACCACAACTCTTGCTCCTTCCGATTGGAAGAATTTCCAGTATAACGAAGAAACAGACACCGTCGGTCCGTTCAATCTCAGTGCGATCTCACGTCAGGTAAGATACGAAGGAACAACGGAATTCTCTTCCAGCGTATATCTTTGCGGTTCGACATCGTTTGTTGACGACTATTTCATCAGCAACATTGACGGTAACAACCAGCAGACTGCGGAATTTATGATCAAGCTTTCTAAATTCCTCGTTGCTTCCAAGCAGTCTTACGATACAGACATTCTTCCCACACAGCTCATTTTCGACACTCTTGCGTTTACGACAACGACAGAAGTTGTTCTTGTTGTTCTCGGCACAGTTATCGGTATTCCCGCAATTCTCGCGGTTCTCGGGCTTATCGTGTGGAGAAAGCGTAAGTTCTTATGACGAAAAAAAAGATCATCGGCATTTTCGCTTCCTTATTGATAATTGGGTTGCTTATAGGCGCAATGTTCTTTATGATGTCCTTCGATCTTCTTCCCGAAGAAAAAGATCCGGACACGGACCTGAATATTGAATATGCGCGTCAGAGCCTTGTTTTACATTCATGTGTTATTGATGAAGTCAAGGCGATCCATGTTAAAAACTCAACGGGTGAATACACCGTCAGCAAAGACGAAGAGGGAAACATCAACTTCCTCGGAAGAGAGGGCGCACCCCTCCTTCCGTACTCTTCGGAAGGTCTTTATTCAAGTGTTGCGAAAGTAACATGCGACGCTCTTATCGAAACAGAGACCGAGCATCTTGAATATTACGGACTTGACAAGCCGCAGGCGACTGTTAAAATAGAAATGAAGGACGGAAAGACGACCGAGCTTCATCTCGGCGACGCAGCACCTCAGGGCGGCGGTTATTATATAAGAAACGCATCAAATACGGACGTATTTCTTGCGCAGACGTATTTTTCCGAGCGTTTTCTGAAGAATCACGTTCAATATTATCAGAAAACGATCAGCAAGGAATTTGCATATCCCGGTTTCCAGTCGCTTTCTATAGAATATTCAGAGGCTTCGGGAAAAGAGGATATATACGTAAGACAGACTACCGACGAGGAAGCGGCAAACATTGCGTTCACCGGCGGTATGGTAATGGAAAAACCGTTCTTCTGGGGCGGCGATTCAACACCGATACAGGGAATTGTTGAAATATTGGCAGCTCTTGAAGCGGACGACATCATTACCGACACACTCGACCCCGAGCTTCAGGCAAAATACGGTTTTGGTGATCCGACAAAAGTTGTTATCGAAGCATGGGTAGACACTCAGAACTATGTCAGCGAAATAACAGGCCTTGAAAACCCGTATTTCGGAGCAACGGAAGACGGTTCGGATCTGCTTATAACAAGCGAATATCTTTTAGGCAACATTGACGGCAGAACGCTTTACGTCATGTATGACGGAGAGCCTGTAATATACGGCGTTGACATTGATAAATTTGCATTTACGGAATACAGTATAGACACGTACTGTCAGAGAACCATCAACCTGCGTTATCTTAACGAGCTTGAAGGTCTGACCGTTGAAATGAACGGAGACGTTTACAATTTCACGATCAAAGATCCGGACAAGGGCGAGGAAATGGTTGTCAGACTGAACGATGAAATGGACATTGACCAGAGCCTGTTCAGAAGCTTTTACGTTACCATTATCGGTGTTACAAACGACGGTCTTGCGACCGAACCGGCTGAAGATGCGGAAAGCGTGCTCAAGATAACATACGATGCTATTGACGGCAACGACACGGTTATTGAGTACATTCAGCTTGACGCAAGAAAATTCGTCTTTAAGCTTAACGGCGAAGGCAGATTTTTCGTATATATAAACAAAGTCAATAAAATCAAAAACGATCTCAATAAGCTTCTTAACGGCGAAGAGATCTTGTACTAAGTAAAAGAGGAAGTAAATAATGAAAATCGAAAATCTCGAAGAGATGAAAGTGTTCTGGCACACCTCGTCTCATATACTCGCGCAAGCGGTAAAACGTCTTTATCCCGACGTTAAACTCACTATCGGTCCCGCAATTGAAAACGGTTTTTACTACGACTTTGACAGCGATGTTTCGTTCACTCCCGAAATTCTCGAGAAGATCGAAGCAGAAATGAAGAAGATCGTAAAAGAAAATCTTAAGGTTGAACGTTTTGTTCTCCCCCGTGAAGAAGCTCTTGAGCTTATGAAGAACGAACCCTACAAGATCGAGCTTATCAACGAGCTTCCCGAAGGCGAAGAGATCAGCTTCTACAAGCAGGGCGAATTTGTTGACCTCTGCGCAGGTCCGCATCTTCCCTACGCAAGCAAAGTTAAGGCATTCAAGCTCACAAGCTGCACCGGCGCATACTGGAGAGGCGACTCGACAAAGAAAATGCTTCAGAGAATCTACGGTATTTCTTTCCCGAACGCCGCAACTCTCGAACAGTACCTTGCAGACGTTGAAGAAGCAAAGAAACGTGACCATAACAAGCTCGGCAGAGAGCTCGAACTTTTCACCACCTGCGATCTTATCGGTCAGGGTCTCCCCATTCTTCTTCCCAAGGGCGCAAGAATAATCCAGACACTCCAGCGTTTCGTTGAAGACGAAGAACAGAAGAGAGGCTGGCAGCTCACCAAAACTCCGTACATGGCAAAGAGCGATCTTTACAAGGTTTCGGGTCACTGGGATCATTATCAGGACGGCATGTTCGTTCTCGGCGATGAAGCAAAAGACGACGAAGTCTTCGCTCTCCGTCCGATGACCTGCCCGTTCCAGTATCAGGCATATCTTAACAGAGCACGTTCCTACAGAGATCTCCCCCTCCGTTATAACGAAACATCCACCCTTTTCCGTAACGAAGCGTCCGGCGAAATGCACGGTCTTATAAGAGTACGTCAGTTCACCATTTCCGAAGGTCACCTTATGTGTCTTCCCGAACAGCTCGAAGAAGAATTCAAGAACTGTCTTGAACTTGCGATCTATATGCTCAAAACTCTCGGTCTTTACGAGGACGTTTCCTACAGATTCTCCAAATGGGACCCCAACGACAGAGCAAAATATATCGGCACCGAAGAGCAGTGGGACGAAGCTCAGGGCGTTATGCAGAGAATTCTCGATCATCTCGAAATCCCCTACAAAGAGGGTATCGGTGAAGCAGCGTTCTACGGTCCGAAGCTCGACATTCAGATCAGAAACGTATTCGGTAAAGAAGACACTCTCATCACCATTCAGATCGACCAGATGCTCGCTGAAAAATTCGGTATGGAATACGTTGACCGTGACGGCACGAAGAAGAATCCGTATATCATCCACAGAACTTCTATCGGCTGCTACGAAAGAACTCTCGCTCTCCTTATCGAAAAATACGCAGGCGCGTTCCCGACATGGCTCGCTCCCGTTCAGGTCAAACTTCTCCCCATCGCCGACAGACATCAGCCGTACGTATTCGAGGTTGCTAAAGAGCTCGAAAAATACGGTCTGCGCGTAGAAGTTGACGACAGAAGCGAAAAGATCGGCTACAAGATCCGTGAAGCTCAGATGGAAAAAGTTCCGTTCATGCTCGTCGCAGGCGATAAAGAACAGGAAGACGGCACCGTTGCTGTCAGAGCAAGAAAAGAAGGCGACAAGGGCACTATGTCCATCGCTGATTTCGTCGCTCTCATCAGAGAACATATCGATAATAAAATTATTGACTAATTTAACAGCACCTATATCCGTTGTGGGTATAGGTGCTTATTTACATTTACGCATTGATAAAAACGCCATTTTTATGTAAAATGCCAAAAATAAACAAAAGCTATTGCAAAAAGATAAAAGATAGGCTATAATTAAGAAAAAGACAAATAAGGAGCGATTTATTTATGATGCAAGATTGGTTCAAAGAGGCGAAGCTCGGTATTTTTATTCATTACGGTATATATTGTGACGGCAACTGGTCGGAATCGTGGTCGTTCCATAACGGCGACGTCTCCTACGAAAGATATATGCAGCAATGCGAGAATTTTACGGCGAGCAAGTATGACCCGAAGAAATGGGCGGAGCTGTTCAAAAAAGCGGGGGCGAATTACGTTGTTTTAACATCGAAACACCATGACGGCGTTGCGTTGTTCGACACGAAATACAGCGATCTGAATGTTGTTAAAAAGACACCGGCAGGAAGAGACCTCATTGCGCCTTACGTTGAAGCGGTAAGAGAAGCGGGCATGAAGGTCGGGCTTTACTATTCGCTTATCGACTGGTCGGATCCCCGTTACAGAAGCATTTATCCCGAGGGTCAGAGCCCCGAAAATTATAATCCGAAAGACATCTACGGTTGTCCCGTCGGCGGCCCCGAAGATCCCGAAAAATGGGAAGAATTTCTTGAATTCAACAACAATCAGATGCGAGAGATCCTCACG
>SVMP01000052.1 GCA_015067385.1 Oscillospiraceae bacterium | reverse complement strand
ACACGATAATTGATATGGTTACAGGAAAGCTTTCTGTAAAATACGTTTCCGGACCTGTTGGAACATCAAGCGTTATTTACGAGGCAGCTCAATCAGGTTTTGAAACATTACTTTCACTGGTAGCGCTTATATCGATAAATCTTGCCGTTGTCAACCTACTTCCCCTCCCCGCCCTTGACGGTGGACGCTTTGTTTTTCTTTTATTTGAAATGATATTCAGAAGGAAAATACCGCAGGATGTTGAAGCAACGATCAATTTTATCGGTCTTGCTGCATTGATGATCTTGATGGTTGTAATTGTTTTCAAAGATATATTTTTCCCAATCGTTTAAAGGATCAAAATAATGACATATAAATCCGTAAGAGTCGGCGATGTTACAGTAGGCGGCACTGCTCCGATTTCAATACAGTCAATGTGCTCCGTGCCTTTTTCAAAGTTTGATGAGCTTGTTTGTCAAGCAAAAGAACTGGAAGAAGCGGGATGTGAAATATTACGAGTTTCCGTTCCCGATAAGGAAAGCGCAGAGAAATTTGCCGAGTTAAAAAAAGAATTAAAAATACCGCTTGTTGCAGATATACATTTCGACTACAGAATGGCATTGGCAGCAATTAATGCCGGTGCGGACAAAATAAGAATCAACCCCGGAAATATCGGAGAAGAACATATAAAAAAGGTTGTGGAATGTGCCAAAGAAAGGAACATTCCGATAAGAGTCGGAATAAACAGCGGTTCCCTTGAAAAAGACATTTTAAAGAAATACGGCTCACCCACAGCAGAAGCGCTTGCCGAAAGTGCAAAGAAAAACGTTGAATTATTGGAAGATCTTAATTTTTCCGATATGATAGTTTCCATTAAATGTTCAGACGTAAGAAAAACGGTAGAAGCATACAGAATATTCGACAGAATAAACGACGGAAGATATCCGCTTCATATTGGTGTTACAGAAGCAGGAACTCTGTCATCGGGGTTAATAAAAAACTCTGTGGGAATAGGTTCTCTATTACTTGACGGAATAGGAAGCACTATCAGATATTCCATCTCTGCTCCCCCTGTTGAAGAGATCATAGCGGCAAAGACCCTATTGAGATCTCTCGGTCTTCGTAAGGAAGGTGTTGAGATCGTCGCCTGTCCGACATGCGGAAGAACAACTACGGATGTCATGGGGCTTGCAGCGGAACTTGAAAAAAAGCTTTCAAACGTAAAAAAACATATGAAAGTCGCCGTTATGGGATGCATAGTAAACGGACCCGGTGAAGCCGCCGAAGCAGATATCGGTGTTACCGGCGCAGACGGCAAATACGTTATCTTTGCAAAAAATGCAGACGGTAAAACCGAAGTTGTTTTACGAGGCGCAGACAGACAGACCGCAACAGATTACATACTAAACGAATGTTACAAATAAATGAATTGACAAAAGAGGTATAAATATGGATCTTTCCGTAAATATAGCAGGCGTTACACTTAAAAATCCGATCCTTACGGCATCCGGAACTTGCGGATTCGGCCGTGAAATGAACGAAATATTCTCTATTTCCGAACTTGGAGGCATTGCAGGTAAAGGTATGACACTCCTTCCGAAAGAGGGAAATGACACCCCCAGAATCGCAGAAACGCCATCCGGTATGCTTAATGCCGTTGGTCTTCAGAACCCCGGTGTTGATTATTACATAGAGCATGAGCTTCCTTTTATGAAGCAGGCAGGTGCTACGGTTATTGCAAACATCGCAGGAAGCACCATTGATGATTATGTTGAGATCGCAAAGCGCATCTCCCCTACCGACACAGATATGGTCGAGATGAATATTTCCTGTCCGAACGTCAAAAACGGCGGTCTTGCATTCGGCACTGATGCAAAGATCATCACAGAAATAACAAGAAGAGTTAAAGATGTTCTCCGTCAGCCGCTTATCGTTAAACTTTCTCCGAACGTAACAAGCATTACGGATATGGCTCTCGCCGCTGAAAGTGCAGGCGCGGATGCGGTTTCTCTTATCAACACGCTTCTCGGTATGAGAATCGATATTAAGACAGGCAAGCCTATTCTTGCAAATACATTCGGAGGTCTTTCCGGTCCCGCGGTTCTTCCCGTTGCGATCAGAATGGTATATCAGGTATCTCACGCAGTAAAGATCCCCGTAATCGGTATGGGCGGTATTATGAGTGCGGAAAACGTACTTGAATTTATGTATGCAGGTGCAAGCGCAGTCATGGTAGGTACAGCTTCTCTTATCGATCCTGCAGCACCGTATAAGATCCTTAAAGACTACGAAAAGCTCATTGAAAGCAGGAATATGTAATGTCGGATTCGACATCGCTTTCAAAAGAACTTATTGAAAACTCCCTTTCGGGAAATGCAAAAAAATACAGAATCAATGTCTATGACTTAATCTCTTCCACGAATACTGTTTTACGTGAACTTGCGGAACAAGGTGAGGAAGAAAACACTGTTCTCATAGCAAGCGAACAAACAAACGGACGAGGACGTATGGGACGAAACTTCTTTTCACCGTCAGCAACAGGAGTTTACATCAGCATCCTACTCAAACCGGATCTGCCTGCTGAAAAAACTGTTTTTATAACGACCGCGGCGGCAGTCGCAATGTGTAAAGCAATAGAGAAAACGACTGACAAAAAGCCGAAGATCAAATGGGTCAACGATATTTTTATCGACGACAAAAAAGCTTGCGGAATCCTTACGGAAGCAGTTTTTGAAAACGGCAAGATCAAATATGCGGTTTTAGGCGTGGGAATAAATGTTTTTGAACCCGACGGCGGTTTTCCCGAAGAGATCAAATATATAGCCGGTGCTGTAAGCGAAAATGCTCAACACGGACTCAGAGAAAAGATAACGGCTGAATTTCTCAATGAAATGGCTTTGATCGATCCTGAAAAAACAAGCGAAGAATATAAAAAAAGAAGCTTTGTTATCGGCAAAAAGATAACCGTTATCAACGCAGGGACATCATACGATGCGATCGCAGAAGATATAGACGAAAACTGTTGTCTGATAATAAAAAAAGAAGACGGCGAAAAAGCAGCACTGTCTTCAGGTGAAATAAGTATAAGATTATAATTTAAAAGAACTCAACCCCGATCTAATTCAGATCGGGGTTGATGCTTATCCTATTTTTTTGTAATACAAACGGTCTGTCTCATTTCCGTAATTTACAATATCTCTCAGATATTTATAACCGTATTTTTCATACAAACCGACATGAGAAGACGGAATATATGTTTCCGAAAAACCGAGTCCTTTTGCATATGAATTTGCAAAATCAATGAGCTTTTCGCTTATTCTGTTGCCACGATACTCTTCCGAAACAAATATGCATGAGATCCATGGAAAAATATCGGGCAACGGATAATAGTCAGTCTTCATAATAGTTGACATTCCGACGATACGACCATCTACAGTTGCAGCAAAAGGAGTTTCCCAGTCTGTAAATTCCCAATTACGAAGCATAGATAAAACATGGTCTTTAACTTCTGTCCAAGAGAAATTTTCGACAAATTCAATCAATTCATCTGCAAGATCGGAACCTTTTTCGACCTTGATTATTTGCAATGAATTCAAAAATAAATCTTTTTTTAGAAAACCAAAGTGCTGCTCAACTTTTTGAACAGTATCTTCGACAGTACTCGAATTTGTTCTTTCAACCCAGAAATAGTCACTGTTTTTGATATCGTTATATCGTTTCTCATTGAGACT
Organism: Oscillospiraceae bacterium; assembly: GCA_015067385.1. GTDB lineage: Bacteria > Bacillota > Clostridia > Oscillospirales > UBA644 > HGM12619. Next base: position 8,674 of record SVMP01000052.1, on the reverse strand, counting down.
TTTCAATGTATCGTTACATATTGCTTTTGCTTTTTCGGGATCAGACGCACTGTTTATAAAATCATTAAACCCTTGATGATCCGAACGATTACAGTAATCGTCGACAATGTTCGAGGGTTCTTTAATTAAAAAGACTATTCGGGACGGATCTGTAAATTTACGGGCTTCTTCAAGAGTCAAATGACAATCGCACAATACAATTTTATTTTGAGATAGCCTTACGAGATCCAAAATAACAAAATCAAATTGTTCCCGAGTATTATCAATGAGCCATTTTTTGTATTCATCAACTGTTCTCCCGAAAAATTCATCGGCATTTTTAAATACTTTATTCATTGACGGTTGAAAAATAGGATCTGATATTTTTTTATGTTTTTCAAACTGTTCATCAATGTCATAAACAATGAAACCATGACGTTTTGATAATTCACGTGAAATTGTCGTTTTGCCACCGCACGGTGTTCCAGAAAAAAAGTATACATTTTTTAAATATTCTTTTATTATATTATCCTGAAGTATCATTATAAAATCTCCTTAAATAGTTTCAGTTATTTTAAAGTACATAAAACTATTTAATAAAGTTTCATGTACTCAGATACTTCTTAATGCAGTCATTTTATTTACCTCAATAATTTTTTATAAACGAATCTTTACATCAAATTTCTGATTATCTCGTTTGAAACAAGAAAACCGTCATCGGTAAGAGATAATCCGCCTTTATCATTTACATATGCAAGAGACGATGATAGGAGATTTTCCACAAAACCTTTTTTTTGTTTATCTGCGATCATACGGTCAAACGTCTGTTTATCAATGCCGTCGCAAAGTCTTAAAGAAAGCATTGTTTTTTCTTCTTCGAGATCCGTAAAAGAAAGATTTTCTTCCACCAATGGCTCTACCAAACCGTTTTTTTCGATAAATTCATCGATAGAACAATCTATGCGAAAACGAGAAGATCCGTCAAAACCGCAGGCAGTGGGACCGAATGCAAGGTATTTTTGCTGAGTCCAATAACACATATTATGCAAACAACGATAGCCTTTTTTTGAGAAGTTTGATATTTCGTAATGCTCATATCCTGCAAAAGCAAGCCTTTTACAGACATATCGGTAAATATCAGGAGCAATATCATCGTTAAAATATCCGTATTTTTCATATAACGGCGTGCTCTCTTCGGGTGTTAAAATATAAGCGGAAATATGCTCGGGAGAAAGTTTTATTGCAGTTTCAAGCGTTCTTTCAAGTTTTTGAAAATGGTTTTCTCCCGGAAGTGCGATCATAAGATCAATATTGACGTTATTTGCACCTGCGGAGCGAAGTTTTCCAAAAGCTTTTATGGCTTGATCTGCGTTGTGAATTCGTCCGAGCACCGACAGTTCTTCATCGTCAAACGACTGGACACCCATGCTGAAACGATTAAATTTCGAAAAAACAGACGGATCAAGAATATTATCGACACTGTCGGGATTAAGCTCAGTCGAAATTTCGGCACCTGATAAATCGAAAGTTTCGAAAAGAGCTTTAAGAAGTCTGTTAAAAAGATGAGGCGGCAATACGGACGGAGTGCCGCCGCCGAAAAAGACGCTCGTTAACTTTTCGCCTTTTGACGAAGATTTCCTGATCTGATTTTCGAGTGCAAGGACATATTTCTCTGTTTTAACAGAGCTTGTTGCCGCTGAATAAAACGCACAGTAATTACATTTGCGTGCACAGAACGGGATATGGACGTATGCCGAAAGAGACACCTTATTCGTCCTCCTCAACAAGGGTTGCCCACTCATCATAGAGTTTTTCGTATTTTTCGGTAACTGCGGCGATCTGATTTGAAAGCTCGACTATCTTTTCGTAGTCGCCCCCTACCCCGTCAGCCGAAAGTGATTCTTCGAGAGCCTGTTTTTCGCTTTCGCATTTTTCCATTTCTTCTTCAAGACGGGCAATTCGAGTTTTCCTTTTTCTTTTTTCGGATTCTTCGGCTTTTTTACGAAAATAATCATTTTCTTTTGTTGTTTTTACTGTTTCAACAACTGCTGTTTGTTTTTTCTTTTCAAGTTCATTAAGATAATTTTCGTAACCGCCTATGTAATGGACAACTTCACTTCCATGTCCTGCCTCGTTTTCCTCCATTGCGAAGATCTGGGTTGCAAGTTTATTAACAAAATAACGGTCATGGGATATGATAAGCATTGTACCGTCGTAACCCAAAAGAGCATCTTCAAGCGCTTCTTTTGATGCAATATCGAGGTGGTTTGTCGGTTCGTCAAGGATAAGAAAATTAGTAGGACGAAGCATGAGTTTTGCAAGTTCAACCCTTGCTCTTTCGCCACCGCTGAGTTTCTTGATCTCCTTAAACACCTCATCGCCGCGGAAAAGAAATGTTCCGAGGGCAGAACGGATCTTCCCGTTTGTCATCGTCGGGAAAGAATCGCTGATCTCGTCAAAAATCGTTTTGGACATATCAAGCCCGCCGATGTTCTGGTCATAATAACCGTACTGAACACGAGAGCCTTTCTTGCAGGAACCGGTCGTAGGTTCCTGTTGACCCATAATAATACGCAAAAGAGTCGTTTTGCCGCATCCGTTCGGACCGGTAAGAAAAGCTCTTTCTTTTGCTTTTATAAGCATATTAACATTAGAAAACAAAGTTCTGTCGCCGAACTTCTGCGTTACGTTATCAACGATAAGCGCATCCTGTCCTGTTTCCGAACAAGCTGTAAAGGTAAATTCAACCTCTTCGGGATCCTTCGGTGGATCAACAACAGTCGCTTTAATATGCTCGATCTGTTTTTGTTTAGACTTGATCGTAACATAATTTCGTTCTTGATTAAAACGCTTTTGCTGCTCGATTATGCCTTCGATACGTTCGATTTCTTTTTGTTTTCGTTCGTAATCACGTTCTGCGGTAAGCCTGTCCAAAGCCTTGAGTTCTTTAAACTTTGTGTAATTACCTTTATATTCCTTGAGTGTTTCGTTTTCGATCTCAAAAGTTTTATTGCATATTTTATCAAGGAAATAACGGTCGTGTGAAATAACAAGAACCGCGCCTCTATATGAGACCAAAAAGTCTTCCAACCATTGAATAGCTTTTATATCAAGATGGTTTGTCGGCTCGTCCAACAAAAGAAGATCGGCACCCGAAAGCAGGATTTTGGCAAGAAGAACACGTGTTCTTTGACCACCCGAAAGTTTTTCAAGAGGAAGCGAAAGTTCACTTTCAAGAAAACCGAGACCGATAAGGGTTGCACGGCATCGACTTTTATAAGTCATACCGCCTTCAGAAATATATCTTTCGGTAAGTTTTTGCTGGGTTTCAAGCCAAGCTTTATCGGGATAAAGCTCAAGTTTTTTATTTATCTCTTCAAGTTCCTTTTCCATTCTTTCGAAATGGGCAAAAAGAGACAATACCTCCTCAAGTGCAGAATTTTGAGAGGTATAATCCGAATGCTGCTCCATATAGGAAACAGAAAGCTGTTTTTCTTTAATTATAGAACCGCTGTCATAATCTTCAGAACCTGTTATAACGCGGAAAAGGGTTGTTTTACCTGAACCGTTAACGCCTACAATTCCTATCTTATCATTATTTTCGACACGAAATGAAACATCAGAGAAGATAGTTCTTGTAACATACGATTTAGTAAGACCCGAAACTGTAAGTATACTCATTTATTAATCCTGTTCGATGTTTTTTGCTCCCGTTACAGCCAAAACGACAGCTAAGCCTGCAATAAAAGCCAAAATCGTACCGATGATCATTCCGATACCTGACGGAAATCCGACGTAAATATCTTTTATTGAAGCAATAACGAAACCGAGAATGGCAGAATATGACTGCATGGGATATTTTTTTAGAACAAATTCCAATAATTTTATAAAGGCTAAAATTCCGACTGCGATCGGAATGCCGAGACAAATAAGGAACGGTATATCGAATGATGTTAAAGCATCATAAAAACGTTCATAAAGTCCAAACACAAGAAGCATATGCGAAAAACTTATACCGGGAAGGATAAGCGAAACGGCAAGGGCAACTCCGCCGATGCAAAAGGCAGGAATTTGCGATACCGAAAGGCTTTCGGAAAGATCCAACAATCCTGTCGGGATGAGATCAAGCGCAAAAACGCATACCACACCTAAAAGAGCAAAGATCAGAGAAACTGAGCTGAATTTCTTTAATTCAGTTTTTCTGTAAAGCATTGGAATGCTTCCGACAATTGCTCCGATAAAAAAGAATCTAACAGGGATCGGGGCAAGCTCTGACAAAAAAAGAATAAGTTTTGACAGAGAAAACATACCGATAAGCATTGAAAGCCCCAACACACAAAGAAACAAAAAATTCTTTTTGAAATCTTTGAATATAGATGCAACAGAAAAGACAAGTCTGTCGTATACATCTAAAATTATGGCGACTGTGCCGCCGCTGACGCCGGGAACAGTCATAGCTGAACCGATACAAAAGCCTTTTGCGGCATATGTACCGTATTCTTTAAGCTTGTTTTTTTGCATTGATCTATCTCCTGTAAATTATCCTGCGGAAATAATTCAGCTTTCCGTTCAGAAGCTTAAACATCCTTCTGTTCAACACAAGGAAAAACTCACCAGGCATCTCAACAAATTCCCCGCCATACTGTTTTTTATACTGATAAAGCTCATACATTTTATCATCTTTAATATTATCAGTATCAAGACGAAGAGTTCCGCCCATATTAAAAGAGGAGACCTTACCGTCAAGAGAATCTTCGAGCATATCGGCATAATTAGCGGTAAGTTTAAGTTCACGGAGAGCAGAAGAGTTCGCCCCGTAAAAATTGTATGCCTTATTGCCCATCTTTATGAAGAACGATGCGCTTAAATAGGGACAGTTTTCATATTTCTTAGAAATATCAATACGTCTGAGAGTAGCATCTATCTGTTTATTGGCTTCTCGAATCTTAGGTTCCAAACGCAAGCGTTTTTGTTCTGTAGTATTCAGATCATCATGCTCGTCTGTAAGAGTTTTAAGACGGAGATATGCCTGTTTTAAAATATCATCTGTATAAGCTTTATCTTTTTCATAATCGTATTTGTAAAGATAAATGGAAACATAGTCCTTTAAAGATGAAGCAAAGGCTCTGTAATAATCAAGGTTTCTTCTGCCGAAGCCTTTCTTTTCGGTCGTTTCGACAAGAAGATCATAAAAAATACGAACTCCCCTATCAAGATCATCACCCTTACAAACTTCGAGCGTAACGCCTCGGTCATGAGAAAATTTTATATCGTTTTTCAGATGAACAGTAAACGCATCGTACATTTTTTTGCGTTCTGCTTTAATATCGTTTTGTGGATCAAGGAGAAGACGATAATTGGTTCTCGGCTGAAGGACACCGACCGTGTTTTTTTCATAGCCGAGCGATTCGAAAAACGAAGTAACATTATCGAAAGAAACATCTTCAAAATCAATTCGGTAATCGCAAAACGGATCAAAAATCACATATGCGACATGTGCTTTTTTACAATATGATTTTAAATATTCCGTAAATTCGGAAACAAGTTCTCTGTTTTCATAATCACATACAAAGCCTCTTGTAATATATCCGACAGAATAAGGGGTAAGATACACGGGCAAACGAAGCATAAGGCATGTTAAAACCGTGTTCCCATTTTCATCGTATCCGATAAAAGAATCGGGTTTCATAAAAGAACGGAATGATGCCCAATACGATGTTTGCTGAAATATACCGTTTTCAACGGCAAAAGAGTCTATATTTTTAACATTTGTTTTTTCAAATCTATACATTTCTATTCCTGTTTCAAATATTATTTTGAGATTGCATCGAAAACTGCGGCATTGTCTTCACAAATAACAAGAACAAGGCTGTTTCCGAATCTTTTAAACTCATAATTCTGCGCCAGATCGGTCTGAGTGGGATCGTACGGCATAAGCGCATTTATGAGCGATTGTACATAAACATCATTTATGAGTGTCTGAACAGAATCAATTACCGCAATATCCGTTCCGCTTTTAAATTGAATTACAGCAAACGTTGCAGCATACATACCGGAACGCTGTGATAAAACAAAATCTTCGATATTGTCAATAATAGCCTGATCCTCGATACCATACATATACATCAAAACCTCTTCGGAATATTCGTCCTGCATATATGTAAATGATACCGATGAAAAATCTGCTGCGGAACAAGCTTTATCTACAGACTCAGAAAGCGTACCCGTGAGAACCGTATCTGACTGGGAGCATCCTGTAAACATAAATAACAAAATAACGAGAACAAAAAAGGGAGTGAATGTTTTTTTCATAATTTGTCTCCATTCTGCTAATTAAAGCTCAGGGGTATCTGTAAATGTTGCGGTAAGACCTGTTGAAAGATCTGTTTCAAAGAGAATAATCTCATTTTCCCCTTTTTTAAGCAGGCTTGCCGGAATATAGAAAGTTTTCTGAGGTCCGACAGAAACCCAATAACGTGAAAGATTAAATCCGTTTACCCAAATTTGACCGCGAGAGAAATTATCAAGTCTGAGATATGTATCAAGCGGAGTTTCATTGATTTCAAAGAGAGAACGAAGGAATGTTGGACCGTTTACATTTTCGGAAGATTTATGGAATGGAACGGTCGAAATATCCTCAAGTTCAATGCAGTTAACATCCCAATCGAAAAGTTCTTGGAAGCCTGCAAGAAGAACCGGACAATCAAGGCCTTTTCTGTCGTAGATATGAGGACCGTAATTAACTCTGCCCATTGTATCAACAAATATTTCAAGAACATTTTCTTTTTCGGGGAAAGAGACCTTTAATGTTTTATTTTCATCATTACGGTAAATAATACCCTGACGAGTTCCATTAATAAATATATGCGCACGGTCATGCGGTTTTTCAATAACAAGAGTTGTCTCTTTATAGTACGGAACTGTAGTCTTATAGCAAATAAATCCGTAATTCTGTCCGTATTGCTCCATTGTCATAGCAGAAGCGCTGTGTTTTTTTCCGGAAATAACATCCAGACAGTCAAACAATCGAACCTGTTCATTAAAAATAATATCCGGATATGCTTTTGCCGGAGTTTCAGGAAATTCCATGGATTCAAATTCTCCGAAATACTTTTTGATCAAACGTTGAGTTATACGGTATTTTTCGGTGATATTACCCGCCTCATCAAGAAGAGCGTCGTAATCGTAGCTTGAGACATCGGGCTCATATTTTCCACCATGGTTTGCACCTGCCATCCAACCGAACGATGTACCGCCGTGGAACATATAAAGATTGACGTGACCTCCCAACTCAAAAAGACGGTCAAGACATTTTTCGTAATCGGCAAGATCGCGTACATGATGTTCTTCACCGAAATGATCAAACCAGCCGTTCCAAAATTCACCGCACATAAGGGGCATATCGGGCTGAAATTCAGAAAGACAGTTAAAATCACCGTCGGGCCAGCCACCGAAATTAGCTACCTTAAAAACTTCGGGAAGAGAACCGCCGTTAAGATGTGTAAATGTACCTCCGTCAGAAGTAAAAAGAGGAACATTAACTCCGAGTTCTATCATAAGGTCTTTTAAGAATCTGAGGTATTTTTTATCGTTTCCATAACTGCCGTATTCGTTTTCTATCTGGAACATAATAACCGGACCGCCGTTTGTGCATTGATGTTTTGCAAGACGGGGGATGAGTATTTCATAGTAGTTCCTGACTTTTTCAAGATAGAGGGGACATGCGCAACGCAGTCTCATATTTTTATCGGAAAGAAGCCAAGCGGGAAGACCGCCGAAATCCCATTCCGTGCAGATATACGGACTCGGGCGAAGAATGACATAAAGACCGAGGCTGCCTGCAATTTCAATAAAACGTTCAACATCGGCAATTCCCGAAAAATCGAATTCACCTTCATTTTTTTCGTGAACATTCCACGCAACATATGTTTCAACAGTATTAAGACCACACGCTTTGAGTTTTTTCAATCTGTCTTCCCAGTATTCAGGCAATGTTCTGAAATAATGCATTGCACCGGAAAGAAGAGGAATTTTCTTTTCGTCGAAATAAAAGCCGTCTTTTCTCACTTCAAACACAGACATTATTAGCTCCGTTCCGCCGTAAATACGGCTAAAAAAATAAATAGAATTCTATATTTCCGATAATAATATTTTACCATACACTACTGATTTTGTCAATAATAAAACGCTTTCACGATGTAATATTTTGCGTACAACATCGATGTTTATTCAGACAAATAAAGAGAAAACACGAAAAATCATCTTGAAAAGAATATCTGTTTATGTTATAATATTATTATAATGGTGTACAAATCGGAGGTGAAACGATGAACGAGAGAACATATATTGCAATTGACCTAAAGAGCTTTTATGCATCCGTTGAATGCCGTGAACGAGGACTTGACCCACTCGACACAAATCTTGTTGTTGCAGATGAAAGCAGAACAGACAAAACGATATGTCTGGCTGTAACGCCATCGCTTAAAAGCCTCGGTATACCGGGCAGATGCAGGCTGTTTGAAGTCAAACAAAAAATAAAAGAGGTCAATTCGGAAAGACGAATGAAGTCTCCTCAAAGAAAACTTGACGGATCTTCCCACTTTTATTCGGAACTGCAAAGAAACAGTAATCTTGCCGTTGATCTCATCATCGCACCGCCGAGAATGGCTTATTATATGGATTACAGCAGCAAGAT
>SVMP01000051.1 GCA_015067385.1 Oscillospiraceae bacterium | reverse complement strand
ACGACTGATGTACGGCAGACGTTATTCCAACGGTCTTCATCAGTCCATCGAAGCGAAGGAAGGCGTTAAGATCGAAAACGAATCGAAGACGCTCGCAACGATCACTTTCCAGAACTATTTCAGAATGTACAGAAAGCTTTCGGGTATGACCGGTACGGCTATGACGGAAGAGGACGAATTTAACGATATATATCATCTTGACGTTATCGAGATCCCGACAAATCTTCCGATGGTAAGAAAAGATCACAATGACGTTATCTACAAGACCGAAGCAGGCAAATATGCGGCGGCTGTAAGACAGATAAAAGAATGCCACGCAAAAGGTCAGCCCATTCTTGTCGGCACAACGACCATCGAACGTTCCGAGCTTATAAGCAAGATCCTCAAGCGTGAGGGCATTGCACACACCGTTCTTAACGCAAAATACCACGATAAAGAAGCTATGATCGTTGCTCAGGCAGGTAAAAAAGGCGCTGTAACGATCTCCACGAACATGGCAGGCCGTGGTACCGACATTATTCTCGGCGGCAACGCTGAATACATGGCTAAGGCTCAGATGCAGAAAGAGGGCTTTGAGCACGAATATATCGCTGCGGCGACCGGTTTTTCCGAAACCGATGACGAAAAGATACTTGCGGCAAAAGCGAGATACAACGAGCTTTATGCGCAGTTCAAGCCCGAGACCGAAAAAGAAGCCGAAGAGGTCAAGGCGGCAGGCGGGTTGTTCATTCTCGGCACGGAACGTCATGAATCGAGACGAATCGACAATCAGCTCCGAGGACGTGCGGGCAGACAGGGTGACGTCGGTGAGAGCCGTTTTTATCTCTCTCTTGAAGACGATCTTATGCGACTTTTCGGCGGAGAAAGAGTAGCGTCGATCGCAGAAATGCTGAATATTCCCGAAGATCAGCCCATCGATGCGAAGATTTTGTCGAACACTATCGAAAATGCGCAGAAAAAAGTTGAAAGCAACAACTTCCAGCGCCGTAAACGTACACTCGAATACGACGATGTTATAAACCAGCAGAGAACGATAATCTACGATCAGAGAAGAAAGGTTCTTGACGGCGAAGATCTCCGTTCATATATTCTCAAAATGGGTGCGGACATTCTCGAAAATGCAGAAGCGATGTGTCTTGCGGACGAGATTCCCGACAACTGGGATCTCGAAGGTCTCCACGAACGTTTTGACGGTATTCTTTTAACAAAAGACGATCTAAACTACACAGCGGCTGACTTTGATACCCTCAAAAAGAAAGATATTATGAATCTTCTCAACGAACGTCTCCATGCCGCTTATGAAAGAAGCGAGACGGAAAACACACCCGAAAAGATGCGTGAGATCGAGCGTTACGTTCTCCTCAAAACAGTTGACAAGCATTGGATGGAGCATATCGATGCGATGGACGATCTTCGTCAGGGCGTGTCTCTCCGTTCTTACGGTAACAGAAATCCGCTTACCGAATATAAATTCGAAAGCTTCGATATGTTTGACGAGATGGTAAATCAGATCAAGTTCGACACCGTTCGTGACTGTTTGCGTTTGCGTCTTATCCGCAGAGAGATCAAACGTGAGAGCACTGTTAAAATAGACGAGGCAAGGACGGCAAATTCGGGCGAAAAACCGAGACCCGTTGTTAAAAAAGCCGCTGAAAAAGTCGGAAGAAACGATCCCTGTCCCTGCGGAAGCGGCAAAAAATACAAGCATTGCTGTGGAGCAAACAACAGCGCAGACACGAACTCTTGATCTAAAAGGGGAGAGAAAATGCTTAAAAATATAGTTTTTGATATGGGCAACGTCATTCTTGACTTTGACCCGAGAAAAATGGCAAGCTTCTTTACGAAAGACGAGAAGGCTCTCGACATCCTCTGCACCGAGCTTTTCTCGAACAAGGAATGGCTTGAGCTTGACAAGGGCGTTACCGATGAGGAAACTGCGCTCAAAGGCATCTGCGAACGTGTTCCCGAAGAATATCACGGGCTTTGCAGGGATGTTCTTTATAATTGGTACAAATATTTTCTTCCGATCGAAGGCTCTTATGAAGCTGTAAAAGAGCTTAAAGGGCGTGGTTACGGAATGTATATGCTGACAAATGCGGCGCTTTCGATACACGAATACCGCAAAAACAGCCCTGCGTTTGATCTGATGGACAGAATTCTTATCTCGTCGGAAGAAAAAATGCTCAAACCCGACAGGGAGATCTATATCCGTCTGCTCGAAAAATTCGGGCTGAAAGCCGAGGAATGTCTGTTTATCGACGACAGCGAGGCTAACATCAGAGCCGCAGAAGCGCTCGGCTTTTACGGTCTTGTGTTCGACAAACGTGATCCGCAGAGCATGATAAGAAGAGTGGACGAAATTACGGCGTCCGAAAAGAATTGATATGACAAAAGAATTTATAACCGAAAGATTTCTTGCCGCAGGCATTGAGATCGACGAAAAAAAGGCTCAGCAGTTTTCAGACTACTGCGATCTGCTCGTTGAATGGGCGCAAAAAATAAATCTGACGGCGATAACCGAAGAAAAGGAGATCGTTGAAAGGCATTTTATCGACAGTCTTCTCCCGCTTCGCTCGGAATACATAAAAAACGGTGCGGAATGTGCGGATGTCGGAACAGGCGCGGGCTTTCCGGGCGTTCCGATAGCGATAATGCGCCCCGATATTAAAATGGAGCTTATCGATTCGCTCCGAAAAAGGCTCGATTTTCTGAACCTTGTTATCGAAAAAACAGGCATTGAAAACTGCGAAACGAGGCATATCAGGGCAGAAGATGCGGCAAAGGGCGAGCTGAGGGAAAGATTTGATATAGTTTTTTCCCGTGCCGTTGCAAGAACCGTTTCTTTAACGGAACTTTGCCTGCCGCTCGTCCGTGAGGGCGGTTATATGCTTGCGCTCAAATCGATAGCGGCAAAAGAAGAGCTTGAAGAGGCGAAAGCGGCAATCGATATTCTCGGCGGCGACACCCCCATTCTTTTCGGCTCGGACGAACGTAATATGGTCATCATAAAAAAGATCAAAAAAACGCCCAAAGGCTACCCCCGAAAAGCAGGAAAAGCGACAAGCTCACCGATTCGCGGCGAACAGTGATATGTCCCTGCGGTACGTTAAAAGCTGAAATATAATAAATACAGAGCAGATTTTGGCTTGATCCTTTTCTGCTCTGTTGTTTTTAGCTGTGTTTACACAATTTAGCTGACCGAAGGTCTATTTAGCTGTTTATTTATAAACAAACTGTGTCTTTTGTCTGATTCTATTGACAAAAAACCGTAAAAGTGGTATTATAATCAGTAATAAAACCGATGATTGAGAGTAGTACCCGAAAAACGGCGTGCAGAGAGAGTTGCGGACGGTGTGATCGCAGCGACGGACGCTTCGGCGAATGGACTCATGAGGGCAAACCGAACGCAAATTGTCAGTAGGGGAGACGGATGCCGACCGTCAAAGCGGCAGAGCTATGAATGTCAGATCAGAGTAGCCGAAAGTGCGCGGAGATCCTCCGCGAAAAAGGGTGGCACCGCAGGAGAAGTCTCTTGTCCCTTTAGTTGAGGGATAAGAGCATTTTTTTATTTATAAAGAGGTTGAACTATGGATTTAAGTGTGCTTCTCGAAAGTTACAAGAACTGTCCGTGCGGCAAGGAACACGTTTCCGTTATAAAAGCTGTTGAGATAGACAACGGCGTTGTTCACGAGGCAGGCAAGATCCTTAAAGAAAACGGTTTTCCGAAAAATATCCTTTTAGTGTCCGACGAACCTGCATTCGCCGCCGCAGACGGGATCATGGAAAGCCTTGAAAACAGCGGATTTTCCGTTAAAAAATATATATATCCGATAATGAAGAAGCCGCTCGTGTCGCAGGTCAAATTTATTCGAGACCTCTCTGTCGGCTGTGACGGTATTCTTTCCGTCGGCACGGGTTCTGTAAACGACATCTGCCGTTACGCCGCATTCCTTGAAAACAAAGCGTTTGCGATCTTCGGCACCGCACCGTCTATGGACGGTTTTGCATCGTCCGTTGCTCCCATCGTAAGCGACGAAGGCTTCAAAGTCACTTTTTCAACAAATCAGCCGTCCGTTATCATGGCGGATACAAAAATTCTTGCCGCAGCGCCGGCTGAGCTGAAAGCCGCAGGCTTCGGCGATGTTATAGGCAAAAAGATAGCGAGAGTTGACTGGGAAGTTTCGAGGCTTATAACGGGCGAATATTTCTGTCAGAACGTTGCGGAGCTTGTCGAGAATGTTGTCGATACGCTCGTTTCGCTTGCCGATAAGCTTTTAACAAACGACGAAGCCGCCGCAAAAGTCGCAATGGAAGCCCTTGTTTTGTCGGGGCTGTCGATGTCGCTTGTCGGAGTTTCACGTCCTGCTTCTGGCGCTGAACATATGATCGCTCATTTCTGGGAGATCAAACAGCTTGAGCTTCTCGGAGACCACGATTATCACGGCAAACTCGTCGGTATCGCAACCGTTAAAATAGCGGAAGAATACCGCAAGCTCGCAAAGATCAAAGAAGTGTTCCCGGGTGAAGAATTTATCGACTGGAAGCCTGTTGAAGAAGCGTACGGCCCGAATCTTTACCGTGATGTTAAAGAATTGAACAAGATCCCCATAACAAAAGATATTGACCCTGAAATTTTACGTGAACGATGGCGTCAGATCACCGAGATCATCAACAAATTCGTTCCCGAAACCGAAGAGCTTATCCGTCTTATGTCTGTTGCAGGCGCAACTGTTGACCCGAAAGACGCAGACCTGAACGACAAGCTCGTTTCGGATGCTATGAACTACCACGCATACATGAGAAACCGCATTACTCTGTCGAGATTGCGCCCGATGTTAAAAATATGAATTGAGGTAAAATAATAATGAAAAACGTTCCTTATAAAATATATCTTTCCGAAGACGAGTTGCCAAAGGCTTGGTTCGACCTCCGTCCGTTCATGAAAGAACTTCCCGATCCCATGCTCAACCCCAAAACAGGCAAACCCTGCACCCGTGAAGAGCTTTCGGAGATCTTCTGCTCCGACCTCGTCGATCAGGAGCTCAACACCACCGAAGCTTATATCGCGATCCCCGAAGAGATCAGAGCGTTCTACAGAATGTTCCGTCCCTCTCCCGTTGTCCGTGCGTACTGCCTCGAAGAAATGCTCGGAACGCCCGCACATATCTATTATAAGTTCGAAGGCTCCAACACCTCCGGCTCTCATAAGCTCAACTCTGCCGCAGCGCAGGTCTACTATGCGAAAAAGCAGGGCATTAAACATCTTGCGACCGAAACAGGCGCAGGTCAGTGGGGTACGGCTCTCGCTATGGCGACCGCTTTCTTCGGTCTCGATCTTCAGGTCTATATGGTAAAGGGTTCTGCTGAACAGAAGCCTCACAGAAAAGCCGTTATCGAAACTTACGGCGCATCTGTTATCCCCTCTCCGTCCGACACTACCGAAGTAGGCAGACGTATTCTTGAAGAACATCCCGGCACCAGCGGCTCTCTCGGCTGCGCTATCTCCGAAGCTGTTGAATACGTTATGACACACGAAAATTCCAGATACGTTCTCGGCTCCGTTCTTAACCACGTTCTGCTCCATCAGTCCGTTATCGGTCTCGAAGCGAAAGCAGCGCTTGATAAATACGGCGTATCTCCCGATATCATCATCGGCTGTGCAGGCGGCGGCTCTAACCTCGGCGGCCTTATCGCTCCCTTTATGGCTGACAAGATCGCAGGCAAGACAAATCCCGAAGTTATCGCAGTTGAACCTGCATCCTGCCCGTCTCTTACCAGAGGCAAATACGCTTACGACTTCGGCGACACAGGCAAGATGACTCCGCTTATGAAGATGTACACCCTCGGCAGCGGCTTTATCCCTGCTTCCAACCATGCGGGCGGTCTTCGTTACCACGGCATGAACTCTATCCTTTCCAAGCTCTACCACGACGGCTACATGACCGCACGTTCCTACGAGCAGACGAAAGTTTTCGAGGCGGCTGTACAGTTCGCACGCTGCGAAGGCACTCTTCCCGCACCCGAATCTTCTCACGCTATCCGTGCCGCTATCGATGAAGCGCTCAAATGCAAGGAAACAGGCGAGCAGAAGACCATTCTTTTCGGTTTAACAGGTACAGGCTACTTCGATATGCCTGCATATACACAGTTCAACAAGGGCACTATGTCCGACTATATCCCCACCGACGCAGAACTCGAACAGGGCTTCGCTTCTCTGCCGAAGATCGACTGAATTGCACTGCGTGCAGCTAAATAGTGCTTCGCACAGCTAAATTTTGCAACAAGTTGCAAAGCTAAATTACTTCGTAGCTAAATTGTATAAATACAGCTAAAATATGAAAGAGCAGATAAAGGTTTTTAAGCCTATATCTGCTCTTTACTTATTACCTATTACTTCGTACCTCTTACCTCATCCAATCAGTTCCCAGAAAATATCTTGAATTGTGCCGTCATGGGGAACAGTCGCCTTGATGATGTATGAGCGCAGTTCATCAAAGTTTACGCCGAGATTTTTCATGTCGGAAATAAACCACTTTACTACTGCATCATAACCCTCTTCTTCGTATCCGTCAAAATCCATTCGAATTCCTGAACCGTAGGCAGGGTAATATACATATTCCGCTTTGATATCAGAGAAGATAGTCGGGACATTTTCAAGGTATTCGCCCATAAACCATTCGGAAAATTCTTTAACAGTTCCTTTTTGATAGTTCTCAAAATGAAAGTTTTTATATGTTTCTTTCAAATGCTCGTACAGTTCTTCGGACATCAACACAGGTAAGTGACCCGCACTGTAATAAAACAATGACATATTCTGATATACAAGATATATCTCCGTTGAATTCTCAAGATCTCTGTAATAATGGCCGATTTCAAATTCTTCTGTTATCGGATTATACCAATACTGATTCCATTCCCCATGATTTAATTTATACTCATGGTTTATCGGAATATCATAATCTACCCATTCAGTCCATTCGGGAGAGGAATTAAAACCGCAATCTCGGATTATGTACGCAAAATTGTTGGGAGAAGCCCCATAATAATTGCTTTTTGCTTCTTTCAATTTATCAAAAAAATATGCCTGGGCAAGTCCCTCGTTTTCAAATAAATTCGTAGATGTATACGAAAGAGAAGGCGCTCCGGAAAGTGGATTTTCATCGGGAATAAATAAATGCAAGTAATCCTTCATGTTGAATTTATAGATGTTCATTCTGTCTCTAGTTGAAGCAGAGATTTTGTAATTGTTTTCACAGATTATTAACTTGTTATTGTTAGCGCCGGTATTGGTAATTCCGTCAACAGATGAAAGATATTCCGCAAGCTCCGTAGGTGTAAAACCGTCTGTTTTTTTATCGCTGTTGTCGCAGGATGAAAAAGAAAACAAGAAAACCGTACAAATAAACAGGATCAATATTTTTTTCATTTTCCCGTCCTCCTTTTTATATATTATTCTGTGATGTACAAAAAATAAGAATTGCTAACATAGAAAAGTAACTCTTTCCTATAAGATTAGACGAAGATTTTACAAAAAAGTTCCATTTATTGAAATATCGCCGTTTTTTCCTCTTCCGTCAGCATTCGCATTTCGCCTTTTTTGAGGTTTTCATCGAGGGAGAGGCCGCCTGTTTTGAGGCGTTTGAGGTAGAGGACTTTGTTATTTGTTATAAGAAAGAGGCGTTTTACTTCGTGATACTTGCCCTCGCTGACGGTTATGAGAGCACTCTTGCCCTCGCCTTTTTCGAGAAGGGCAGGGGCGAATGAGTCTCCGTTTTTAGATGTTAAACCAAAAGCGAAAGCCTTGATATCGTCATCGGTGACCTCTCTTTCAAGCTCTGCAAAGTAAATTTTCGAGATATTTCTTGACGGTGCGGCGACGGAATGGCCGAAGTCGCCGTCATTTGTTATAAGCAAAAGCCCTTCGGTATCTTTATCGAGCCTGCCGACCGTAAAAAGACCTTTGCGGTAAAACTCTTTCGGGACGAGGGTAAGAACGCTGTCGGGCTCATCGTTTGCGCAGACGTAACCTGCAGGCTTGTTAAGCATGAGATAAACAAGCGGCTCGGAATTTATGGGATTTCCGTCGAGAAAAACAGGGGCATTTTCGTCGATTTTTTCGGACGGCGAGGTGATTTTTTTGCCGTTTACGGTTATTCTGCCCGACATAATGATCTTACGGGCTTCGCTTCGTGTACATACGCCTGAATTGGCTAAAATATTGTCGATTCTTTTCATAGTAAAAACTCCGTTAATGATAGTGAAAATAATATGAAATTTCATTTACCCTCTTGATTTTAGGGTAAAAATAGTGTATAATAGTATTTAAGGCGGGTCCTGCGTGACTTTGCGTGCGAACCATGTCAGGCGGGGAACCGAGCAGCATTAAGCACATACAAAGGGCACAGCAGGTAACCCGTCTTTTTATTTTTTTATACAGAGAAAATATATGCAGAAATTTGCGCTTTACAGGAAATACAGACCGCTTAATTTTTCAGATGTACACGGTCAGGATCATATAACCACCCCACTCCGCAGGCAGATAGCAAGCGGAGCGATCGGTCATGCGTATCTTTTTACGGGAACACGAGGCACAGGTAAGACGACCTGTTCGAAGATATTTTCTCGTGCGATAAACTGTCTTAACCCGAAAGACGGCGAGCCGTGCAACGAATGTTCGGTATGTAAAGGGATCCTTGACGGCAGTATATTCGATGTTTCGGAGATCGACGCGGCATCGAACACGGGTGTTGAAAACATAAGAGATATACGTGACGATATCGCATATGCGCCGATCACGGCAAAATATAAAGTATATATAATCGACGAGGTTCATATGCTTTCGACGGGAGCGTTCAATGCGTTGTTAAAAACGCTCGAAGAGCCGCCGGAGCACGTTGTATTTATTTTAGCGACGACAGAGCCGCATAAAGTACCGGCGACGATCCTTTCGAGATGCCAGCGTTTCGATTTTTTCCGTCTGAGCATCAAAAAGATCATGGGCGTTCTCGAATCCGTTCTTGAAAAAGAGGGAAAAACGCTCGACAAAGCCTCGATATCGCTCGTTGCAGACCTTGCGGACGGTTCGATGCGTGACGGACTTTCGATCCTTGACAGAGTTCTTGAGCTTGAAAGCCCCGAGCAGATCGAAAAGTCGCTCGGTGTTATAGGAAAATCGAAGCTTTACGACGCTGTAAAATTTGTTGCAGAGAATAACACCGACGCACTCTATGCGCTTGTTGCGGAAATGTATTCATCGTCTGCGGATATGGCAGTTTTTTCGGAAGAGCTTGCAGAGGTATTCAGACGTATCCTTGCGGCAAAAGCAACGACTTCGCCCGAAAATGTTATAGACGCATCCGAAGAGGAGATAGAAAAAATAAAAGCGCTTTGCCCGCTTTTCTCCGAGCAATTTTTAATTTACGCTTTAAAAACATTGCGTAACACACGTCAGGCGCTTTCAAGAGGAGCCGATCCGCGTTCGGAAATAGAAATATGCCTTATTTTGCTTGCAAGACCGAATCTTTCGGAAGACACAGCGGCACTCACGGCAAGAATAGAGTCGCTTGAAAACAAGCTTGCGACGATCCTTGCAAAAGGAATACCGATGCAGCAGACGGCACCCGTACAGCAAAAAACCGTTGAAATACCGTCACAGCAGCCGACGCCCGCTCCCGTTAAAGTTGAACAGAAAGCTGTTCCGCCCGAGCCTGCAGCTGTTAAAGCAGAGCCTGTAAAAGAAGAGCCGAAGGCGGATGTTAAAGCGGAGAAAGCACCCGAACCGCCGCCAAAGCCCAAAGAAGAGCCGCCGGTTGTTGACACGGACGAGCCGTGGCGAGAATTTCAGACTCTTGACGAGATAGCGGCGAGGGTAAAGGATATGTCAACGCAGATGCTGTTGAAATTTTATTCGAAAGCGGTATACAGAGGCAATGAGATCGTAATAATAACAGCGAAGCAGGCAGATGTTGACTCATTAAAGAAAAGCATAGAACAAATCAGAGCCGCATTTGAAGCCGACCACAAATTCGGAAGAAAGATCACAATAGAGCGCGGCGACGACACAGTAAAATACGTCGGAAGCACATATGCTTACGATAATATAGAAACGAACCCCATGTTCGAAATGTTATAAGGAGAAATAAAAATGAAAGTCAGAATACCCAACCAGGGCGGCGGAAATCCGCAGGCAATGATGAGACAGATCACCAAACTTCAGGAAGACATGAAAAACAAGCAGGAAGAGCTTGACGCTACTGAGTTTGAAGTTTCCGCAGGCGGCGGAATGGTTAAAATAAAGATACTCGGCAACAAGCAGATAACATCTATAAAGATCGATCCGTCAATCGTTTCCAACGAAGCAGAAGATATCGAAATGCTTGAAGATATGCTTATTGCAGGCGTAAACGAAGCTATTGAGACCGTTGAGAAGAAATCTGACGAAGAGATGTCGAAGCTTACAAAAGGCGCTAATCTTCCCAACATTCCCGGACTTACATGAACAAAATAGTATCTCTTGATATATTAACGGACTGTTTTCGCAGACTTCCCGGCATAGGCTCGAAGATGGCGGCAAGGCTTGCCATCCATGTATTAAAGATGCCCGATGCAAAGGTCGAGGAGTTTGCGAATGCTCTGTTAAACGCAAAAAAGAAGATCCATAACTGTCCGATCTGCAAAAATCTGACGGATGGGCAGGTATGCTCCGTATGCTCTGACGTTAAGAGAGACAAGAGTGTGATATGCGTTGTCGAAACGCCGACAGATGTTATGGCGATAGACAAAGCGAAGGATTACAAAGGGCTTTTCCATGTTCTTCACGGTGTTATCTCGCCGATGGAGGGTATAGGACCCGATGATATTTATATTAAAGAGCTTATAGCGAGACTTGAAGACGGAGAGGTCAAGGAAGTTATTCTGGCGACAAATCCGACTGTTGAGGGAGACACGACTGCTCTTTACATTTCAAGGCTCATAAAACCGTTGGGCGTGAAGGTTTCACGGCTTGCTTTCGGCATTCCCATCGGCGGCGACCTTGAATACACAGATGAATTAACGCTTTCTATGGCGATAGAGAACAGAAGGGATCTTTAATGACCGAAGAGCAGAGAGCAGAGATGAGACGTGAGGCGGCGACATATTCGCCGTTAACTCTTGCATATCTGGGCGACTGTGTTTACGAGCTTCTTGTTCGGGAGATGCTTGTCAGAAAAGGCAACAAGCCCAACGGAAAGCTTCACAGTGAGGCTACGAAATTTGTAAGCTGTAAAGGTCAGAGTGATGCGTTTTTACGTATAGAGGGCATACTTACGGAAGAAGAGATAGCTGTTTTCAAACGCGGCAGAAACGCTCATTCCGTGCCCAATAAAAACAATGATGCGGATGAATACCGCAGAGCTACAGGGCTTGAAACGCTGTTCGGATATCTTCGTCTTTGCGGAAATGATGAACGAATAGCGGAGCTTTTCAAAGAAATAATCAAGGATTGCGACATATTTTAAAGGAGGAGGTAACGTATGAACACAAAAACAAAGGAATTTCTCAAAGATATTTTCTTATTTACATTCGGCAGCTTTTTGTACGGTATAACCGTCAACACGTTTACACTTCCGAACCTTATCGCGCCGGGCGGAATGGTTGGTATCTCAACGATACTCAATTACTATTTTCATGTTCCGATCGGTAGTGTTTCATTTATTTTGAACATTCCGCTGTTTCTGATAGCGTTCAAGATGATGGGACTAAAGACGACGCTTAGAATTTTGCTCTCGTCTGCGATTTTTTATTTCATGACTGACTTTGTCGGATTTATCCCCGGTTTCCCGCAGTACACCGAAAATCCGCTTTTGGCGGCAATATTTGGCGGTGTTATAGGCGGTATAGGTTTGGGTTTGATAGTTTCGCGCGGTGTTTCAACGGGCGGCACAGACTTGTTATCTCAGATCTTAACGAAGAAATTCCACGCATTTTCGTACGGCACGATGCTTACGATAATCGACGCTGTGGTTGTTGTTATTGCGGCAATAGCGTTCAAGGACATCAATGCGATGCTTTATGCGACGGTAACGATCTATATCACCGGTCTTTTCCTTGATAAGATCAACAACGGTTTCGATCAGGCGAAGCTTGTCCAGGTTCTTACGGAAGATCCGAAGCATCTTTCGGCGCAGATCATTGAAAAGATGGACCGAGGCGTAACGCTCATTAAAGCAAAAGGCGGCTACACGGGGCTTGACAAAGAGATGGTCATGATAGTTGTTAAACGCTTCGAGCTTCAGAAGCTCAAAACGATCATTAAAGAGACAGACCCGAAAGCCTTTACGATCATCGGTGAAGTTTCGGAGGTTCTGGGCGAAGGCTTCAAAGAAGAGAAGCCGAACGATTAAGGTTATAATATCATTTTTTGAATAAAAAGTCAAGAACACAGAAGACAAAAAAGTTTTCTGTGTTCTTTTTTACATTATAAACTAAGGAATAATATTTCCTGCGGCACGGTAGAGAGAATACCATTCTTCTCTGGTGAGGGTAATATCTGCGGCGGTTGCGTAATCGCGGACACGTTCGGGTGTTGTAGTGCCGATAACAGCCTGAATATTTGCAGGATGGCGAAGTATCCATGCAATAGCGACAGCGGAGGGGGACACGCCTTTC